>JAZNZZ010000083.1:0-5308 GCA_045595205.1 Faecousia sp.
CGCCCATCGAGGCGCACTTCCTTACGGAGTGCTCGATGGGCGGCTTTTTTATTTGGTTAGGGTGCTGTGGTGTAAACAGACTGGGTCATCTGGAGGGGATTCTTCAGAGCGTTGTTCACAGACTCCAGAATGATCGCCTTTTCCGCATCGGTGAGGACTCTGTCCTGAGTCTTATCGGAGGTGGACTTCAGGAAAGCGACGGGAATGGCATCCAGAGCGATCTCGTCCAGCTGATCAATGCCTGCCAGGGTGCAGTACCAGGTGTAGGAGGAGATCACACGGCCCAGGTCGGAAACGTGGGCATAGTCACGGTGCAGATCCGGCTCCTCCAGGTAGCTGGACAGAGCGTTTTCAATGGCAGTACCGGAGGGGATCAGGTAGATAAAGCTGTCGTCGGTAACGATGTGTCTGCCCACGCAGCCGGTGATGGCATTGTAGAATGTTGCACGGTCATCGTTGAAGGCTTCGTAGCTGGTGTAGTAGCTGTTGGGGCTGTAGGGATACATATCCCGCAGGGTGGTATCCGTGGGCGTTGCCCAGGGCATATGCCAGGCATAGATAGCATCGGGATTGGTCTTGATGGAATCCACATAGTTCTGGATGAACTGAATGTTGCCGTCGGTATACTTTTCATCGTAAGCGATCTCAAACACACCGCCCTGCATAATGATGATGTCCCAGTCAGCATACTCCACACCGTACTCCATAGTCACACCCTTGGTGATCACAGGAGGCTTGTCGGGGGTGGTGGTGGAGCTGACATACAGGTCATACACAGCAGAATTGTTCTTAATATAGTTGACATGCTTGTACAGGGGGCAGCCGGAGTAATAGAGAGTTGCGATCTCCATAGGCTGGTCATACCCTTCCGCATCTGCCACCAGGTTCAGCATATGGCCGCTGTCCACTGCCAGAGAGTGACCCAGGGTCAGCACCTTCAGAGGACGGATGGAAGCCGTGCCGTTAATGTCGGCAGTAATGTTGTACAGATCCCAGGTATCAAATGTATCAGCATCCATCGCATACAGGTCACGGATGCCCTGCTTTTGGGTGTCTGTGAGCTTAGGCCATACCCGATTGATGGACTGCAGCACCTGCTTCATATTGTAGATCACGCCGCCCATGGTGGGGTTGTTGTCCTCTGCCACGATGGTCACACCGTCCACAACGGCATAGGGCGCAGCATAGATGGGCATGGTGCCGCGGGTCTGGTTGTCCTCGCCATTGCGGATGATGTTGGTGATCATCGCACTGGTGACCGCCTGCCCGCTGACGAAGCTGTCAGCTGCCAGGTTGGTGTACAGTGTGCCTTCGTCATTTGCAAAGTCAGCGCCGGGCATACCGTACACGCTCACTGCCACACCAAAGGCTTCGAGCTTCTCCTTCAGAACATCGTCACATTCCCAGATAGCCTTGTAGTAGATACCCTGTACGGAGGGACGAAGGGACACGCCGGTGATCGCCATACCAAGTCTGTGGAAGGATGTGCCGGTCTCCCCTGCTACCGCCACATAGCGTCTGCCGTTGGGTGCCATATATACCTTTTCGACTTCGATCTCGCCATCAGCGGTCAGGTTGCCGTATGCGGTATAATCGTCATTCTTGCTGTCGAAGCCGCTGACCTTGCCGGTGCCGGTGACGGTCAGGTTGTTGCCGTTCAGGTCAACCACCAGATCACCATTCAGGTTCAGGGCGTTTTCTGTCTTATACAGCTTCAGATAGCTGCTGTCTGTCAGGGCTGCGGCAGCTGCATCGTTATCTCTGTACCAAACCACGGTATCCAGAGCAGGATCCACAACTGCGGTGGATGCGATGTAAAGCTTACTGTCATTTTCTTCCGCAAAGATGGCGGGCAGACCGTAATCACGGCTCTTATAGCCCTCCAGCAGAAGCTTACCGGTGAACACGCCGGTGGCGGTGTTCTGCTCAGCCACAGTGCCGCCCTGAGGCTCCTCGGGATCAGCGAAGTGAGCATCCTCAAACGCAACGCTGGTCTCGCCGGTAAAGCCGGCATCCACGGTCAGAGAACCGTCAGAGGCAATGTAAATACAGGATGCCTTCTCTTCGTTGGTGATAGTGGTGCTGCCCTTCAGGATCAGCTCGCCGCCGGCATACACACCGTTGCCGCAAATTCCGTCGGCCTGGATGCCTCGGATCTCGGTATCGGTGATCGTCAGAGTAGTGCCCACATTGGCATAGACATTGTCGGCATTGAAGGAGGACTTGCTGCCGGTGTCGCCGTTGCCATTTTCGATGATAGCGCCGGTGATGGTGCCGGTGGTGTTCTTGCCCAGGGCAATGTTGCCGCCCAAAGAGCTGCCGTTGCCATTGGATACGATAGGTGCAGGACCGTCGGCAGTTGCCTCAATGGTCAGGAAGTTGTTTTCGCCCTCGTAGACGAAGATGTTACCGCCGTTGAGGCCGGATACACCGTTGGTGACGATACCTCCGTGGAGATACATACCGTTGCAGTACATATTACCGCCGTAGCTCTTGGCCTCACCGGAGGTAACCAGGCCGCTGTACATATAGAATGCAATGCCGCCGGGGGCATACAGGTTGCCGCCGTGACCCAGAGCATAGCCGTTACCAACGGTGGTGTCGTACATATCGCCGATCACGGTGCCGGTGAGGTACAGGTTACCGCCACGGCCGTCATCGCCGGACTGGAGACCGGCAACACCGTCAGTGATGATGCTGTTCCGAAGGGTCAGGTCAGTGATGGTGGCATAGAGGTTACCGCCGTACTCTCTGGCCTTGCCGCTGCGCAGGATCATATTTTCAATAGCCAGCACCTGCCGCTTGGAAGAAGAACCGGCAATATACAGGTTACCGCCGTTCATAGTGAGGTTATATTCGGGATCCACAATGCCGGCTGTTTCATCCGCCACACCGCCACGGAGCACAGCGCCGGAAAGGGTCAGCGTTGCACCGGAGGAGACATAGAGATTGCCGCCGAAGCCTGCGTTGCCGTCCACCAGGTGACCGCCGGTGATGGTAGCCGTCGAACCGACATACAGGTTGCCGCCGGTGCCGGTGTAGGTAGTGGCATTGCCGGAGGAATTCAGAATGGGATTGGCAGTGTCCTGCAGAATATAGCTGTTGTTGTAGGCCTTGCCGCCGATGAGAGCACCGGCTGTCATCGTAAAGCTGCCTGCGGCATAGATGTTACCGCCCCTGCAGGTATTCTTCTTGGCACTGACGGAGGCGGAGATGCCGTCCCGAATGGTACCGCCGTACACATTGGTGGAAGATCCGGCGGGAGCATACAGAACACCGCCCACAAGCACATTCTTCAGTTCCTCACCGTCCTTAACAGTACGGGACAGGGTGCCGGAGTACATATTGAAAATGCCGGTGTCGGTGCCCATGATCACACCGCCGTTGGCCTCTGTGTGACCGGTGCTGGTGAACTTACCGCCGCCCACGCTGTCCATCAGAGAAACCGCACCGTAGAGGTTAAAGAGCTTCTTGTCGGTGGTGGTCCAGGTCTTACCGGCGGCATCGAAAACGATGTCATTATCCTTTACAGAGGAATTACCGATGCCGATGATACCCTTACGGGTGGTGGCGGCAGTCAGGTAGTAGTGAGCACTGCCGGTCTCCGCCAGCAGGCTGGTGGAGGTGTTGCTGTTATTGTGCCATTCGGTCCAGGTCGCCTGCTCACCGGATTCCCAGCAGTGGGGGCAGAAGCCGGTGCTGCCTTGGGCAACTGCCAACGCACCGGTCTCGTCTACGGTGATATCGGCACGGATGGCGTCCTTAAAGTATGTAAGATAAGCTTCGGCATTTTCCAGAACATCGGTGAACACCTGGTCCACGCCGTCCAAATAGATCTCCGCACCCTCGGTCAGACCGGAGATGTCCATCTTGGTGGTATTAACGGATTGCAGGCGCAGACCGTTACCCAGACCCATATAGATCTTGGGTGCGCCGGAAAGGGTGAAGCTCTTGAACAGGCCCACAGACAGATCACCGTAGACCTCACCGCCGGAGATGTTGATCTCCACATTTGCGTTGTTGACGAACAGGTTGCCGCCACGGGTGGTGCAGACACCGTTCTTCAGCACACCGCCGCTGATGTTCAGCGTGGAGGTACCGGTGGCATACAGGTTACCGGCTGCACCTTCGGAGTAACCGCCGGAAATGGTACCGCTGGTCAGATTCAGGGTGGAATCCTTAAAGGTCACATTACCGCCGTAGGTGTCGGAATAGCCGTTTTCCACCACGCCGCCGGCGACAGTGATCACAGAGCCCTTTTCGGCATAGATGTTGCCGCCGTTGCCCTCGTAGTTCTTGGTAGTACCGTCGGAGAGGGTCAGGGTGGTGTCATTTGCCACGCCGCCGGTGACGGTACCGCCGTAGATGTTGATGTTAGCGCCGGTGGCATAGATGGTGCCGCCCAGAGGGGAAACAGGATTGCCGGAGCTGTTGAGACGGGCATGAACATCGCCACCCACCAGCTTGCCGCCGTACAGGTTCACGGTTGCACCGGCGGATGCGTAGATCAGGCCGCCGTAGGCCACGATCTCGGTGTCGGTGTTGACTCTGCGGATGGTGCCGCTGTAGATGTTCAGCTCACCGGAGCCGTCCACACAGCCGGTCTTCTTGCCCATCTGGCAGAATGCGCCGTTGGCATTGCCGGTCTGACCGGTGGTGGAGATCTCACCGCCGCCCACGCTGTCCATAATGGAGAAGATGCCGTAGATCAGGAAGGGGCGGAACTTTTCCACACTGTAGCTGCGGCCCCGCAGGTCCAGACAGATCACATTCCGGTAAAGATCATCGTCCAGATTGATGGTGATCTGCTTTGCCTGGTCATTGATGTCCCGGTCCAGATAGTAGTGACCGGTACGGGGACCAAGGTTGGTGGGATCCCAGGGAAGCCACTGCTCCTCGGGGATCACTTTTTTACAGTGCTGGCAGTAGCCAACCTGGGTTTCGGGCTGCGCTTCTTCCGCGGCATAGGTCGGCAGGACGATCATCGTCGCCACCATAACCACCGCAAGAAGCAGGGAAAGCAAGCGCTTTTTCATGGTGCATCCTCCTTATAAAACGGGACTTGAATTTTGTCCACTTTTTCACGAATACATTATACTATGGCTTTACACAAAATGCAATGTTTTTCTTGTCGCCTGCCAGGTGTAACATCCCTGGGAGGGATCTTAAAAAACGGACCTGTGACCGTAAACCAAAGTACGGTCACAGGTCCGGCAGTCTGTCGAAAAACTGTTTTTTCGACAGACTAACAGAGGTCAAAGGAGCCGCGGAGACAAACAAACCGGACTCGTCGGCGTACAGATGGTAC
>JAZNZZ010000084.1:0-10278 GCA_045595205.1 Faecousia sp.
TCACCACTCAGCCTGAGAGCGTGACCTGCGCAGTTGGCGGGGTTGCAACCTTCAATGTTGTGGCTGAGAATGCTTACGCATATCAGTGGCAGTTCTACAACCCCCTCAATGCTGTTTGGAAGAACACCTCTGCGGATGGCAACCAGACTGCTAACCTGAATGTGACGGTGAAGTCCAACAACAATAACTATCAGTACCGCTGTATCGTCTACGGTCTGGACGGCATCGAGTACATCTCCGACACAGCAAAGCTGACCATCGACTGAGGAATGCATAATTAAAAAAAGGGCTGTCTCACTGAAAAAGCGAGGCAGCCCTAAAAAATACATAGCCGCCTTGATTTTTCATATTCTAATAGGGTGCAGAGGCGCAGAAATGTCGAAACCGGTTGAAATTTGTCGGTTTTTGTAGTAACATAGCCTAAAGAATAAAATCAAGGAGCGCGTTATGAAAAAGAATACCCTGTTATGCATAATGGCAGTTCTGTGCCTTGCGGTGCTGGTGGGCTGCACTACACCTCCCGCACCTGCCACAGAGCCCACCACCGTTCCCACCACCGTGCCTGTGGACCCCACGGAAAACTGGGAGACCGGCTTCGTTGCCGCCTATGTCCCGGAGGTGGAATGGTTTGATGAAGGGGGCGCATCCCTGGGAATGATCCCCCGTGGCACTCAGGTGCGTTACGGTGTCACCCCTGAGGGAAGGAACGGCATCCTTTTGGAGGATGTGCTTGGCTACCTGCAGGAGGGTGCGCTGGTGCTGGAGGAGGTCACGGACTGTGTCCTTGCCCAGACGCTGTATGTGCGTACGGCGGTAAACCTGAGAGATGCAGAGGGCAACCTTTTGGAGGCCTTTGCAGAAAAGGGTGCAGCGGTGGAGGTCACCGGCTGCGACTTTGTGGACGAAAAGGGTGCTGCCCATATGTACCGGGTGAGCTTCGGGGACACCGAAGGGTACATTATGCCCTGGTATGTGGCGGACGCTCAGGAGGAAGCGCTTAAGAATTATGATGCCGGCAGCTACACCACCCATGTGAACCGGGGTGACCGCTACGGCGGCGGTGATGCGGCAGCCCTTGATTACTTCCCCCGGGAGAAGGCTGCCATTGCAGGCAACGAAATGCCGGAGGAGTGCCGCACCCTGTATCTTGTGAACTGGCGCATCAAGGATGTGGATTCCTACATTGCCCTTGCAGAACAAAGCGGCATCAACGCTTTTGTGGTGGATATTACCGACGGCGAGGCCATCGGCTATGACTCCGAGGTAATGAAAAAGTATTCCCCCTCTGCGGCAGCAGCTGCCTCCAACACCGTGGAGGAATATCAGACAGCCATTAAAAAGCTGAAGGATGCAGGCTATTATGTCATCGGACGGATCACCACCTTCAATGACTATTACTTTGTGAAGGATCACCCGGAGTATGCCATTGCGGACCTGAACGGCACGCCTCTGCGCCTGTCTGCCACCTATTGGCCCACCCCCTATAACCGGACCGCCTGGCAGTTTAAAACAGACCTTGCGGTGGAGGCGGTGGAGCTGATGGGCTTCAACGAGATCCAGTTTGACTATGTCCGTTTCCCGGACAGCACCTGGCGCTATGAGCAGTCGGGGAATATCGATTTCCGCAACACCTATAACGAGTCCAAGGCACAGGCGATCCAGCGGTTTTTGATGTACGCCGCAGACCGTCTCCACGAAAAGGGCGCTTATGTCAGCGCCGATGTGTACGGCGAAGGCGCCTATACCTATGTGACCGCCTACGGTCAGTATTGGCCCGCCATCAGCAATGTGGTGGATGCCATCAGCGGTATGCCCTATCCCGACCACTTTGCCGCCTCCGGGGATTACCGTCCCTGGGAGCATCCCTATGATACCATCCACGCCTGGGGCGAGTGCGTAGCCCTTCGTCAGAAGGAGACTGCCACACCCGCCGCGGTCCGTACCTGGATCCAGGCATATAATGCCATCCGTGAGCCTTACAACCGCTACGGCTCTGCAGAGGTGGCGGCACAGATCAAGGCACTTCGGGACACCGGCTGCACCGGCGGCTATATGACCTGGAATCCCACCTCGTCCCTGGATAAGTATTACAGCCTGATCTCCGCCTTTGAGCCTCCTACGGAGGGCTGATGCTATGGAGATAAAGCTTTTATCCCGGGAGGAGCAGGAGCGCATCTATCCCCAGGTTTTGGAAATGCTCACAGAAGCGGACGGCGATTTTGTGCCGCCCCTTTCCAGCCGCGGCTCCTCTGTCCAGCAGACACTTACCGGAAACACGACCCAAAGGGGCGGCGTTCAGGATTATTTTGCAGAGCTGACCAGGCAGCGGTTTGCGGCGGTGCTGGAGGGAGAAACCCTGGTAGCCTTTGTGTCCTACAAGGAGGACTATATCTGTGAGCATATCCCGCCGGAGACCCTTCCCAATATTTATTTGACTACCCTGATCGTGCGCCCCTCCTTCCGGGGACAGGGGGTGACCACGGCGCTGTACAAAATGCTTTTCGCTGCCTATGCAGACAGAAATATTTTCACCCGCACCTGGTCCACCAATGGGGCGCATATCCGTGTTCTTGAAAAGTACGGCTTTTCTCTCATAAAAACCCTCCCGGACCACCGGGGCCCGGGCATCCACACGGTCTATTTTCAAAAGTAAATAAAATGCTCGTGTTGCTGCCGCAACACGAGCATTCAAATTCGCATTTATCGCGCTGTCTATCGATCAACACCGTAGGGGCGATTATCAATCGCCCGCGTGATTTGCGACGCAAATCACAGGTCACGGATAAATCCGTTCCCTACGCGACGGAGTGACAAATTCCTGTTTATCTTCCTGTCATTCTGAGCGTGCTGCAGAGCGCAGCGAATCTTCTAATAATAATGATTGCCGGTGGCAATCATACCTTATCTATTGCGAAGAATCTCCATCGATAACACCGCCATTCTGAAGGAGATCCTTCGACTACCCCTTCGGCTTCGCTCAGGGTCCGCTCAGGATGACATACCGCCTTTGGCGGTGTGTCAAATTGAACTCTTAACTCTCAACTGCCGCCGACGCGCTGTTACGGCGCGTAGGTGCTGAGCCCGAAGGTGTCCCCTTCGCCGGAGAGGTTCTCCCAAATGTGAAAGCGGTAAACCACACCCTCCTCGTCGGTGACCCGAACACCGTAGGTGCTCATATCCCCGGGGAAGGAGGCCTCGATCAGAAGCATTTCGCCGCCCTTCCAGCCGTCAATGGTGTGGGAGGGTGTCTGCTCGATCAGGCGGTCGGTGAGCTCGAAGGTCAGCAGCTCCACCTTGGTAAGATCCACATTGGCCTTCAAAAGAATTCTCTGGGTGTAGGGATCGGTGGTAAAGGCATACTGGAGATACTCGCCCCTGTTTATAATTTCGTCGGTCACCGGAACGATCTCGATCACAGGACCCCGGGCAGCCTCCTTTTCTGCCTGGGTCACATCCACCCAGCCTGCGCCGGATTTCAGCTTTCCCCAGCGGTTTCCTGCACAGTCCTGAGACTCCTCCACAATGGTGAAGGTGCCGGGGGTGGATACATAGCCGGCAATGCCGGTCTCGTAGCCGTCACCCTTGTAAATGGGAAAGTCCGCCCGCCCAAGCTTTACAAGATAGGGAACCTTTGTTTTTTCAGGCTCTGTGGCTGCTGTGGTCGCAGTGGGGGCAGGGATGGTGGGTTTTGTTGCCTCCGGGACCGTTGCTTCTGTGGTTGCTTCTGTGGTTGCCTCTGTGGCGGGCTCTGTGGAAGTGACTTCCGGTGCTTTTGTCCCGCAGGCAGAGAGGACCAGCAGGCAGAGAACAAGGGAAACGAGAAAGAATTTCTTCATTCCGAACAACTCCTTTTTCTTTTATTATAATAATTTATTCTATGTAAGTCAATTGGATACATTTTGAAGTCCTTGCCGTTTCTTAAGATTTCCTAAAGTCTATTGCTTGTGGGAGGAAAAAGATGTATAATTGCGTTATGTAAACAAAGAAAAGAGGGAGCACAATGAAAAAGTGGCTGAAGCGGATCACCGTCTTGTTTTTGTGCTGCGCCCTAGTGGGCACAGCGGCGGTGTTCGGCGTGGACGGCTATGTAAAGGCCGTGGGCAAGCGGACGATGCTGACCCCGGAGGAGGCTGCGGCGCTGACGGATGTGGACTGCATTATCGTCCTGGGCTGTCAGGTGAAGGAGGACGGAAGCCTGAGCCATATGCTCCACGATCGGGTGCGGCGGGGCGTAGAGCTTTATAAAGCCGGTGCTGCCCCCAAGCTTTTAATGAGCGGTGACCACGGACGGGTGGAGTACAACGAGGTGGCGGCAATGAAAAGCTTTGCCACAGAAAACGGTGTCCCCTCAGAGGATGTGTTTATGGACCACGCAGGCTTTTCCACCTATGAGACTGCATACCGGGCAAAGTCAGTTTTTCAGGCGAAAAAGGTGATCATCGTCACCCAGGAGTACCACCTGTACCGCGCCGTGTTTGCCGCCCAAAAGCTGGGCCTGGAGGCATACGGTGTGTCCTCCGACTACCGGACCTATTCCGGTCAGCTGTACCGGGACTGCCGGGAGATCCTTGCCCGGTGCAAGGATTTTGCAATAACGGTGTTCAAGCCAAAGCCCACCTACCTGGGAGATGCCATCCCCATCAGCGGCAACGGCAATGTGACCAACGATACATAAAATATCCGGGAGACCGCACACTGTAGGGACCGGCGTCCCCGACGGTCCTGGTTGAAAATTGAGAGCTGAGAATGAAATCAATCTTGCAATAACGCGTCATCCGGATCTACGCACCAGGTTGACAGTGAATAATTGACAATGCGCTTCAAAAAATCCTCGTTGCGGCTTGCAACGAGGATTTTTTATCCAAGGGAAATGCCCAGATACCCGGGGCATTTTTCCTCCGGGGAATAATACATTGCAGACATTTTTTCACCGGGCAGGCGGACGATGCCCTTTTGCAGCTTCAGGGCGGCAAGGACACCGGGCAGCAGCTGCGGCGGGCCTAAAAACTCCTGAAAGTATGCGGTGCTGTCTTCTGTGGACAGGCACATCACACAGTCCTTTGCGGCATAAAATTCCGTAAAGCAGGCGAGAAAGTCCGCAGTGACCCCCTCCTGCAGGATCCCGTTTTCCGGAAGCAGCTTTTTGCGAAGGGTGAGAAATTCCTTTTTGGAAAGCTTTGTCAGAGGGACAGGCGCACCGGCGGCCTCCACCGTCACCTTTTCCATTGGGCAGAAGGAACGGTAGCCAAGCTTTTCGTAAAGGGAAAAAAGACCTTCGTTTCCCGGGATCAGGGCAGCGCCCACATAGCCGTTTTCCAAAAGCTGCCGGTGGGTGCTTTCCATCAGGGCGGAGCAAAGACCGCGACCACGGTAGGCCTTATCCGTGGCAACGGCATAGATGTAGGCAAGCTTTTTTCCCTCCCAGCTGCAGTCGAACCAGTAAAGGGCGGCGGCAAGCTGCCCGGACAGGGTAACGCAGCGGCACCGTTTGGGAGAAAAGGCGGTGCTGAAAAAGCAGTCCAGAAAGGCATCCTCATCCCCAAATGCCTCCTGCCACAGGGCTTTCAGGGCGGGAATGTCCTGCTTTTTGGGTGCATCAATAGTCATAGCCGTCCTCCAGAAGGCAGGCCCAGCTTTTTTCGATCATCCGGGCGGGATTGTAGCTGAGCTTCGCCTTGCGAAGGCCCTCAATGCCCATATCCTCCTCCCGGTTGAGCCAGCGCAGCTCCGGGTATTTTTCCCGGAGGTAGCCGGCAAAGCCGTTGTTGATGGCGGGATACGCTCCGTCCACCGTGTCCAGCGCCTTTTCAAAGTGGATGTCAAAGGTGTCACTGTTCAGACGGGAGCCAAGGGTCATCGCCACGGGAGCGCTGTCTGCCTCCAGGATCATACCCTCCAGACCAAGTGCCTCCCGGTTGTCAAGAGCCCTGGAAAGGGCAGCCTGCTCCATACGGAAATCCCCGTGGGGATCCTCCGCCAGTCTGGAGGCATACCACTGCTCTGCCACGGTCCGTACCTTGTCCAGATTTTTGCCTGTGACCGGAATCAGGGCGTGGTCCGGGAAAGCGACCCGGAAGCGGTTCAGGTGGTTGCGCTTGCGCTGGAACTTTCGCCCCTTCAGGTCCGCAAGGTCGTTGATGTCATAAATGTAGTCAAAGGAATCCCGGTCAAAATGGTAGTGGAGCTTGCCGGGATACAGCCGCTCCAGCAGTGCACAGTCATCCTGGGTAAGACCGGTGATGCGGCAGGGAATGCCCCGCTTCCGGGCATCCTCTATAATGGCATCCAGTGCAGGCTTTTTATCACCGCAGCCTGCGGGGAACAGGTACACGCTCTTCCGGTTGAACTGGGAGAAAAACACCAGCTGCCCGTGAACAATGGCGGCCTTCTGCCGTCCCCACAGGTAGAGATTCACAAAGCTGTATTCACAGCCCCGCTCCCCCTGACAGCGCAGGAGCTTTTCATATTCTTCCTTTTTTTCCAAACCGGGGGTATGAAATTCGATCATAAAAACACATCCTTACTTATAGGATACCATAAAAAGGCAATTCTATCAACTAAATAGAATTGCCAAACAAATTCCTGTTTATCGTGCTGTAGGGAATGCATATATGCATTCCGCATTGCCGCAGGCAATGGTGATTTGCTACGCAAATCACGCGGAACGGATAAATCCGTTCCCTACGCGACGGAGCGCTAAATTGGAATTTGAACACCCTGTCCTGCGCTTCAGCGGAAGATCCGGTGGCTGTATTTTTTTATGGCATAAAACAAAGCCGTTCCCAAAGTCAGCAGCACCGCCAGCTCACCGATGGCAACATACAAAGCGTTGAGCCAGAAGCCGCCGCCCATCACATAATCAAGCTCCCAGCCTACCAGAAGACCGTTGAAAAGGGCGGGCAGCACCATTGCAAGCAAAGGATAGCCTTTCACTGTGAGCTTCCTTACCGCGTACATTCCCGCGGCAGCCAGGGCAGAGGCGACGGTGCCGATGACAAAATCCAGGGGCAGTGCCCCGGAGCTGATGTTGAAAAGCAGGCAGCCAACAGACAGACCGGGGATGGCAGCCGGAGTAAACAGAGAGAGCACACACAGAGCCTCCGATGCCCGGAACTGAATGGCGTTGGTGGTGGTGCCGGGGAGCAAAGCGTTTTGTGTGTAGGTAAGGGTCACATACAGGGCGGCAATGATGGCGCTGTAGACCAGATTCCGTGCAGATCTTCTCATAAATATCACCTGAAAAAGAAAAATGGAGGCAGTTCACCAATGTCATTAAGCGAAGAGGTTGTCATCCTGAGCAAAGCGAAGGATCTCCATCGTCCTGAAAGGAGATTCTTCGTCGCGTTGCTCCTCAGAATGACACTATAACCGATAGCTTAATGACATTGGGCTTGTCCGCCCCCATAAACAAAAAATGGCGCAGCTGCGCCATCGATTCCCTAGTTTTGTTTTAAGCTGCGGGAAGTCGATTATCGATAGCCCCACAGCAATTCTTTTGTTTGCATTTTTCCTTATCTTCCTTGCCTTGCGTCAGCAAGGCTGCGTCATCTGCGCAAAAATCTAAAGCAAAATTCTTTGCTGTGGGGTGCTGCGCAGTTTTCGCAGAGCAGCTTTTAGGCAGGACAAGTAAAATCACGAAGGAAATACCTGTTGGTATTTTCGAGGGATTTTGCGCCGTAGTGGTGAAAAGCTGACTGTGAAAACCTATTGAGGATCGACTCCCCGCAGCTTTAGACAGGATGGTCACGAACTGTCTTTATGAAATTTCCTTGTCATTTTACACAGGAGATGGGAATTTGTCAAGAGACCATTGTTTTTGTGTGCCGGTTCTGCTATAATAAAGTATCTTTTTGTAGAGGAAGAATCATTATGAAACTTACTCCCCAGCGTAAAGAAGCGTTAAATGCCGGTTTTGCACAGGCCTTCGGCGGCACACCTGCCCGGTATTTCTCTGCTCCCGGGCGGACAGAGCTCAGTGGCAACCATACGGACCATCAGCACGGCTGTGTGCTGGCAGGTGCGGTGGATCTGGATATGCAGGCGGCAGTTGCGTTAAACGGCACGGATACCATCCGGGTGCTTTCCAAAGGCTATTCCCTGTGTCAGGTATCCCTGCAGGAGCTGACCCCAAAGGAGGAAGAGATCAACACCACCGCCGCCCTGATCCGGGGTGTGGCGGCACGGTTCGTGCAGCTTGGCTGCCCTGTCAAGGGCTTTGATGCCTATATGGAATCCACAGTGCTTCCCGGCTCAGGACTCAGCTCCTCTGCGGCCTTTGAGGTGCTGATCGGCACGGTGATCAACCACCTGTTTTTTGAAGGAAGCGTCACCCAGCCGGAGGTCGCCATTATCGCCCAGTATGCGGAAAATGTGTTTTTCGGCAAGCCCTGCGGACTGATGGATCAGATGGCATCTGCCGTGGGCGGTATGGTGTTCATTGATTTTAAAGACCCCCTTGACCCTTCCATCCAAAAGGTGGATTTTGATTTTGCCTCCTGCGGCTATGCCCTTTGCATCATCGATACCCGGGCAAGCCACGCAGATCTCACCGACGAATATGCCGCCATCCCCGGTGAGCTGAAAAAGATCTGCGCCTTCTTTGGAAAAGAGGTGCTGCGGGATGTGGACGAGGATGCATTTTATGCTGCCATAGGTGATCTAAGAAAGACCTGCGGTGACCGTGCAGTGATGCGGGCAGTCCACTTTTTCCGGGAAAATGCCCGGGTGCCGATGCAGGTGGATGCCCTTTCCAGAGGTGATTTTGAAGCCTATCTGCAGCTGACAAAGGAAAGCGGCTACAGCTCCTATATGTACCTGCAAAATGTGATCCCCGCAGGCTATAAGGAAAACCAGGATGTGGCAGTTGCCCTTGCCCTGTGCGACCGCTATCTCAAGGGAAGAGGCGGCTACCGTGTCCACGGCGGCGGCTTTGCCGGTACAGTGCAGGCCTTTGTGCCTGTGGATATGCTGGAGGATTTCCGAAAGGGGATCGACAGCACCCTGGGAGAGGGTGCTTGCCTTGTGCTCTCCGTGCGTCCTGAGGGCGGCATAGAAATAGAGTAAAAGAGGTTATTGTATGAATAACAGGTTGGGACTGAAAATTACCGCGCTGGTGCTGCTGGGTGCTTTTGCCGTAGTTGCCTGCGTGGGCGTTTCCACCGGTGCACTTACCGGGTGTTCCTTCTTTCCTGCGCCCACAGAAACCACGGCGGCAACGGAAACAGAAGCCACCACAGAGCCGGTGACCGAACCCACTGAGGAGACGCAGGCGCTGACTGAGTCCTTTGAGCTGCCGCCCATCACCTGGGCGACCTATCCCCCGGAGCGGGAGCTTACGGCAACCAGGGCATTTGTCTATGACTGCCAGAGTGAAAGCTATATTTACTTATTGGGTGACCCGGAGGAGCAGCTGTATCCTGCCAGTATTACGAAGCTTTTCTCTGTCCATGTGGCAATGCAGTATCTGGGCATGGAGGAGAAGCTGATCGCGGGGACGATCCTTGACCGCATCCCGGAGGATGCCTCCACCGCAGATCTGAAGGAGGGTGACCTGATGACGGTGGAGACTCTGCTTCAGGGAATGATCATGCCCTCGGGCAACGATGCGGCGTATCTGATCGCCACCCAGGCGGGGCGGGAGATCACAGGAGATCCCGATCTGGGCGTTGAAGAAGCGATCGCCGTGTTTGTAGAGGAGATGAACCGGCAGGCGCTGGCGCTGGGGCTCACCGGCACTCATTTTGAGAATCCCGACGGTTACCACAGTGACGGGCACTATACCAATTTTAATGATCTTGTGGAGATCGCCAAGCTCTCCCTGAAAAATGAAAAGCTGATGGAGTTTGCCAGACTTCCCAAGGCAACGGTACTTCCGGTGCTGGGAGAGAAGAAGGAATGGATCAACACCAACCTTCTGGTGAACCCGGAAACGGATTACTACTGTCCCTATGCCATCGGTCTGAAAACAGGACAGACCCAGGCGGCAGGCAGCTGCTTGCTCTCTGCCTTTGACATAGAGGGTCATCAGTACATCATAGGTGTTTTCGGAAGTCCCAAGTTTAATGACAAGCTGGACGACACCCTGCAGCTTTTCAACGAAATCGTTATGGAACAGTAATAAACCCGGGCGCTGCACACCACCGCAGCGCCCGGGCGTTTGTAAATTCCAATTTATCGCGCTCTTTGGAATGATGTCGTAGGGGCGGATATTATCCGCCCGTCATTGCCGAAGGCAATGGTGATTTGCGTTGCAAATCACGCGGGCGATTGATAATCGCC
>JAZNZZ010000085.1:0-9073 GCA_045595205.1 Faecousia sp.
AAGGACTTGAACCCTGAGCCTACGGTTTTGGAGACCGCCGCTCTACCAATTGAGCTATACCCCTATATATAAAAAGGCAGGTGCCTTATTTTTGATGGTGGGCCCTCAGGGACTCGAACCCAGGACTATCCGGTTATGAGCCGGAGGCTCTAACCAACTGAGCTAAGGGCCCGTAATTCACAGGTGCCGGGGCACCATAGCGTGGTTTATTATAGCACCGGTTTATGGTTCTGTCAAGAATTACTTTTGCGTTTTTCTTCATTTTACGGAAGAAAGCCATCCCCCCGGAAAAGGGATGGCTTTCAATAATTCTTCTTTGTTATGCTTCGTCCTTTTTATCTGCCAGACGGGAGCGACGGCGGCGGGAAGCGGGGCGTTTTTCCTCCGGGTCGGCTTTTTCCGCACGGCGGGCATAGGCCTGTGCCGCTTCCGAGGTTGCCTCGTAGGTCAGGCGGCTGACACGGACCATACCCTCTGCCTGCTCAGAAAGCCGCACTCGGATCAAAAACTTTCCGTGATCGGGACAGGATGCAAGATCCATATACCGCCGTCCCGGCTGAGCAAACCAACGGGAGCCAAGCATCTGCCGCCCGCAGATGGGGCATTTATTCTCCTTCCCTGCCATAGCCGCCAGAGCTGCACGCTTATCCGGATAATCATAATAAACCTTGCGGTCAAGGCAGCCGGGAAGCTGTGCGCCGTGGAAGCCGTCGATATGGCTTTTCAGCGCGGAGCCGTATTCCTCTGTCCCCTTTTTCAAATCCAGGCGGGCGCAGATCAATGCCGTGTGGTAGGCATCGCCCAAAGCATCGTGGGCGGGTCTTGTTGCCTCAATGCCGAACATTTCCATTGCCGTCTTCAATGCCTTCTGGGCATTGGAGCCATCGGTCTGGGCATTGAAGATCATCTGGGCATTGAACCAGCGGCTGACCCAGTTTTCCTCCAGACCGTAAAGCCGCAGGTTTTCCCGCAGAATGGTAATATCGTCAAAGCCCCAGGTCAGGAAGATCACATCCTCACCGCACCAGGCGCGGAAGGCCATCATTGCCTCCTCCATCGGTACGCCCTGTTCCCGCAGCTGAGATTCCTTGATACCGGTGAGCTTGCTGACCCGACGGTTCAGGCGGCGGTAATACTTAGGCTGGATGAGCACCTGAAATTCATCTGCCACCTTCTGTGCCTCAGTGACCCGGACGGCACCGATCTGAATGATCTCGCCCCGGATCTGCACCGGCAGCACCTTCCTTGCGGAGGGAGAGCCGGGCCAGGGCTGATTCCACTCCATATCCAATACAATGTAATCCATTGCTGTAACCTCAGTTTCTGTTTCATTACGGTATATCATACCACAAGAGCATACAGTCTGTAAACTATATTTCTGGCATTATTTTTTATGTTCATTTTGGCTCTGTTTTTATTGCCACATTATGCTACAATAGGCGCAGATCTTCAAAGGAGGAATACTTATGAACAAACACTTTACCACAAAGAAGATCGTGATTGCCGCCCTGATGGCCGCCCTGACGGTGGCAGGCTCTGCCATACGAATCAAAGTACCTTCCGTTGTGGGCACCTCTGCTTTCCATCTGGGTAACATTATGTGTGCCCTTTCCGGCATTTTTCTCGGTCCCTGGCTGGGCGGACTGGCTGCCGGTCTCGGCTCTGCGATCTATGACATTCTGCTGGACCCCGCGTATCTTTCTGAGTGCTGGATCACCTGCCTGACCAAGGGTGCATACGGTCTGATCGCAGGTCTTGTGGCATACGGAATTCGCGGCTCCTGGCACAACAAGAGCAAAAAGTATCTGCGTGCGCTATTCGCCACGATCGCCGGTGCATTGACCTATGCGCTCCTGTATCTGTCAAAAACCTGTTTCTACAGTGGAATGCTGATGAAGGGATTGACCCTGGAGGGCGCACTGTGGGGAACAGTCGATAAGCTGCCCGCCACCACCTTTAATGCAGTCGTCGCCATTGTCGCCGCTCCCCTGCTGGCAGTTGCCATTTCCTCAGCACTAAAATCCGCAAAGATCTCATTGGAATAACAAAAATGCTTGCTGCAAAATCGCAGCAAGCATTTTTTGATGATCAAAGCTCAGGAAGGGAGGCAGCTGCAACAGACTGACCCACACGGCGGGACTTTTCGTCGGGCAGTGCAGGCAGAAGCTTGCCCTCAAGCTGGGGATATTCATCCGCCAGAACACGCTTTGCCTCCTCCAGGATCAGGTCACCGCCCTTGCCGGACATCACACGACCCAGAAGCAAAACATGCTTGCAGTGGTACAGCTCATAGTAGTAAGCCAGGGTATGACCCAGATAAGTACCGATGGACTGATAGACCTTGGAAGCAGCATCGCTTCCCTCCTCCATCAGCTTCTGCACCACCTTCAGCTTTTCAGCAGGAGACAGGCTTTCATCCAGTGCAATACCGGCTCTGGGTGCAAGCTTGATCACACCGTCCTGAGAGAAATACTTGACACCGCAGCCAATGTCACCGGACCACTCGTCCTCCATTGCCTCGGGATTGGCATCCACAGGCATAAATGCCAGCTCGTTGAGCCAACCGGTGATGTTGCCCTGGGCATCCACAAAGCCAACTGCCTCACTGGTGCCCATAGCAATGCCCAGAACCTCGTTTTCACCCAGCCCCATAGCCCCTGCCAATGCGGTAACATCACCGTCATTGCAGACCACCAGAGGCACTTCAGGACCGAAGGTGTCCTTTACGGCACGGATGTAAATATCCTTGACCTTGGCTTCAAACTGATCCTTGGGGACCTTCAGGAACAGGGATGCCACCATAGTCCGGTTGTCAATGTAAATACCGGCAGAGGACACGCCCACAGCATCCACCCGGGGCATTTTTTCAGCAGCAGCCTTCAGAGCAGCAACAATGCCGTTGTAGTGATAGTCGGGATCCTCGGTGGTCTTGGGGAACCAAACCACCTCTTCGGAGAACACAGGCTCACCGTCGATCACAGCAGAGACCTTACGGTCACTTCCGCCGGCATCAAAGCCGATACGGCAGCCACCCAGATGGCGGCCCACTGCCTGGGATGCGCCCTTTTCCTCGGGGACCTTGTCCACCAGGACCACTTCAAAAGGCTTTTCATAAACACCGGACATAAAGTCGGCATCAAATGCCCGGGAGCCGCCGGCACAGTATGCAGCCTTCAGACTGTTATAAATGTTTTCGTCACCGCTGACATAGACCTTAAAGCCGCCCTGCATCCACAGAAGCTGCTTCACCAGACGGTCCGCATAGTAGGCATCCGCAGCGGCCATTTCGGGTGTGCCGTGGATATAAGTATGGGTCACCGCCATCTGACCGCCGGAACGCTCCACCGCAAAGGAAACAGGCTTCTTTGCAGCTGCAAGGAACGCCTTATTGAACTGTCCGATGGGCATAAAGCCGGGGTCCAGCACAGGACTGTTTTTTACATTCAATTCAATACCAAGATGATTCATCATGATAGCCTCCTTGAATTTTTCAAAATTTGACTGCATTATACCACACTTTTTCACTGCGGTCAACCGATTAACCGTTGAAAATCAACGGCTTTCGTGGTATAGTTAGTAAAAACAGGAGGGATTTTAATGAGTCAGTATTTAAACGAGATCATAACTGTATTGCAAAAAATCGAAACTGAAGAGGCCGACAAGCTTGCAAAGGCCTCCCGGCTGGTGGCTGACACCATCAAAAACGGCGGTCTGATCTACACCTTCGGCTGCGGTCATTCCCATCTGCCGGGTCTGGATGCATTTTACCGTGCAGGCGGTCTTGCCAATGTATCCCCGATGCTGGACACGGATCTGATGCTCCACAACGGTGCCGCCAAGTCCAGCCGTATGGAAAAAATGTCCGGCATTGCCGCAGAGGTCTTCCGCCGCTACACTTTGACTGAAAAGGATATGCTGTTTGTATTCTCTGCATCCGGAAAGAACCAGGTCCCGGTGGAAATGGCACAGGCTGCCGCCGGCGCCGGGATCCCCACGGTGGGGATCTCCTCCTCTTCCTACTATGACAGAGGCGGAAAGCTCCACGAAAATGTGGACATTGCCATTGACTGCAAGGTGCCCTACGGTGATGCCTGCATTCCTGTGGGCGAGGTCGCTATGGGCGGTCTGTCCACTGCGACCAACTGCTTTATTCTTAATTCCTGTCTGATCGAAGGTGCAAAGCTGGCACTGGCAGAGGGTGTAAAGCCTCCCATCTACCTCAGTGGCAACATTGAAGGCGGCAGAGACCACAACATCGTATTGGAAAACCTGTACTTAGGCAGAGTGAAGCACCTCTGATACTTCGTTATGGCAAAAGACTGGAGAAAGATAATTCTTAGGAGGAATACATAATGAGTGGTCCTTTATCCGGCATTAAGGTAATCGAACTGGCAGCCTTTGTGGCAGCTCCTTCCGCAGGCAGAATTCTTGCAGACCTGGGCGCAGAGGTCATTAAGGTGGAAGCTCCCTCCGGTGACGGCTGGCGTCTTACCGGCATCAGCTACCGTCCCCGTTTCAACAAAGACGAGAACCCGGTTTTTGACATTTACAATACGGGCAAAAAGTTTATCAGCCTGAATCTGAAAACCGAAGCAGGCAAAGAGGCTATGTTTAAGCTGCTGGATGATGCGGATGTATTTTTGACCAATACCCGTCCCGCTGCCCTGAAGCGTCTGGGTCTTGCTTGCGAGGATCTGAAGGAGCGCTACCCCAAGCTGATCTATGCACTGGTGCTTGGCTACGGCGAGAAGGGCCCTGAGAAGGACACCCCCGCCTTCGATACCACCGCATTCTGGAGCCGTGCAGGCTTCCTCCGGGATCTTTCCCCTCTGACCGATGAATACTATCCCCTGAATCCGCCCTCCGGTGTAGGCGACACCGCTACCGGCTACTTACTGGTGGCAGAGATCGCCACTGCGCTGTTTAATCGCACCCGTACCGGCAAGGGTGATTTTGTCCGTTCCACCCTGTTCCACAACGGTATCTTCTGCTTTGGCACGATGCAGATCATCACCCAGAAGCCCTTCGGCACAGTATATCCCTGCCACCGCAAGGATCTGGGCGTTCCCGGCGGCAGCTACGAATGCAGTGACGGTGAGTGGATCTATTTTACCCTGGCCGCCCCCGGTTCTCTGGACAAGGTCTGCAAAATAACCGGTCTGGGTCATCTTCTGGAGGATCCCGAATTTGCGCCCGCCAAGCGCTACGGAAACCGCCATATTTTCTACCCGATGTTCCGGGATGCCTTTAAATCCAAGCCCAGCAAATACTGGACGGATATGGCAAAGGAGATCGACCTGACACTGGTGCGGATGCATCACTTCTCCGACATTGCCGAAGATCCCCAGGCCTGGGAAAACGGCTACATCGAGCGCGTGGAGTTCCCCACCGGCAATGTGGATGTAATGCCCGCCAGCCCTGTGGAGATGGACTCCTGCACACCCCCCAAGACCAAAGCCACCCCCAACGCTCCCGGTGCTGACACTGTTGCCGTTTTGGCACAGCTGGGTTACACTGACGAGCAGATCAAAGCTATGCTGGAGGCCGGCGCCGCCGTCGCCCTGCAACAGTAACCCCCAAAAAAGTACATCAGGACACCGGATCCCCGGTGTCCTTTTTGTCGAACAAATCCCAGTTTATCGATCCATTGGCTCGCTAAACAGTTGAGAGTTCAGAGTTGAGAGTTCAGAGTTAATGTGTGTCGCAAAGCGACTATTTTAATCATTTTCCGCAGGAAAATACCACAATTCTCAACTCTCAACTCTCAATTCTCAATTCTCAACTCAGCAACGGCTCGATAAATTGAAATTTAAGGTGTAGATAAAAACCCTGCGTTACCTTGGATAACGCAGGGTTTTGCTGTTTAGTTGTGTCCACAACCTTTGATGTGACCCTTTTGATCACAATCCCAGTAAGCGCCGGATCTTATGCCGCAATTCTGTAGCCTTCCGCCCTTCTACCGCTTTATGCCGGGATTCCCTGTACTTTTCCGCCAATTCCTTCCGCTGGGTTTCCAGCTTTTGTGTTTCCTTTTTGATAGCTCGGTCCATAAGGTCCCGCAGAGGCTTTGCTGCTTCCAAACTCAGAAGTGCAGAATCGTTGGCATCTATCGCCGCTTGCATATTTGCTGCCTCTTTTCTCAAAGCATCGATCTCTGCTTTGGGAGCCTTTTCCTTCACCTTCTGCCGGATCTGGCTGCGAACCTCTCTGAGCGGCGCTTCAATATCTTCCGCAGCACTGAGATAACTGCGGTAAGCATCCACCAGCTTTCGCTCATCCGGAGATTGGATCATCCCCTCAAATGCATCCACAAGCATCTTGCGAGAAGCACCGATGGAAAGCTTGTTGTCAGATGCATCATCATCCAGTAAATGGCTTAGTCCTTCTTCTGCCAGCCGTTCTCTAAGGCTTTTTGCTCGATATCCTTTATTGCTTCCAGTGCCAGTTGCTCCTTTTCCTCCTCGGTTTTGCCAACCATTGGCTCCGTATATGGCAGGAGTATGCTCGACGATAAACCCAGGTTCAAACATGTTTTTAATAGACGTGAGCGATTTTTGTATATCTCCGGTAGCGGCTGCATCATCTCTAATCATCTCCTTCGCATCTGCAGTTAGTGACTCATATTCCGTTGCAAAAACAATCACACGGCTTAGGGTCGGATTGTGAAAATCACCATCGGTAAACATTAAACACCGTCCGGTATCAATGATATATTCCCCGTTTGCCGTCTGCGGTTTTCCACCACGATATATTTCGTTGTTGATAGTTCTCTCAAAGATAGCTACATCCTTACCTGTTATTATACCAGCATCTCTTGCCCAATTCAACTGAGAATAATCAAAGTCATTCTCCGCAGTCCTCGCACTGACCTTGTAGCGGATGTCGGGATTGCTACCGTCAAAGGTGCCGATGTTGTCCGTGGCTGATTTGATTTGCTCCGGATAGAAAGCCACCGTCTCTGTCGCTGCAATAATTCCATCGAATTTCGTCCCGTTGACCTTGTTGAACAACTCCGCCGCTTCCACCATATCGCCGATAGCCGTTGCGCTTATGTCTTGAATGACTTGAAACGCATCGATAGTAGACTCATTACCCATAATGGTCTGTAAAGCAGTATCCACATCGTAGGTGCCGTAATTTTCGATAGAGTAATCCTCATTTTCCGCAACCGTCTCCAGGAACTTTCGCACTTGTTCTCTGCTGACGGCTTCACCGCCATATTGCAGCGGATTTCGGATGTTGAGATAAACACTATACAACTGACCGTACGATCCTGCGTGAGTTTGTGAATCGGTAAAATAGAATCCTCTGCCATACTGTCCGCTGCCTTTTGCCTTCTTTTTATCAAAGATAGTAAACTGTGCAGGACTGCCGTGATACATAATCTTCGGCGTGCCATCAGGATTAACTACCTTGCTGGCAGGCTTCGGCTGAAAACTGGAATCTTTTTGCTTGACAGCTGCAAACAAATCTGCTACAGTACGGATGTCAGCAGTTTTGAATGAAGCTAGGGTTTTACCTGAACTTTCGGTGTTATTATCACCCGTCAGACTGCTGATTTCTATATTTTGCAGTTGATATGCTCGTTTTGATGTATCATCCTTGTTAGGATCGTTCATTTCCTCCACGTAGAGTTTAATGATCTCAGACCCTTTTCCAATGTCAGCTACAGCATACATACTGTGCATCAACAGCGAATTATCAGATTTAGCTTCATCTTCAGGGATCGCATAAGTATCCAACAATATCGCTTTCTCAATGATGTCATTGATATATTTCAAGTATGGTCTAGCCGCACGATTGATTGGTGCTTTATGCGACCTTGTCTCATTAAATACCTTTCCCGATACCTGGATATCCCATCCGGTGTCGGTATTTTTTTGCACACCACGGGTGTCCCCGCGCTGCGTTGCAACTTGCACCTTCGTCTGATCGTTGGCTCTCCAATCGCCAAACCACGCACGGAAGAACGGAGATTTTACTCCCATTTCTTTCCAATACTGCTGTGCAAATCGTTCTGTGGCCTTAATATCCGCAGAAGAAAACTGATTGACACTGATGCGACCAATATTCTGCACCGCCTGAATATCTGCTTTGGTCATTCCAAGGCTATACCTCACACCACCCTCGCCGGTGGTGTTTATTTTATCCAGCATACCGGCTGCCTTGATGGTTCCCAGCTTTTCTGCCGCATCGGTGGACATATCCACGAACATATCCGAAAGGATTTGCTGTACATTCTTGTCCAGCTTCCGGAAGGCGTTGGCGGATTTGGAATCATTGTCTGCATCTTTAAAATAAACACGCAGGTTATCAAACAACTCCGTCAGCCACTGCTTCAGCTTCTGCAGAAAATCGGTGTTCTCTTTGCTCTGGTGACCCCAAGCAGCAAGCTTCTTACCGGCATCAGTATCCGTCAGCATTCGCTGAGCAGCATCACAGATGACCTCCTCGAAAGCTTCCTCCTCCGTAAGCTTCACTTTGGCAGCTTTTGCAGCAGCCAATTGCTCTGCAACAAGATCCTCTACAGAGACACCGGCTTTCCCGTACTCGGAGACAAGGAAATCGGCAAAAGCCTTAAACTTCCGGGGAGAACCCGTCTTAGCTCTGTGCACCAGCTCGTGAGCCAGAGTAAAGGTCATCATACTGTTACCGCTCCACCGGGCATTGACATTCAGATAGACCGCATCTTCTGAAGCTTTGTAGTAACCGAACTTCTGCGGATTTTCATCCTCGTAAAGCACAATGTCTATATGTAAAGACGGAGCGATTTTTGCAGCCAGATCGGCAGATGCGCGTTGTACCTCATCAAATCCTTCAACATCCACGCCTTCTGCTATCCGCAGCTTTCCGACAGGCTTTTTGCCATTCTTTTGCAAAATACCCTTTGCGCGCTGATAGGTGTTATAGACTGCATCCTCTGCCGCTTTGGCTTTCGCCTCCACTGCCTTGCGGCCCAGGTTAAACAGGCGCTCCGCATCACCCTTGGAGATCGCGTTGGGATCCAGACGGCTAAGGGCAAGCTTATCGTTTTGTATGCCGCTCTGGAAGGCTCTCAGCGCCTCTTCAATAA
>JAZNZZ010000086.1:0-4615 GCA_045595205.1 Faecousia sp.
TGCGTCGTGAGACCGCTATGAACATCAAGCGCCTCAGCGAAATCGGTTGCTACCGTGGTCTGCGTCATCGTCGTGGCCTGCCTGTCCACGGCCAGCGCACCAAGACCAATGCCCGTACCCGTAAGGGTCCGAAGAAGACCATCGCTAATAAGAAGAAGTAAGGAGGGATATGTAAATGGCTAAGGCTACTAAGAAGGTTGTTAAGCGCCGCAGAGAGCGCAAAGTAGTGGAAAAGGGCGCGGTGCATATCCGTTCCTCTTTCAACAACACCATGGTCACCATCACTGACCTGGAAGGCAATGCCCTGAGCTGGGCTTCCTCCGGCGGTCTGGGTTTCCGTGGTTCCCGTAAGTCCACTCCCTTTGCTGCCCAGACTGCAGCAGAGACCGCAGCCAATGCTGCCAAGGAGTACGGTCTGAAGACCGTGGAAGTCTACGTCAAGGGCCCCGGTCAGGGACGTGAGGCTGCCATCCGTGCGCTGCAGACCGCAGGACTGGAAGTCGTTATGATCAAGGACGTCACTCCCATCCCCCACAATGGCTGCCGTCCCCCCAAGAGACGTCGTGTCTGATTTTGCAATAGGAGGAATTATACGATATGGCTAAGAATATGCAGCCCGTGCTGAAGCGTTGCAGAACGCTGGGCGTTTCTCCTGCCGCAATGGGTTACTCCAAGACTTCCAACAAGAACCCCGGCGGTCAGAGAAGAGCGAAGAAGTCCGAATATGCTGCTCAGCTGACTGAGAAGCAGAAGGTTAAGTTTGTTTACGGCATTCAGGAGAAGCAGTTCCGTAACTACTACGACAAGGCTACCCGCGCAGAGGGCAACACCGGTGAGGTGCTGCTGACCTACGTGGAGCGCAGACTGGATAACGTTGTGTACCGTCTGGGCTTTGCCAACTCCCGCCGTCAGGCCCGTCAGCTGGTCAACCACGGTCATTTCACCGTAAATGGCAACCGTGTCAACATCCCCAGCTATCTGGTCAAGACCGGTGATGTAGTCGCTGTCTGCGAGAAGAGCGTTTCCAATGCTTTCTTCAAGGGCTTGAAAGAAGCGGACGCTTTTGTTGCTGCTCCCAAGTGGCTGGATCGCGATAAGAACAATCTGGTTGGTAAGGTCGTTGCTATGCCTACCCAGGCAGACATCGACTTCGACATCGCAGTCCACCTGATCGTCGAGTTGTACTCCAGATAATCGACACCCTGATTGTTCGCGTATGTGCATTTGTGGGTGCATTCTACACCCACACACTTCAAGAAGGAGGGTTAAGATTCTATGGTAGAAATTGAAAAGCCTCGCATTACCTGCTTTGACTCTGCGGAGGATCCGTCCTACGGCAAGTACGTGGTGGAGCCTCTGGAGCGGGGTTACGGCATGACGCTGGGCAACTCCCTGCGCCGGATCATGCTCTCGAGCCTGCCCGGCTACGCCGCCACTTCCGTGAAGATCGCCGGCGTGCAGCATGAGTTCTCCACCGTTCCCGGTGTAACAGAGGATGTTACCGAGATCGTTCTGAACGTGAAGCGGATGATCATGAAGCTTCACAGCCAGGGCGTCAAGACCGTTTATATCGACGCAGTTGGCCCCTGTGAGGTCACTGCCGGCGATATCAAGGCCGATGGCGAGGTTGAGATCCTGAATCCCGAGCTGCATATCTGCACGCTGGGTGAGGGCGCAACATTTAATATGGAGATCACCCTGTCCCAGGGCCGCGGCTATGTGAGCGCGGACCGGAACAAGACCGCACAGACCGTCATCGGTGTGATCCCCATCGACTCCATCTATTCGCCTGTTCAGAAGGTGAACTACTCGGTGGAGCCCACCCGTGTCGGCGATAAGACCGACTTCGACAAGCTGACCCTTGAGGTCTGGACCGATTCCACTATCTGCGCCAAGGACGCTGTTTCCCTGGGTGCGCGGATCCTCTCTGACCACCTGACGGTCTTTACCAACCTGTCCGACACCGTCGGCACCGGTTCCACCGTCGTTGAGAAGGTTCCCAACAGCCCCGATACCAAGCTGTCCATGACCATTGACGAGCTGGATCTGTCTGTCCGCAGCTTCAACTGCCTGAAGCGCGCCAACATCAACACCGTGGCTGACCTGATCAGTAAGACCGGTGAGGACATGATGAAGGTCCGCAACATGGGCAAGAAGTCCCTGGACGAGGTACAGAAGAAGCTGGAGATGATGGGCTTGTCCCTGGCCAGCGAAGACGCTAGTAACTGATAATTAGGAGGAAACGCTATGTTTGGCACTCGTAAGCTGGGCAAGACCAGCACACAGAGAAAAGCCCTGCTGCGTCAGCAGGTCACCGATCTGCTGGATAACGGCAAGATGGAGACCACCTTCTATCGTGCTAAGGAAGTACAGCCCGTGGTTGAGAAGATGATCACCCTGGGCAAGAAGGGCAATCTGGCTGCTTACCGCAGAGCTATGGCTTATGTGACCCGCGAAGACGTGGTCCAGAAGCTGTTCAAGGAGATCGCTCCCAAGTACGCTGACCGTAACGGCGGCTACACCAGAGTGACCCGTACCGGCCCCCGCCGCGGCGATGCTGCTGAGATGGCAGTCATCGAGCTGGTGTAATACCCGGTTAGAAAGTTTCATAAAAGAGCGTACTGCACCCGCGGTACGCTCTTTTTACGTACCTGGCCAACCTTGGATCCACCTTGCAGGGGCGATTCACGAATTGCCCGCGGGCGATGATATCCGCCCTGCAACAATACAATAATGTCCTCCGTAGGGGTCGGCACCCGCGACGACCCGCAAAAACAGCGCTGTACCTAACCCCAACGGCGGGACGCCCAGGGGTCGCCCCCTACACAATGACAAAAAACATAAACGCGCTATGTCACAGGCGTTTTCCCACTGGCAGCCGGGCGACCGCCCGGTCAGCCACCATGTTTATGGATTGTGGGTGCGTTTGTTTGTGTTTTTTGTTTTTGTCTTTGTTATTGACGTTGTAGTTGTAGTTGTAGTTGGCATAGGATGCAATGCACCGCCATGCATATGGATCCGTATGGATCGGGATGGATCAGCAGGTCAGGGGTGCAATATCCGCGGAACCTTCCTCCGATTCCAGCCACTGCTCGTAGGGCAGCGCTTCCATTCCTTCCTTATTGCACCAACGGACATGGGCGGCGTATCTGCGCTTGTAGTGCAGCTGATTGTAGCGCGCGTCATCGACATCCAGCCGCATACGGATCATGGGCCATATGAGGTACAGCTGGCTGGGCAGCTGCGGTTCGGTGCCGTCCTCCCCGTACTCCAATATTGCCCGCAGCAGGATCCCGGCGTTTTTGTCGGATAAGCGCTCCACGGTCTTACGGATATCAAAATAGATCATGACCCCCGGTTTTTTTGACATATAAAACATCTCCTTTCGTTTGCTGTCTATAGCATATACCAGATCCCGCAAAAAAACTTCCCACAAAATTACCACCCTGCCAACAACAATTCCGGTAGAAAACCCCGGTATTTACCTGCAATTCGTGGCTTATTTTGAATAATTCCCGGCAAAAAGTGAAAAATCTGCAAAAAAAATTACCACTTTTTTACCACCCTCCGGAGCAAGGAAGAATTGATAATTTGTATGGCACAAATTCCAAATTATCGAGCTGTTTATATAGTGAAATTGTAGGGGAGGGTCTTGACCCTCCCGCCAAAAATGCGGGTGGCATATCACGGGAGGGTCAAGATCCTCCCCTACAATTGCGTAATTGTAAATGGCCCGACAAGCCGGAAATTGACTATGTATTTAGCGCACAGACAAATGTTTTCAACCATGAATACACAATTTGCAAAATTGCCAAATTAGGCATTGAAATTTTCGTTACTTTCGTGTATAATGTCCTTATTGCGGTGCTTAAGCTGCCGGTGTTCGATTCCCCTCAGCTTACCTGCACATGACCGAAAGGAGATCAAATACATATGTACACAGCTAATTCTATTCGTAACATCTGCCTCCTTGGCCACAGCGGCAGCGGCAAGACTGCCCTGGCGGAGAGCTTGCTTTATATGACCGGTGCCATCGACCGCATCGGCAAGAACGCAGACGGCAATACCGTCTGTGACTACGATCCCGAGGAGATCAAGCGCAATATTTCCATCTCCACCGCGGTGGTTCCCCTGGAGTACAAGGGCACCCGGATCAACCTGCTGGACGCGCCCGGCGGCTTTGACTTCTCCGGCGCAGTTGTGGAGGCTCTGCGTGCTGCGGGCGCAGCCATTCTGGTCTGCTCTGCCAAGGATGGCATCACTGTCGGCTTTGAGAAGGCATGGAAATACTGCGAAGACCGGAATATGCCCCGCTTCATTTACATTTCCAAGGTAGACGAGGACAACTCCAACTACAACGCCACCTTCAACGCCCTGCGTGAGAAGTACGGCACCAAGGTCGCTCCCGTTGTCATTCCTATGCTGGAAGGCGGCAAGGCTGTTGGCGTTATCGATGTGATCGCTAACAAGGCTTACCAGGTCAATAAGAACAAGGGCACCAACGCTGCTGTCCCCGCTGCTCAGGCAGGCCAGGTGGAAGAGTGGGTCGAGGCTCTGAAGGAAGGCATCGCTGAGACCAGCGAAGAGTTCATGGACAAGTTCTTCGGCGGCGAGG
>JAZNZZ010000087.1:0-32899 GCA_045595205.1 Faecousia sp.
TCGGCTTTGAGGAAAGCTGCGGATATTTGAAGGGTACCTATGCAAGAGATAAGGATGCTGTTGTGGCATCTATGCTTGTATGTGAAATGGCTGCATCCCTGAAGCTGGAAGGTAAGACGATCCTGGATGCACTGCGGGAGCTCTATGAGACATACGGCTATTATCTTGCTTATGTTCAGAGCATCGAGCTGAAGGGTGCTGACGCAATGGAGAAGGCAGCAAAGATGATGTCTGACCTTCGCACATCCATCCCCACATCCATCGGTGGCGCAGCTGTTACTGTTGTTTGTGATTATAAGTCCGGTCGGCGAAAGGATCTGAATACAGGCAATGTTACAGATACAGGGCTTCCCGGATCCAATGTTCTGGAATTTGTGCTTGGAGATCGCGGCAGTGTGATCGCAAGACCATCCGGAACAGAGCCGAAGGTCAAATTCTATTACACTGCCGTCGGTAAGAACGAAGAGGATGCAAAGCTCCTTATGGATGCAATGGTCAAACAAATGTCAGTGTGATTATTTTTTAAGAACCATATTTCAAAATGCCCGGAACAGATCATTCTGTTCCGGGCATTTATTGCATTCTTGTGAATATGCTGATAGGGGAGGGTGCTGCTATGATTCAAAAACTAAAAGCATATTTAAACACGCAAACGATCACAAAATCCTTGATCTCTGCCTCATTAGGAGTCGTAATATTTCTTTTATCCCAGGTATTACTCACGATTCTGGTTCAAAAAGAATTTGCTGACATTCCTGCTTTGAAAAACATCCATTATGGAATCCATTTCGCGGCCGGTCTCATATCACTTTTTATAATAAAACAGAACTTAAAAGGGGAGGGAATCGCAAAAGCAGCAATATCGGCAATCTTATACGGTGCGCTGATCTCCGGAATCAGCATCGTGCTGTTTGATACGATCGGTGTAAGAGTGATTGCGATCATATTGGTATTTTTTACTGGTGGTCTAATATGCTCTTTTATTAAAAATGCACTACAAGGAGGAAGGAAAACCAAGAGGAGGAGAAGCATAAATTGGTAATATGTACAAATTTTAATCATAGGTAAACCACATTTACCCATTGAATATATTTGCAGGAATTCTTGCAAATCAACATCTAGGTGTAGTGAGGATATCGCTGCACAATATCTTGAAATTTTCGTAGTTCAGTTGCACTTGTTTACATAACACTGTTGACATAAAAATTGTCATAATCCACAAAAAACCTAAAAATCCCGAAAATCGCTTGCAATTCCAATAGTTTTGGTGTATATTAACTGAGCAATGTGTTTATCAACATAACGCATTTTCTGTTTGGAAGCTTCAGCAAGCGATCCCTTTTCTACAATGGAGGTTACACATTGCACATTAGATTCCGACAGATTAAAACAGAATACTTGCATTTATTCATTCGTCCTTTTGCAGCTTGTGTGTGCTGGCTTATCTTTTATATCACCGGCGCTCATCTTGCGACGATCGTCTCGCCTGATACGCTTTCTATATTGCGTACGCATTCGTACTCGTATGTGTCGATCGTCTTTCTTGCCATCGCTGCAATTCTTCCGTATATTTTGTCTTCTTTGATTCTCCGTTTCTGTTCCTGGCATTTTCTCTTGCCGTTGATCGGTGCGAAAGCCTACACGATGGGTTTTGCAGGAGCTCTTATCTTTCTTGCGTATCCCGGGGCAGGGTGGTTGATGCGATGGCTGTTGGTCTTTACAAGCTCTGTTCAGTCAGTTGTAATCTTATTTTTTTGGCTTTCCAATATAAACGATCCTGCCGAAAACGCATTCAAAAGTACATTTACTTATAGCATATGGACTTTTGTTTGTGTTGCTTTGGATTGTTTTTGTGTTTATCCGTTTTCTTTATCACTATTTTGATGATTATTTCAAAGGGAAGGTTCGCGTAATTATATGTTGGATTTGATTAAAGCCTATGAGAATTACCTCACCAAGGTAAAACAGGCATCTAACAACACAATATCTTCATATATGCGCGACATTCGCCAGTTTGAACAGTGGCTGCGCACATCTGTAGGTTGTGAGGTTATTGACGCTTCTCAAGAAGATATCAAGAATTATCTCGACCATCTTACTTCCGACGGTCGCACCGGTTCTACCGTGTCCAGAAGTCTTGCAAGCATTAAGAATTTCTACGCTTATTTGATCTTGTCCGGTTTCCTTGAGAAAACACCGGTTACTGACATCCACATTGACCGTGGAGAGAAGAAGACTCCTCAGATCCTTACAAGCCACGAGATCGAACTTTTACTGGCACAACCTTCTGCAGTAGATGCTAAAGGTTGCCGGGACAAAGCAATGCTGGAGGTTATGTACGCAACCGGTATGCGTGTCACAGAACTGCTTGATCTGAACATTGATGATGTTAACCTGGAGCAGGGAATGATCAAATGCCGCGGCACTAAGAAGACCCGTGCCATTCCACTGTATCCTGCTGCACTTCGTGCACTGTCCGTTTATCTTAAGGACATACGAAACGGTATGATCTTAACCCCCGGCGAACAGGCTCTGTTTGTAAATGTTTCCGGTGTGCGAATGAGCCGCCAGGGTTTCTGGAAGATTCTAAAGCATTATCAGGAATCCGCTCACATCGAAAAAGAGATCACTCCTCATACACTGCGGCATAGCTTCGCTGTACACCTTCTTGAGAACGGAGCCGATATTGGCTCGGTTCAGGAATTGATGGGTCACAGTGATATATCTTCGACCCAGATGTACACACATCTGATCAATCAAAAGCTGAAATCTGTGTATGAAAAATGCCATCCAAAAGCATAAAAAATGGTCTATCGAAGCCTCGATAGACCATTTTTGTATGTTTAAAGGATTCAAACAGGGGAGTGGGAGCCGGTCATAGTACGCAGGGCATCCATATCCATCTGTCGTATACTCCGTTGCAGAGATAAACCTTCGTTAATATCCAAATCAGTAAACGCTCCATTTTGAATGCATATAATACGATTTGTCTTACCGGCCTTTAATAACTCAACAGCCATATATCCCATTTTTGTGGAATTAACACGATCACGACCGGTAGGGCAGCCGCCACGCTGAATATGCCCTAAAACCGTGACGCGGGGATCCAATTTGATTTCATCACGGATTTTATCCGCAACTTCATTCGCTGTACAAACGCCCTCCGCAACAACGATCATATAATGGGTGAAACCGTTCAGTCGCGCCTGACGGATCTTTTCGATCACATCTCTTTGAAAATCAAGCTCGTTTTCCGGAATAAGTACCGCAGTGGCACCAACCGCCAGTCCGACATACACCGCAAGGTAACCGGCATTCCGACCCATAACTTCAACGATAGAGCAGCGCTCGTGAGACTGCATTGTATCCCGGAGCTTATCGATGCATTCAATTGCAGTATTTGCCGCAGTGTCAAAACCGATAGAGTAGTTGGTGCAGCAAATATCATTATCGATCGTAGCCGGAATACAGATCACATTGATTCCGTGCTTTGAAAGCGCTTCAGCGCCGCGGAATGTGCCGTCACCGCCAATTGCGATCACACCGTCCAGTCCAAGAAATTTACAAGTAGCAACAGCTTTAAGCTGACCTTCCTGAGTCATAAACTCAGCGCTGCGGGCAGTGTAGAGGATCGTACCGCCACGGTCAATGATGTGAGAGACCGTTTTAACATCCAACTTAATCACATCACCGTGGATCAAACCGTTGTAACCCCGACGGATTCCGTAGCATTCGATGCCGTGATAGAGGGCAGTTCGAACAACTGCGCGGACACACGGATTCATTCCCGGCGCATCACCGCCGCTGGTAAGTACACCAATTCGTTTAATACTCAAAGAAAACACCTCCGTTAAAGTGTGTAAAAGATTATACTTACAAAAGAGGGGACATAACCCTCCGCCTTGATACTTAATAACTAAAATCCTACCCAACGCAACAAAATAGGGCTTATGTTGCGTAGCTCGTGACGGAGCTTCGTTTGCTGCTTTTCTTTCCTGGATCTGACAGAGATCTGATCAACAGTCTCATAATACGGACGGTAACGGGAGGGAAGGGGATCGAATCCAGACGGTAATATCCAGGAATCAAAGAATGGATAATATCTAGGTCTGAATACCCAGGGAGAAAACAATCTAATTAAAACATTAGGTTTACAATAGCCCTGGATAATTTCACCGAGCTTTTGACCGTCAGATTTTTTTGGATCTGGAATAATGATGCCGTAAGGTATTCTATAATACCTGGTAAACCAATGACCGGTAAACAGTCCTTTATAGACATAATAAACACGATCGGTAATAACTCTGATCTTGCGATCGACACCGTCCCACTGTTGGGTAAACAGACAAATATCAACATTGAAATGCCGATGCATTAGAAAATACTCAATCTGTTGGCGGGAAAAATTAGCGTGATCACGGTTATCAGCATAAAGAGAAGCTTCATCAATCAGAATCAAACCGTCAGACAAAGCATACTTACCAATACACTCATTCTTTACATATGTTACACCAAGAACCTTTAATTGTACATTACAAAAAACATTACGGTAGCGTTTGCTTTTAACAGCTTTCAGAGCCAAAGCAGTCATAAGGGTAGTTTTACCACAACCAGGCAAACCAAAGTAAAGAGAAACAGACATAAATTATATACCTCAAAAAAACACCGGCCCGGGGGCGCAAGCGCATCCGGGCCGGCTTGTGATTATGCACCCCAGATAATGGAACGGCAGATCTTGACACCAAGCAGAATTGCACTGATGGCGATACCGATACCGAACAGAGGCAGCAGGGTGGAAAGCTGACCATCAGTTGTGACCAGCGCATCGACAACAGTACCAACCCAACCGATAACCGTAGTAATACCAGAAGTTACAGCCTCAAGCATAAATAGTCTCCTTCCTTAATATTTATTTCACACCACTACGCGCGCCAGAAGTGGGAAAATACACGATAAACAAGATCAATAAAGACCGCAGTCAAAATAACGATCAACGCACCACAAATATAATAAATATATTGCTGCTCATTAGAACCCGTAACCCAGTTATGATCTATAATACCTGAAATTATATCATACATAAATTACCTCCGAATGAAACGCATAATGATAAAAGGAACAGTAGCAAGAAAAGCAAGGCAGAGAGCCGGAACAAAAAACAAATTGAACATAGCCGCAGAAAAGAAAGAATGAATTATATCGATAAGGTAAAAAATAAACATCAGCGATCACCAAGCCTTAACCAGATTAAAAACAAAAGACCAGTCCAGATCAGATAAAAGAAATACTGCATTTAATCATCCTTTCTACGAGCTCGATCAGATCCGCGAGACCGAACAAGCTTAAAAACACCGGCACCAAAAGCAGAACCCATAATAGCACCCATCAAAAAACGAGTAATGCTAAACATAGTAAACATAGTAAGGTATGTCTCCCAAGCACCGGGAATCGCTTCAAAAAATTTGTCTAACCAGTAGTATGGCCCACCAAAAATTTTCCATATATCTTTAATTAAATAATCCCACATATTAGCCATCCCTTCCAAGTATCTTTGCAATAACAGCTAATGCTATAGAACCAGAAACAATTGAAACAACGGTAACAGGAAGAAAATCAAGCATAAAAGGAAGCTGAGTTAAAACACCGGTCATTATATTTACAAAATAAAGTAACTGCAAAAGAGGACTAACTACTAAAGAATAAACAAACTCGAAAAAATTAGCAATAAGTTCAAATATACTAAACATATTAGCCCCTCTTTCCAAAGAAAACAAAGCCGATAAAAGCAAAGGTAGAAGACACAGTCATTAAGGGTACAATAGTAAAAGAACCTCCCCACAAACTTGAAATAAGCTCGATAGCATTACTATCAAAATGTAGTACCGGTGCAAGCAGTGCATCGATGTCCCATTCAGGAAGAAATTCATCTACACTCGTAAAAATTTCCTCGTCAAGTTTTGCGATGTCATCTGACTGATCCTTTAAAGATGATTGTTCCTGCTGCATATCTTCTGACTTATCACCACCAGTGATAATATCATTCGTTTGTTGTTCCTGGCCTTCTATGATTTCCTGTGTCTGTTGCTGCTGTCCTTGAATAATCTCCTGTGTTTGTTTATCAGTAGCTCCATCGAGACCGTTAACTATATACTCACCAAGATCTTTAAGACCACCTTTAATCCAAAACCAAAACTCTTGGTACCAAGGAATATCTATATTAAGAGGAGAATAGAAAGCACCGGTAATACAAAAATACATAAACTCCTCACCCAAAAGGTTAGTATAAGGATCAGTATTAAAACAGATTCGAACTGCGGGAGTATTAATATCGTTCTGACTAACATCATAATGAGAGAGATCTATTGTAATTTCATAAATAGAAATAGTCCAGTCAGAAGAAGTAGAAGAATTATAAACCTGATCCCAGGTAGAACATAAATTTACTGTTACCGGTAAAGCATTGACAACCTCAGTACCGCCATAAGTAAGACCGGCATTTACATAGTTAAGAGCAATAGCACCAACATATAGCTTTACTTTATCAATTTTTTGATACTCTATCGTACTAAGAATCAACTCAACATAATTGTCGCAAGAGATCCAATTTATATTATTAACAGTATTATGCTCATAAATAAATTCATAAGGATAACCAAATTCAATAATTTCATCTAGGAGCTCAGAGTGCTGTAAAGCTCCCAGATCAGAATTGCCGGACTGCACATAAATCATATCCGACTTAACATCAAAGGTCTCAAACAACACATAATCTCTGGAGACAGCATAACAGGATTCAAGCAAAACATTTACACCGGTATTACTACCAAAATGAATTCTAAGATAAAAAGTATCAAAAAGAAAATCAGAAACAGAAATTCGAAATTGATACAAATCGTTATGAAATCCTACTAACTCAGCATTGGGAATAGTAGCTACAGTAGTTTCCAAATCAGGTGTAAATCTGACAGTGGTAACTGGTTTATCAGCACGAATATTAAAATATATATATTCAAAAGATCGTGAAGAATCAGCATTATTCCATTGAATAAGCAAATAAGTAAAAATATCAGTATTACCGCCTGGATAATTAGAATCTACAAAATCATTACTACCAATTTTTACTCTGTAATTCGAAGCCGGTAAAAGATTCGTTACAGACTGATCGTGAGGTAAAAACTGCACTTCAGATGCAGCTGCAGAAAAGGGGATAATGGAAAATGTAAAAAGTATTACAATAAAGAAAATAGAAACGCTTTTCAATTTTCTATTCAAGACGAATCCCCCTTAGAAGTTATTTTTGCTGATTCAATTATTTTCTTATATTTAGGATCCAGATCTGACAAAGGATACACAGATCTGACACGATCAAGAATATATGAAAAATCATAAAGATGATCTAATGTAACCATAAGCTGACCGTACTGCTTACATAAGTAATACTCAGACTTGACAAGATTGTATTCTGTTCCAGGTGATTCAAACAAAGCAATAGAATCGACCTGGCTTAAAAAATCAGACCACCACTTTGTAACAGGCCAGCGAGACTTATTTGTATCAGCCACTTCATCAACAAAATTTATGTAGTGGCTGCATATACCTTTAAGAACGATCCCAACATCATTAGAGAGAAGCTGAGCAGCTGCATTAGTAGCACGATCGTCACGGAGCTGCATCTCTAATCGGATCCAGTGCCGGTCATTATAACCACGCTCTGCAGCTTTATCATAAAATCGAAAAAGAATGTCACTGGAAGCAGATCCTACATAAACAGATAGACCTTGAATATCAGAATCCTGATTATCAGACCATTGTATTTCACTATACTTGCTGCGAGATCTATATAGGCGTTCTTTAATGGAAGATGCAATCCTATTTATATCAAAAGTACCGGTATGATCATCATAAGCAAGATCTAAACGAGTGATATTAAAAGAGTATCTTCGACCCTTCTTTACACGGACTTTCTTAGTTAAAGTAAAAAATGTATGAAATAAAAACTTCCAATCACCGCGACCGTAAGTCTCATAAGAACGACAACCTGAACCGGACATATTAATGCAAATGCCCATATCATCACGGCATTTTGTTGGATCAGGCATTAAAGACGGATTGTCGGCACCATATAAAATATTAATTCCACCAAAATACATACGAGCCGGGTAACCGTTCATAAATTTAAGTTGATCATCCCAGGGAATATGAGACATTCCAAGTAGATCTGTGACTTCCTCAACAGTTAAACCATAACAGACAACCGTCAACCAGTCTACAAGGGCGATATTTTTAGAATACTGAGAAACAGAAGTTTCAAAAGTCTGTTTTTCCAACATTTTCGCCCCCAATTGTATTTTGTACCCCCCTGTTAGTAGGGGGGGTCTCCCGAAAAAGCGAACTTTTCCGGGATTTTTTTATTTTCTAGGAAGATCAGAAAATTTATAAAGCAATTCGGAATAACGCTGCTCTAAAGATCGGATCTTGTCCTGCTGGGCTCTGTAATCAGCCAGAAGGCGATTTCGATCTTGTTCAAGGGAATAAATACGGGTTTCGTAATCTTCAAGTATACAAGAGACCTCGACCTGCACCTGCAAAGATAACTGTAAGGTCGCGATCAACTCACGCAGGTTAGATAACCTGAATGGCACCGACTTTTCCATACTTATTATACAGGAGAACAATTTCATCACCCAGTTCAGGAGTATATTTTACATACTCAGAGCTGATGAAAAGCTTGTCCACGATCTGGCCCTCAACTTTTTCCTCAGAAGAGGATTCCAGATCAGGATTCCGGGAAAGGTAAAGCGTATATCCGGTGACATTCTTGTCAGACTGCTTATCCTTGAAATTTACAGGACGGAAACCAACAACTAACCATTTTTCATTCATTTACAAAACACTCCTTAAAACAATTTTTAAAATATTTATCAACCGCCTGTTGGCGAGAAGATCCATCAAATTCCTTACAGGATTCTACATCAATGCAGCGCCAGATCTCAAAGCGCACAAGAGGGAATACCACAGCAGAAAATACACCGTCTATATATACACGGCTTACACCGGAATGGAGCAGCTCAACTACCGGTACTATCATCTTTGGGATCCTCCTTTGAATTACATAAAAAATACAACAAAAGATAGCATCTCAAAAGGTTTACCTTTTACATTAACCAATATATGTCTAAATTGTAAAATTGTCAAGCAAAAGGTTTACCTTTTCACATTTAAACAAACGAAAATGATAAAAGAATCCCGAAGGAGGGGATTCAAATGATGCCTAAAAAAGCAGAAGAAGAAAAAAGATCCATAGTTATTGGTGTAAAAGTTGATACAAAAACAAAAGAAAAAGTTGAATATCTAGCAGGGATGAACGGCGTGAAAGTAAGTACATATATATACAACCTTTTGGTAAAACACATCAACGAAAAAGAACCGTGGATTTCCAAAGAAATCGAAGATCTAAAAGCAGGGGAAAATCAATGAATACATTTTCAAAAATATTAATTTGGATAATAAATACACTATCTAATATTGGTTTATGGTTGTTACATAATGGATGGATAATCCTAATAACTATAGTTTTATTTATCATATTAGGAATAATAATTTATACAGTATTTAAAATTATCAAATCAATAACAAAAAAATAATCCAAATGTCGAAACATTGAGAATCATAGCATACAAAAGAATCCCTTGTAAAGATACTTTCGCGGCATAAAAACCAGTGTGAGCACTGGTATTTATTCCACGGTTACCTTGACAAGGGATTTTTTGCAAACTGGAATATAAACAAGCGAAGCGCGAGGCGCTCCGCTGACACCACTTAAAATGGTGGAAAAGGAAAGCGCCCCGGAGATACCAGCTCCGAAGCGCAAAATTGAAAGGAGAAATAACTATGGAAAAGAAAAGTAATATCAGATCTATGCGATTCAGTGACAAAATGATGGAAATGATCGAAAGCCAAGCCGGTGAGACATTCACAGCAAAATTTGAAGCCCTGGTAACTAGATGTATGTGGGAGCTGCCAAAAAGGGAAGAAGAGCTTAAAAGAATCCAGGAGCTGATCCAAGAGGAAAGTAAACGCCTGGAGAGCATCAGAGAAAAGACACTAGAAATACAGAATAACGCTTACCGTCTAAATAGCATATTAAAACAGTACTGTGTAAATGTAGAGTACACAGTTAAAGGCATAGAAAAACAATTAGATAAACCGTAACACAAAATAGCTGCAGCTGACGGCGCCAGGATCTTAAATCTGTAATACACATATCGTATTACAATTTGAAGCCAGGACATCCGGGAGCTGCAGTAATTTTGTATGACAAAATAAATGTAACACAAAATAGATCTCCCAGGGAACAAGATCCGGAACGCCGGTTAACAAACTTGTGTTACAATTAAGTGTGTAACACAAATTAGATCTCCCAGGGAACGAGATCCAGAACGCCGGCTAACAAACTTGTGTTACAAATCACTTATTACGCTTAGTAAAAGGCTTTGAAAGGGAACACCAGATTCTTTTAAAGAATGAAACGGTAGAATCTCTGTAACGCAACAAAATAAAAATTTTGTTGCGTTTAGACTAAATATATGCTATAATACAGACAGACATATATTGCAGGAGGTTTATTATGGCCAATTTTAATGACGCTCCCCAGATTTTAAAGGATTTCTTGATCTACCACGAAACGATCAAAGGTCAGTCTGAGAAAACAATTTCAGAATACTATTTGGATCTTCGTATGTTCTTTCGGTTCATAAAACTAATGCGTAACGAAATGCCCGTCAGAACAAATCTAAATGATATACCGATCAAAGACATTGATCTGGAATTTATTCGTACGATCACAACATCCGATGTGTTTGATTTCCTTTCATATCTGGCAAGGGACAGATCCGTAAATCCTGATGCTCCGGCACCGGAATACGGCATTTCTACTTCATCCCGTTCCAGAAAGCTATCAGCGATCAAATCCTTCTATAAGTACCTTACAGTCCGCACAAAGCTTCTTTCAGAGAATCCTGTTGCAGATCTTGAATATCCGAAGCTGAGAAAAAGTTTGCCAAGGTATCTGACTATGGAACAATCCGCTGCGCTTTTAAAGGCTGTTTCCGGACCGAATGAAAAACGCGATTATGCAATCATTATGATCTTTTTAAACTGCGGCATCCGCCGCAGTGAGCTTGTGGGATTAAACATATCCGATGTATACGAAGACCGGCTCAGGGTCGTTGGCAAAGGTAACAAAGAAAGGTTTGTATACTTCGGTACTCCCTGCCGGAAAGCGATTGATGCATACCTTGTCGAACGCAACAAAAAAACGCTGTCAGATAATCGCGCACTGTTCGGTTCCAGAGACAGCAATCGTATCAGTGTAAGTGCAGTTCATAGACTGATCAAGAAATATTTACTTGCTGCAGGTCTTGATGCAGAGCATTTTTCAGCCCATAAGCTTCGACACACCGCAGCCACAATGATGTTGTCAGGCGGTGTTGATGTTAAGACTGTTCAGGAGGTTTTGGGACATGAAAACCTGAACACGACACAAATCTACACGCATATTGAAAACACAGAGCTTAAAATCGCTGCGGAGGCAAATCCCCTGTCAAAGCTTGATTTTTCCGGGGATGACAAAAAAGAGTGATCCCCTTCCCTGTTACATTGCAATTTCAATTGCTTCGCGAATATTTTTAACTTTATAGACTTCTAATTCCTGCGGTATTTCTAACTTTTCCGACACTTTATTTGGTATAATACACCGTTTAAACCCAAGTCTTGCAACTTCTGCAAGTCTTTGGGTCATATGGGATACGCTGCGGATCTCCCCGGTCAGACCGATTTCACCGATAGCAACAAGATCGTCCGGTATCGGCTGGTCTCTGTAAGACGAAGCTACTGCAAGCAGTACCGGAAGGTCTGCACCGGGTTCATCCAAACGCAGTCCGCCTATCACATTGATATAGGCATCGAATACACTTAATTTCATCCCTCCGCGCTTCTCCGCAACCGCAAGCAGCAGCGCAGCACGGTTGAAATCAAAGCCGTCCGATGTGCGTCTTGGAACATTAAAACTTGTCTTTGCCACAAGTGCCTGTACCTCTGCCAACACAGGGCGGGTGCCTTCCATAACACAGGCAACGCAGGTGCCTGTTGCACCTTCCGGCCTGCCATTGAGAAGCATTTGCGACGGATTCGGCACTTCAACAAGGCCTTTATCAGCCATCTCGAACACACCGATCTCATTTGTAGATCCAAAGCGGTTTTTGACTGCCCGTAACAGTCTGTAAGATGTATTGGGATCACCTTCAAAATACAGAACGCAGTCTACCATATGCTCCAGGACCTTAGGACCGGCGATGGCGCCGTCTTTATTAATGTGACCCACCACAAAAACAGTAATACCTTCAGCTTTTGAGAGCTGCATCAAGGACATTGTACAATCCTTGACCTGTGATACGCTGCCGGGAGAAGAATCATTATCGTCATTATAAAGCGTCTGAATAGAGTCAACGATAAGTATATCAGGAGCCATCTCTTCCGTACTGGACAGAATATCGGAAAGACGGGTCTCCGAAAGCACAAACAGGCTGTCCGGCATAACCCCGATCCTTTGTGCGCGGAGCTTGATCTGTTTCTCGCTCTCTTCGCCGGATACATATAAGACCTTTCGCCCGTTACACAGGCTGTTACATATTTGAAGCAACAGTGTAGACTTTCCGATTCCAGGCGCGCCGCCTACAAGCACCAGAGAGCCTGCAACAGCACCACCACCAAGCACACGGTCCAGTTCGCACATCCCGGTAGAAAAGCGTAATTCCACATCAATGTCAACACTGTTCAGGCTTTGAGCAGTTCTGCTTACCCCTACCGGCGCTGCCTTCCCCCGTCCCACAGGAGATGCCTTTTCAATATGCTCCTGAATCGTATTCCACTGACCACAGGACGGGCATTTTCCTTGCCATTTATGTGTTTCATTGCCGCATTCCGTGCAAAAAAACACCGTCTTTTGCTTTGCCATTATGCCACGCTCCTTACTTTTTTCAATTATTATAACAAGTAATCCCATTGCGGTCAAGCAATGGGATCATCTTTTATTGTTGTCGATAAAACAGATGCCATAACTGCACAGAGCTTCTTCTGATAATTGGCATCTATCAACCTTTGTTCTTCTTCATAGTTCGATATAAAACCGCATTCGATCAGTATGGCTTTACACTGCACCTTATCCATTAAATACACACCATCCGACTTTTTGGCTTTTCTTTTACTGGTTGGTGCAAGGTTATTTACTAAAGCTTTTTGCATTTCTACGGCCAGTTCCTTACTCCCATCTGTTTTTGCGTAGAAGGTCTGAGGACCGTAATATTGGTTCTGGCTAAAGTAATTCTGATGAATACTGACGAGAATTCCATTATGTATCCCATTTACCATACTCACACGGTTCTTAAGATCTGAAACTTTAATTTCTGAAATCGTATTACCTTGCGAGTGGATCGAATCGTCTGTTGTTCGGACCATTACCGTCGAAATGCCAAGCAAATGCAGGAGATCATCCAGCCTGCGCGCGATCTGCAGATTCAAATCCTTTTCCAATACCCCGGTAACGGAGGTCGCGCCACCGTCGATCCCGCCGTGACCGGCATCAATTATTACGCAGTTCGCGTTAATGATCGGCTTGTTGTTATTTATAACAGAGACAGCTTCACTCCCCCAGTATGCCAAAGAAAGAACCACAGCCAGAATCAACGCGTAAGACAGCAACAAAGTAATAACTTTTCTTCTTTTCATATAGAACACCTCAGTTAAAGGTATTCAAAAAACATAGGATTATGCACACTACAATATTTGTCGGCATAGTATGACCCGGAACGACAGTTCTATAACGATGATTGGAGGAAGCATATTTGAATCAAGGTAATAATACCCGGAAAGGGGCTGAAGGCAGACTGCCTGCCAATGCACCTCTGGCAAATCCTTATGTTCCATTCCAGATGGAGGATCCACCAAAATACGATCCGAACACAGCAATCATCCGTGGCACTCTGTTTTCAGGATTAGACCTTCCTTTTATGGGGATGATCAACAAGAACGAATTACCGGTGACACCAACAACGGAGCTTCAGACGGTTGCGTTCGCTATCCAGGAGCTGGCCTTGTACCTGGATACCCACAGAGATGACGGTGAAGCGCTTGAGCTTTACAGAGCATATCAGCGTATGTACCGGGAAGGCGTAGAGAAATACAAGAAAATGTGCGGACCGCTGAATCATATGACAGAAACAGACGGTCCCTACAGGTGGCTTGACGATCCCTGGCCTTGGGAATACGCAAGAAATCGGGAGGTATGATATGTTTATTTATGATAAAAAGCTTCAGTATCCGGTCAAGATCGACCGTCCAAACCCCAAATTAGCTTCCGTTATCATATCTCAATACGGCGGACCAGACGGGGAGCTGGGCGCTTCCCTTCGATATTTGTCCCAGCGGTATTCTATGCCCTTTGACGAATTAAAGGGACTTTTGACCGATATCGGCACAGAGGAATTGGGTCACCTTGAAATGGTTGGTGCCATCGTGCATCAGTTGACAAGAAATCTCAAAGACTCTCAGATACAGGATTCTGCATTTGCCCCTTATTTTGTGGACCACACCACCGGTGTCTACCCCACTTTTGCATCCGGCACCCCCTGGACTGCTGCAACAATGCAGGTAAAGGGCGATCCTATCGCCGATCTGACAGAGGATCTTGCAGCAGAGCAAAAGGCGCGAGTGACCTATGACAACATTCTAAGACTCAGCGACGATCCGGATGTAAACAATGTGATCAAATTCCTCCGGGAACGGGAGATCGTCCATTTCCAGAGATTCGGCGAGGCTCTGCAGCTGCTTAGAGAGAAATTGAACCAGAAAAATGTATACTATATGAATCCTTCTTTTGATATGTGAAGTAAATTGGCAGGTGCGAACAGCACCTGCCAAAAAACTTTTAAACAGTTCTTTCAATAAGATCCTGTGCAAGAGCGGCCATAATTTCGTGATCCGGGAATGCAGCAAGTGCATCAATGGCCTTCTGCGTATGATCCTTTACAAGCTCAGCGCACTTTTCAAGTCCGTAGAGATTCACAAATGTATTCTTAGTGGTATCCACGCCAACAGCTTTACCCAATTCTTCAGCGTTTCCGATCACATCCAGCATATCGTCACGAATCTGGAAAGCCAGTCCGAGGTGATCTGCAAACATCTTTGCCGCATTAAGCTGTTCTTCTGTACCGTTTCCTGCCAAAACACCAAGAACACAGGCTGATTTGATCAGTGCGCCGGTTTTACGGCTCTGGATGTCCAGAACCTCCTGCTCCGTGCAGACCCGTTCCTCGCTCTGCATATCCAGCACCTGACCGCCAACCATACCCAGCTCTCCGGCGTACAGTGAAAGATACTCCACTGCTTTGATTCTTGTTTCAGCTCCATAAGGTGCTTTGGCAAGATAACCGAAGGCAGCTGTCAAAAGCGCATCACCGGACAAAACAGCGATCGCTTCGCCGTATACTTTATGATTTGTCAATTTTCCCCGACGGTAATCATCGTTATCCATACAGGGTAGATCATCGTGGATCAGGCTGTATGTATGGATCATTTCAACGGCTGCTGCAAAGGGTGCAGCCTGCTTCCAGTCACCACCGCACATACGGCAGAAATCAAAAACAAAGCCGGGACGAAGTCTTTTTCCTCCTGCAAGAAGACTATACCGCATTGATTCAAACAAAACCGCCTGCGGCTCATTTATATTGCAAAAGCACTCCGTTTTCAAATACGCTTCAATGTACTCACAATACAAAGAAAACTGTTTCTTAAACATCTGCTCCATCATCAAACTCCCCCTCTACAGGCTTTCCGTTTGCATCTGTGACGATTTTTGCGATCTGCAGCTCTGCATCCTCCAGAAGCTTATTGCAGCATTCCACAAGACCTGTGCCCTCCCGGAACAGCTTAAGGGATTCTTCCAAAGGAACATCGCCACGCTCCATAGCGCGGACAATTTCCTCAAGGCGCTGCATATTCTCTTCAAAGGTTTTATTATTCTCGTTCATAGCGTATCTCCTTTGATTTCTGTAACAGTAGCATTCAGTGATCCATCGGACAACCTGACCGTCATAATGTCACCGCATTGGGTCTGCGTGACCGACCGAAGCGGTGCGCCGCTTTGATCCTGCACAATGGCATAACCCCGGGTCAGAACCTTCAGGGGGCTCATTGCATCCAGTTTGGAGGTCATAGCAACGAAGCGCTGTTTTTTCGAGTCCAATTGTCGTTGCTGAACATTTATGAGTTTGATCTCAGCAAGCTTTAATGCTTTTCTCTTTTGTTCAAGGTATTGATAAGGACCCTGCAGCGCAGTACAGGACGCCAGTGTTTCCAGCTGTTTTCGTGCATTTTTCAATTTGCGCTCCATAATGGAGCACATACTTCCCTGTAATGAATCCAGCGTTTGCTGCAAAGCTGCTCTGTCAGGAACTACAAGCTCGGATGCATTGGAGGGCGTTGCTGCACGAAGGTCTGCCACATAATCGGAAATGGTCACATCCGGCTCGTGTCCTACAGCAGAGATCACAGGGATCTTTGATGCATAGATCGCTCTTGCTACAACTTCCTCGTTAAATGCCCACAGATCCTCGATAGACCCGCCACCGCGCCCTACGATCAAAACATCTGCCAGGTTATGCAGATTGGCAAAACGAATTGCAGCTGCGATCTCGCCCGGTGCCTCAGCACCCTGCACCCGAACCGGGAGCAAAACTACCTTTGTCAGAGGATACCGCTTTTTAAGGATCCTGAGCATATCGTGAACGGCTGCGCCTGCTTCACTGGTTATGATGCCGATTACACCGGGATACTTAGGCAGTGGCTTTTTATGGGCAGGATCAAACAGTCCCTCCCCTGCCAGCTTCTCCTTTAACTGTTCAAATGCTGCGTGGAGATCGCCGATTCCATCCATTGCCATTGCTGTACAGTAAAGCTGGTACGCACCGTCTCTGGGGTAAACAGTAATATTACCCATCGCGATCACCTTAACGCCGTTGTCAGGTCTGAAACGGAGTCGCTGGGCGCTGGAACGGAACATAACGCACTTCAGAGCGGAGGAATCGTCTTTTAATGTAAAATAATGATGTCCTGAAGGATAAACCTTGTAGTTACTGATCTCTCCACGGACAGCCAATCCGCCAAGAAGCGGGTCTGCATCCATTTTTGAACGGATGTAATTGTTGATCTGGGAAATAGAATATACCTTCTGCTCCATATCAAGCCTCCAGCATTCTATGCGCAAGGATCGCGATGCCCAAAGCATTATCCGTCGAGTACTCAGGCAAAGCAAAGACAGGATCCAACGAAGCTGTCATCATTCGAAGCATTGAATTGGAGGAAACACCGCCGGAGAAAACAACAGGCAGACCGGGATACGCCTTCATAGCATCAACGGTAGTTTTGTGCACTGCATAGCAAATACAGCGCAGACAAAAAGCAGCCGTCTCACCGGGGTCTTTGCAGTTTTCAAAGTAATTCTGCACTTTATTCTGGACGCCGGAAAGAGAGAATCCCAGGTCACTGCACTTAACGCGAAATACATCGTCCCTGCAGGCTTCCCTGCTAAGTGCATCAATGTGCTTACCCGCTGGAAATGGAAGAGAAAGAAGCTGACCGGTGCGGTCGATCAGCTGACCTGCGGAAATATCCGTCGTGCCACCGATCTTTGTGCATTTAACACTCTTATTCTCCGGTTCTACCAGCAGAAGCTCTGTTGTACCGCCGGACAGATGCCAGGCAAGATGCGGTGCATCCATAAGATCCATCCGTCCGGAGCTCCAGAGGGACGCTGCCACATGTCCTTGTTGGTGAGAAAAAGAAAACAAAGGTATGTGCAGCACATCGGACAAGAGCTTCGCCTGTGCATAACCTACGGTAAAGCACGGCATATAGCTGCCTTCCACAGCTCTGGGTCTTGTACTGACTCCGATCACTGATATTTCATCTGCGTTTATATCGGAAAATAGCCTGCCGGATAGCTCCGGCAGGCTTTGGGTATGATGAAACACAGCATCACTTTGTCTAAGACCCAGTGCGCCTTCTTTAACCGGAAGCAGCTTTGAGCAATTCACACCGTCAAGACCATTAAAATATGCAATGGAGGTTGTGTAATTACTGGTATCAAAGCCTACGGAGATCATACATTCACCTCATCTGCATTTGCTCTTGCAAAAGCGCCGAGAATGCCATTAACAAATGCTCCGGTCTCTTCTCCGTCGTACATTTTTACAATTCGCACTGCTTCCGAAATTGCAACACCTACAGGCACATCATCCAGATACTTGATCTCAAAGATCGCAAGCTGCATAATGGCGCGGGCAAGCTTGGAAATGCGGGAAACATCCCAACCGATGGAATAGTTCTGGATATGTTCATTGAGCTCATCGGCACGATTGGCAACACCGGACACAACGGTGTCAATGTATTTGCGTTGATTATTGGAAGGGCGCTCAGAATAAACCTGATTCTCGTCTGCAAGCAAAGCATAATACTCCTTGTCCATACGGGCATTAATAACTGTTGCAGGCTCATCACCGGTGAATTCCCGGCTATAAATCAGGTGCACAGCCAATTCTCTGGCGTTAGATCTTGTCATATAAGCTCCTTATTGGCGAATAATACCGCAAACATTGACATTAACTGCATCGACCTTAATACAGGCAGTTGCCTCAACTGCATTGGTCACAGCTTCCTGAACAGCCTTTGCAATGGCAACAACACTTTGACCGAAGGCAACAGTTACATTACAGTCGATCGTCAATTCATTATTCTCGCCAACAATGACTCTAAGGGACTTTCCCCAGTTTTTTCTGCCGATCATCTCCGCAATATCGGAACGGGACTTATTTCCCAGACCAACCACACCCTCGACCTCAGTAATTGCGGTACTGGCAATGGTAGCGATCACATCCTCAGAGATCATCACTGCGCCGTTCTCCTGCGTCTGTGTGACATACTGCTTATTTTCAGCCATAGAAAATACCTCCTGATACATTGTCACGATATTTTGTGACATACTTTTTTATATTGTACCACAAATCAAAAAAAATACAACTATTTTCTGTAAAGATAAATACCCCAAAGGTCATATTTCCTTTGGGGTATTAAACTACTGGACTTCAACTACATAAATATCCTCCATAGTATATTCGGATTGGGTCATAACGATGTCGGCAATTACCGCAACATCCGTCTTTGCGAGACCCCCTTCAGGCGCAGCTACTGCTACAGAAACACCTTTGTCACTGATGTAGGCAACACAGTCCTTATATCCTTTTGCAATTACCAGGCTTTCAATTTGCGCCTCACACAATGCAGTCTGCACAAGCTGCTCCAGTTGCTCACCGGAAGCAGATTCAGCCTCATCGCTGTCATAAGCCATTGCTTCCTGAAGAAGTCCCACCGCACTGTCCCGCGCCTCTTGTCTGGAAAGACGGACTGCAGCAAAATAGTCTGTAACGGTTACATTCTCCATATTTTCAAGAACAGAATCGCCGCTCATTACGAGCATATCCTGAGACAAGAGCTTTTCACTGTTTAATGTGTCTGTTAAGTCTGCGGTTGCCTTATCTTCTGTGTACAGCCAATTCACATAGATACCGGCGCAAACCGCAACCAGCACTGCAGCTGCTACCATATTTTTCTTCCAAACCTTCATAATTATCCCCCATTACTTCATTTTCAACACAGATATTTGATTTGCCCCAAGGCCTGTTACCTTAGATACTGCATCTACAACAGCAAGCCGTACCTTTGTGTCGTCACCGCCGGTGCAAATGATTATAGCACCCAGATACACCGGTGGATTAATCTGCTTTACAAGACCTTTTTGATTTCTTTGACTGTCCGTAACTGTAACCGTCTCTATTCTGCCTGTAACACTATCGCCTTCCGATGTACGGTCCTCATCTGTTTGGTATATCGTCTCCACTCCCCTGGATTCCGTAAGAAACACGCGCACCTCCCCTACCCCGTCAATATAACTCAAAACTCTGGAAAGCTTATCCTCGACAGAATCATCAGTACTTGCTATCTCAGGAGTATTTTCTGTTACTGTATTCAATTTTTCAGACTTGATCGGCAAAGACATCAGTAAAATTCCTACAACCAAAACTAAGACTACATACTTATATTTTAAAGTATTTTCGGACAATTTCTTTAATGTCGCTTTTAGTTCCATCTCTGATTCTCCTTCGGAATTCCGATTTCCTGTTCCAAAAACTGCATCAGTATATTTTTATTATACGGTGATACAGCGCCGGATACAGTAACAGAAACAGGTGTGGGTGGATATTCATCCGATAACGATATTTCAAAATCTGCACGGATCCCCATATCGGCGGCTTTATTATAAATATACGCTTCAAGATTATCTTTTATGATAACCTGATGCTTATTTCGGGAATCGCTCAAGCCTTCCTCGACCCAAATATCAGCGCCGGTTTGGATATCTTCAAAGTATTGCGATATGTGAAGCGAATTATTAAGGATCGGTCTTATGATCGTAATTGCCAGGATCAGTCCTGAAATCAGCTTAATAATGACTGAGATCGTACCGTTATTTTTGATGATCATTGTTGCTATGGAAATAATGATCGCCACAGAAACGATAGAAATGATATATTCTGAAATAGCGTTCATCAAGAGACTCCTTTAATATAGCACACAATGCTGATCATCAGTAACAAGCCCGATGTACCGACCATAGCCAATACGATCCCCATAGCAGAAGCAAAGTCCTTTAACAGAGTCACAGCCGGACTGTTATCAAAAACACCGCAGAGGGCCGCTGTGAGCTTTAAAAGCAAATAATGGATACCAACCTTTAAAAACGGTGTGACACACATTGCAATTACCGCCAACAGCCCATAAACTCCTGTAGCATTTTTGATCACAGCAGCTCCCGAAATAACGGAATCCGAAGCATCTGAAATTATTTTGCCAACGACCGGAACTGCACTCGAAAAGGTCAGCTTTGCTGCCTTGATCGTCGAGGCGTCTGCTGCACCGCTGACCACACCGGTGATACTCATATAACCTGTAAAAATGTATATCAGTGTTTTTAACAGCCAGGTGACAAGCCATTTTGCAAAGCTTTGCAGATTACCGAGCATTGACTCTCCAATTGCGTTTCCGGCAACAGAAAGGGCAATATAAATATAGATCACGGGCACAATGATCAGAGAAATGCAGCGGCTTAAAACAGAGTTAACAACAGTAGTACCGGCATACAGAACCGTTGCAGTAGAAACTCCTCCCTGTGCCGCCAATGCACCGGTTAAAACCGGGGACAACATTTTACCGTATTCAGAAAGCTCGTTTACAGTATCGATCCCCAGGTGCAGAAGGGAGTTTGACGGTTTGATCAATATAGCCGCAACGCTTATAACCGATACAAGCTTAATGATCGATCCAATATCAGCGCTTGCACCGCGCAGCAAAGAAACAAGTATGATAACCGCCAGAATCCCAAAGCAAACTTTTGCAGCTTCAAAGATCTCGGGATGTATTGACTCTGCTGCACGGACTATGATTTCCCATAAACCGTCACCAAAGCTTTCAGTTTCATCCGGAAAATACTTTTCAGCAGAGGGCGGCACAGAAGGTGGCGCGTATTCAGCACCGTAAACCGTACAACCGGTAGATAGGATCAATATAAGTAGAATAATAAACCTTCTCATAAATAACTCAGTATTTCCTCTGTTAACGATAAAAGGGTTTCAAACAAAGGCAACGAAAGGTACAATATAGCACACACAGTTAAAAGACGGATGCCTTTTCCTGCTGCTGTGTTTCCCGCATCATTACAAATGAGGCCGGTAATTTCACCCAGAAATCCGATACCCACCGCTTTCAGTAAAACACTTACAAGCTCTCCGTCCAGGTTTGCCATATTCTTTAGCCGAAAGACAAACGAAATTACCGGATCCAGATAATCAGCGGCAAGCGTCAGAAGCATACAGCATACTGCAGCTGTCATAAGCAGCGAAATATCCTTACCCTGCTTTGTTAAGACGACGCCGATGACGATCGATACCAGGACACCGGCGCAAGCTTTGATTACATTATCCATTAAAAATGAAAGAGATTCTTTACAAGATCAAACAAGTCGGAAATCTCTCTGGCAACCATCATCAATACGACTACCAGACCGGCGAGTGTTGTCATTGTTGCCTGTTCCTCCCTTCCCGACCTGGATAAGACCTGATTTAAAATCGAAACAATGATTCCGATGGCTGCTATTTTAAAAATAAGATCAATGTCCATATTACACAAAAAGGATCGCGATGGCAGCGCCTGCACAAAGACCAAGTGTCTGATAGCTTCGTATGCGTTTGTCCATATCTTTTGTTAATTCACCCAGCCTTATATCCGCTTGCTGTCTGATAGAATTTAAACCGTTAATTTGATTTTCAGTATCATATTGTCCGATGGACATTCCCATCTCCAGCAGGAGCTTTCTGGTATCATCCGGTAAGTTAACTGATGCCAGAACGGATTTACAAAAACAATCCGCAGCATTGGGAGAAAGCTGCTTCGTCAACTCATCAGATACACGAAGAAAGAATTCGCCAACGACACCTCCTGCAGAATTGCCCGCAACCCGAAGCAGCTCCGGCAAGGGGGACAGTTTATATTCAAGTTCACAAACAATACGATCTATTGCAGAGATAAGGTTTTGCAATGCACAAACCTCCCGTCTGTGCCGTGCCGCCATAGAGAACCCAACACCGCCGCAGCTTAAAAGCACTAATGCAGCTCCAAACAGCTTCAGTATCATTTGACCATCCTTTCAACGGACCACTGTTTTTTTCTGTCCAAAATCACAAGACTATCGAATATCCCTGAGTTGATAACAGGCCTGTACACAGATCTCTGCATAAGCTCCTCTTTGTTTGCAGCGTGTGCAGATGCAAGCAGTTTTACACCGCACCAGCAGGAGCGCAGCATCGCCTCGCAATCAGCAGCTGCAGTGATTTCATCCACTGCGATCACATCCGGTCCCATAGAGCGCAAAACCGACTCAATTCCTTCTGCTTTGCTGCAGCCTGAGAGCACATCGACTCCCTGTGTCATTTTAAAGGAAAAAGTATCCCCGTTTTTGGGAAACAGCTCCTCCCGCTCGTCCACAACGCAGATATTTTCTTCTCTTTGGCACGCGCGCTGCCGGATCAAATCTCTTAAGAGCGTTGTCTTGCCACACCCCGGACTTCCGATCACCAAAACAGATTCTGTCAACGCTCCCAGCTCCTTTGCAATACCGGTTATATCTCGTGCAACACGGATACACAGGGAGCTGATGTGTCCAATACCGGAAATCACACCGTTTTTTATGATCGCATTGCCACAAATGCCAATTCTATGACCACCCCTGACCGTAAGGAAACCTTTGGAAACTGAGGATGCAGACCAAGGAGAGTACCTTGAAGCAATGTTTATGCTAAAAGAAAGATCATCCCCGGTTACTAAACGAGGCACTTTCAACCTTTTTGTTCCAAAGTCCAGTTCCGGAAATAAGCCAAGACGAAGTCTGATCTCTTCGATTGACTCCTCACGGTGCTTGTCCACATACTCACGAAGCCAAACCGGTAGAACAGCAAGCAAGGAATCCCATTGACATATCATTTGCATCACTCCCTTTAAAGCCTATGACCTTAAGCTTTTAATATGACAAAAACGAGCCGACAACAAAGTCGGCTCGTTTTAAATCATATAAAATCAGCTCTGGGAATCTGCAGGATCACCGGAATCATAAGGATCGTCTGCTAAGTCATCAAAGCCCATCTGAGAAGGCTTACCGCTGAACAATTCATTGCACTGTTCTCTGGTCATAAGGATCGCACGGGGCTTACTGCCGGCATAAGGACCAACAATGCCCATCTCCTCAAGCTCATCCACAATACGGGCAGCGCGGGAGTAGCCAAGCTTCAGTCTTCTCTGAAGCATAGATACAGATGCCTGTCCTGTTTCCAGGATCACATCCACAGCTGCAGGAAGCATCTCATCTCCGCCCACCTCATCTGCCGAGGGTTCCGGTTCAGAAACCGTAGTCTTCCCGTTTCCTGTCTGGGAGGCTTTCTTTTCGATTTCAGCAAGAACACCCTCGTCGTAATCAGACATAGAATTATCCTTGACAAAGGTGGTAACAGCTTCAACCTCAGAGTCCGTCACAAAGCAGCCCTGTACGCGAAGGGGTTTACCGTTTCCAATAGGTGCATATAGCATATCACCCTTACCCACAAGCTTTTCTGCACCGGCGGTGTCCAGAATGATCCGGGATTCCATTGCGGAGGCAACAGAGAAAGCAATTCTGGAAGGAATGTTAGCTTTCATAACACCAGTGATAACATCGGCAGAAGGACGCTGGGTCGCAATCACAAGGTGAATACCGGCGGCACGACCCATCTGTGCAATTCGGCAGATGGACTCTTCCACTTCCTTGGCTGCAACAAGCATCAGGTCAGCAAGCTCGTCGATGATGACCACCAGCTGCGGGAAGGTGTTACCGTCCACAAGCTGATTTGTGATCAAAGCATTATAGGATTCAAGGTCACGGACACCGGCATCGGACATTGCACGGTATCTTCGCATCATCTCTGTAACCGCCCATTGAAGGGATCCTGCAGCCTTTTTGGGGTCTGTAACAACAGGGATCATAAGGTGAGGAATGCCGTTATAAATACCAAGCTCAACCATCTTGGGATCGATCATAATCAGCTTGATGTCATCCGGACTAGCCTTGTAGAGCAAGGAAATAATCAAAGAATTCATACAAACCGACTTACCGGAGCCGGTGGTACCGGCGATCAGCATATGAGGAAGCTTTGCAATATTACCGACAATACACTTACCGCCAATGTCCTTACCCACCGCAAAGGAGGATCGGGATTTTGCATTCCAAAATGCATCCGAATCAATAACCTCGCGCAAAGAAACCGTAGTGACAGAGGTATTCGGCACTTCAATGCCAACAACAGAAATCTTTCCGGGAATCGTTTCAATGCGAACACCGTTGGTGCCGAAGCTCAAAGCAATATCATTGGCACTATTGGTGAGCTTGTTAAGGCGAACACCTTTTTCCAGTTCCACTTCATAGCGAGTAACACTGGGACCAACCGTAACATTTGTGATATGTGCTTCGATCTTAAAGCTTGCCAGAGTCTCATTCAGACGCTCTGTATTTGCACGGATCTGTGCACTGAGATCATTGTTGCCGTCAATAGGAAGGTTCAACAGATCAATAGGCGGGAAACGGTATTCCGGCTTTTCCTCAGCCTCTGCCTGTGCGATCTCTATTGCTACTTCGTGCGCGGATTCCTCCGCATCCCTGGCTGTAACAACTTCCTTCTTCACATCAGAGACAGGAGGAATATCTATATCCGGGGCCGGAATCGGACCATCGTCTATAACAGGGGGACGAACTTCATCCTCCACAGCTGTATCGTGGTGGTCATCCGTAATAATGTCAGGATCCGGATCAATTGCAGAGGGAGGAGTCCCCTTCCTTGACGGTTTTTCTTTCCCCACAACAGGCTTATCAACATCATCACTGATTTCATCAATGATCGTTTTTGCGTCTGTGCGGGATCTGCTATCGCTTGCTTTTTCGGGTTTTACATCATCAAAGGAAAGCTGACGCTCTTCATTTTCGCGACGGCGGCGTTCCTGATGTGCTATATGCTTGTTGGCAAGATGATTTACCACAACTGTTGCAGGCTCCTGCCGTTCCGGCTCCTCCTGTTCCCAATCTGCACGGGGTCTGTTCTGCACCGCGCGGACAATGCTGGGGATCGTGATCTGCATACTACCAAGTAATGTAAACAGTGCCGCGACAATGAATATAATATAAGAAAAAACAGGACCGCACAGCCAGCCAACAAGCATCGTAAGACTGCCGCAGATCAGTCCGCCTGTTGTACCGGCAACACCGCCGGAATAAAGCTCACCGATCAACGCCCCATTAAAAGCCAGGCCTTCGGGGTCCAGCGCCAGATGGGTCACACATCCACAGCAAAGAACAAACACGGCAAGACAGGCAGTACGCATAATAACAGGACGCTTGCCGCTGAATGCGTGAATAATAAACAGATACAGGAAGGCAGGAATCGATACAATATAGCCTGCGCGTCCGATCAGACCGTTGACAACATTGTATATTACCTTTACTATCGCACCTTCCTGCAGGAAGAATGTAATAAGCAAAACAACAAATAAGCAAATGAAAACAGAAGCTGTTATGAATCGCACAGGAACTGCCGGAAGCTTCTGTTCCTTATTCTCAGCTCCGGCTTTCTTATCCGAAGCTTTTGTGTTCTTGGCAGACTTGCTGCGAGCGTTGGATGCCGCTTTTTCTGCCTGTGTCATTTTATTTTTTTGCGCCATATGTATACTCCTTACACAACAGTCAAATAAAGCAGGAACAGGAACAGTGCCATACCCCAGCTATAGTAGGCAAAAACGGCATAACTGCTCCGTAAGGTGATTATTCTGATAAGCTTAATCGTGAGATAACCGGAAATGAATGCACCGATAAAGGCAAAAATGTATCCTAAGAGAGCGGAAAAGAACGGCACACCACCGGAATAAGTAAAAATTGAAATCAGATCCGTGCATACAGAGGTTGCAAGCACAGGAAACAAAAGAAACAAAGACCACTGTAACGCATTTTGCCGATCACCGCCCCGGAGCATTGCCACAGAGGAAGCAATGCCAATACCTGAGAAGCCGGGGATTACACACAAGGAAGAGAATGTGCCAATGAGAAGGCTGTCAAAATAAGACATTGCGCTGGCATCCTTGTTTGCTCTTATGAGCCGATCCGGCAAATAGATGATCACACCGTTGATGATAAGGAAAAGCGATACAAGAGGCAGAGATATCTTATTCCCAACAACAAAAGCCAGAATAAACATACCGATGATCATAGGAACGGCGGCATTTTTGACTACGCGAATGTCTGCTTGCGTGCGGTTTTGTCTCCGTCGGACACCGGTTTGTCTGAGGGTGGACTGGCTGCGTTTCAGTTGATCGATAACCGGGCGGAAGCCAAAATACAGAGAAGCGATCAGTGCTGCATGAACAAACAGCAGCATCACGGGATCGTCAGCAGGTACATCAAACAATTCACCAAACAGTCTTTGGTGCGCGCGGGATGAGAGGGGCATAAATTCCGAAAGCCCGGAAATCAAGCCGAAAAAGAAGCCTTGTATCCAATTCATATACTCGTTCATACCCCTCCCATTATATTTTTAATATAATAACATAGATCCGCACGAATTTCCAGTCTGTTATGAAAATAATTATTAAGAATTCTTACAATTATTTGATTCGTTGCCAATCATCTCGTGAAGTGCAGCAAGCGCATCACTCAAACCGCCCAATTGATCGATCAAACCAGATGAAACAGCCTCTTTCCCGTAGAGGATCGTTCCAACATCCGTGGCCATCTCTCCCGTTGCCATCATATAGCTTTCAAAACGCTTCTTCGAAATCCCGGAATTGGCTGTTACAAAGTCAGCGATCTGCTCCTGAATTCTTTGGAAATAACGGAAGGTCTGCGGCGCACCAACCACAAGACCTGTCATTCTCACAGGATGGACCGTCATACTGGCAGTTGGTGTGATAAATGACTTTTTCGTACACACTGCCAGAGGAATGCCGATCGAATGACCGCCTCCAAGCACGAGAGAGACGGTGGGTTTCTTCATTCCGGCGATCATCTCGGCAATAGCAAGACCGGCCTCTATATCACCGCCGACGGTATTAAGAAGCAAAAGCAGACCGTCGATCTCATCGCTTTCTTCGATTCCTGCAAGAAGCGGCAAAACATGTTCATATTTTGTGGTTTTTGCTGTTTCCGGTAAAACCTGATGTCCCTCCACCTGGCCAATTATGGTCAAAGTGTAAATGTTTCCCTTGCTGCTTTTTGTAATATCGGAACCAAGCTCGATCACCTGCTCCCTTTCTTCCTTTTTAAGCTGTGAGTCTTTAATTTCTTCCATACCTTTCTCCCCTTTCTTTGCTTTAGTATGTCTTGAAATTTCAATAAAATTCCGACTTGAAAGAAAGGGGATCATATCGTATAATGTAGCAAGGTGATAAGAATGAGCAGTAAAACAAATGCAGTGAGACTTGTTGAACAGGCCGGATACCCCTGTCAGGAGGCTTTCTACGAATACGACGAAAATGATCTTAACGGAAATCACGCGGCGGATGCCATCGGCCTTCCCGCAGATCAGGTGTTTAAGACACTTGTCACTCGCGGCCCCCGAACAGGGATCAATGTGTTCTGCATTCCCGTCAGCTTTGAGCTTGATCTGAAAGCCGCTGCAAAAGCCGCCGGTGACAAGAGTCTGGAAATGATCGCCGTTAAGGAGCTTTTGGCTGTAACAGGATATATTCGCGGTGGCTGCAGTCCTTTTGGAATGAAAAAGAAGTATCCAACATTTATTGACGAATCCTGCCAGTTATACGACAGAATTGCAGTATCTGCAGGTGAACGGGGGCACCAGATGCTGATCCCCTATGAAGCAGTTGTTGATGTTGTCGGCGCAACTATGGCAGATGTAATTATGTGATTTACAAAGGAGAATCGGTTATGCAATATGAGTACAGAACAAAAGGGACCTGTTCCCAAAGGATCCTGTTTGAGCTGGAGGACGGCATTGTAAGAAACCTTCAGTATATCGGCGGCTGCCACGGCAATCTTCAGGGGATCTCCAAGCTTGTGGAGGGTATGAAGGCCGAGGATGTGATCGACAGGGTGAAAGGCATCCGTTGCGGAATGAAGCAAACCTCCTGTCCTGATCAGCTTGCAAAAGCACTGGAAGAAGCACTTGAAAGATAAAATACATCGGAGCACTCATTGCTCCGATGTATTTTTATAGTTGCGAAAAAACTTTGCCGAGACTGTCGTGAATGACAAGATCTGCACGATCGTCAAACGGTGTAGGATCTCTGTTAATGAGAACAAGCTTGTTCCCTTCGTAATATTCGATCAACCCCGCCGCAGGATATACTGTCAAGCTGGTTCCTGCAACGATCAGCATATCAGCATTTTCGATTGCCTGGATACTCTGCTGCACAACGGAGTTATCCAAAGGCTCTTCATACAAAACCACATCCGGTTTAATAATCCCACCGCATTCGCAATACGGTACTCCGTCACAGTGCTTTATATGATCAGCATTATAAAATTTCTTACATTTAATGCAGTAATTCCGATATATGCTTCCGTGCAGCTCAAAAACATTCTTGCTGCCGGCAGCGTGGTGCAAGCCGTCAATATTCTGTGTAATTACGGCTTTAAGCTTTCCTTCCTGCTCCAAAGCAGCAAGGACCTTGTGGGTAATATTCGGTTCAAAACCCAAAGGCATCATTTTTTCCCGATAGAACCGATAAAAATATGCAGGATCACTGTAGAAGAAGCTACGGCTGATTATAGTCTCGGGGTCATATTCAAATTTCTGATTGTATAATCCGTCAACACTCCGAAAATCCGGAATACCGGACTCCGTACTGACACCGGCGCCACCAAAGAATACAATGGAGTTACTCCCCTCTATCCAATCTTTCAGCTGCTCAGTCGGCATTATCTTCCTCCTCTATTTCCTTTAAAAGCTTTTTATCCTGCTTGGAGCTAAGATCCAGCTTCTCATACATATCCGGTCTCCGAGCTTTTGTTCTGCGAAGTGATTGTTTTCTGCGCCACTGTGCCACCTTTTCGTGGTTCCCGGAAAGCAAAATCGCCGGCACTTCCCTGCCGTGCCAGTTGGCAGGTCTGCTGTATTGGGGATACTCAAGCATTCCGTTATAGTGACTTTCATCCTCAAAGCATTCGGGATCTGCCAGGACCCCGGGGACCATCCTGCACACAGCATCGGTTATGGCCATAGCTGCGATCTCACCACCAGTAAGAACAAAATCACCGAGAGAAATCTCTTCATCCACACACTCATCGATGAATCTTTGATCAATGCCTTCGTAATGACCGCATACAAGGATCAGGTTTTCCATCTTACTCAGGCGAATGGCATCATCCTGCTTAAAGGTATGCCCACAAGGAGACAAATAGACTGTATGCACAGGACCGCCAGCCAGATCGCATACTGCCTCCCAGCATCTGTAAAGAGGATCTGCGGTCATAACAGCACCTCTGCCGCCACCGTAGGGATAATCATCCACCTGATTTTGCTTGTTTGCAGTATAATCCCTGATCTGGTGGGTATCGATCTTGATAATTCCCCGCTCCTGCGCCCGTCCAAGAATGCTCTCAGAAAGGACATCTCCAACGGTTTCAGGAAAAAGAGTAAGAATATCAACTCTCATCGCTGCGCATCCCTTCGATCAATCTGACTTCCATTCTGTTTGCACCAAGGTCTGTTGACAAAACAAACTGTTTTACAGCAGGGATCATATACTCATACTCACCCTTAACCACATAAACACTATTTCCCGGGTAATCCAGAACCTCCGTGATCCGTCCGATGCATACACCGTCAGCAAAGACCTCCACATTCACGAGCTCTGCTGCAAATATTACTTCGTCATCAACATCGTCCCGATAGATCTCTACCGCCTTTCCCCGCATTGCCTGGGCTGCTTCCATAGTATCAATACCCTTCACTTTTAAAAGATTGCAGGTCTTTTGGACACGGCAGCTTTCCACCTCATAGGCAACGCCACCGATGCGAACCCTTTCAAAGTCTGTCAGATATTCCGGGCAGTCAAGCCACGGAAGGACCTTCATTTCACCGCGCACACCGTGTGTGCTGACGATTTCACCCGCATCAATAAACTGGAGCCTCATAACGCATCCTCCTGTACATTTCTTATGATACTATTATAACAGATAGTGATATAGAATGCAAAAAGAAAATGCGTGATACGAAAGCATCACGCATAAATCTTATGATCAATCAACGATCTCCACCGTTACTTTTTCACCTGTGCGCTGTGCAACAGTCTTCACGATGGTGCGAATCTCCTTCGCGATCCGACCCTGGCGCCCAATCACTTTTCCCATGTCACCGGGGGCAACGCGGAGTTCCAGAACTGTACCCTCTTCATCAGAGGTCTCAGTCACAGAAACAGCATCCGGATCGTCCACCAGATTCTTTGCCATATACAGCAAAAGCTCTTTCATTATTTAGCTCCTTTGGGAAAATTACAGGACACCGGCCTTCTTCAGCAGGCCACGAACGGTATCGGTGGGCTGTGCGCCGTTCTTGATCCAAGCCTGAGCCTTCTCAGCGTCAACAGTGATAGTAGCAGGCTCGGTCAGGGGGTTGTAGGTACCGATCTCCTCGATGCAACGGCCATCACGGGGGCTGCGTGCATCAGCAACAACGATACGGTAGTAAGGAGCCTTCTTGGCACCCATTCTTCTCAGTCTGTTCTTAACCATGGTTTTCACCTCCAAAAAAATTTCAAAAATGTTTCTATATCGCAAAGCATTTTGCTTAGAGCGAACAATTAAAAACCGGGGAATCCGCCGCCAAAGCCGCCGAAACCTCCGAAGCCACGCATACGCTTCATCTTCTTTCCCGCACCGGGACCGGAAAACTGCTTAAGCATAGCACGCATCTGTTCAAAGGATTTCAAAAGTCGGTTAACATCCTCGACCTTCAGACCACAGCCGGCGGCAATTCGCTTCTTACGGCTTGCACCGATGATTCCGGGGTTCTCCCTCTCCTTTGGAGTCATAGAAAGAATGATCGCCTCTGTGTGCGCCATCGCCTTTTCATCCAGCTGAACATTCTTCAGGTTTGCACCACCGGGCAGCTGCGCAAGAATATCCTGCATAGAGCCCATAGATCTCATTTGGACCATCTGATCGTAGAAATCCTGCAGGGTGAATTTATTGGAACGGAGCTTCTCTTCCATTTCCGCGGCTTGCTTCGCATCATAAGCCTTTTCCGCCTTCTCGATCAGGCTCAAAACATCGCCCATTCCAAGAATTCTGGAAGCCATCCGATCCGGATGGAACGCTTCAATATCCTCAAGCTTCTCACCGATACCGGAGAACTTGATGGGTTTTCCGGTGATGGCACGAACAGACAGTGCAGCACCGCCACGGGCATCGCCGTCAAGCTTGCTGAGCATAACAGAATCAATATCCAGCCATTCATTAAAGCTTTGTGCAGCATTCACTGCATCCTGACCGGTCATCGCATCCACAACGAGCATAATTTCATCCGGGTTAACAGCGGCTTTAATATTCTTCAGCTCTTCCATAAGGGCTTCATCAATATGCAAACGACCGGCTGTGTCCAGAAACACCATATCGTGACCGCGCTGACGGGCATATTGTACCGCTTCCTTTGCGATCTGGACAGGATCTGTCTGTCCCTTTTCAAAAACAGGGATCTCCAGCTTCTCACCGCAAACCTTCAGCTGATTGATGGCAGCAGGACGGTAGATGTCGCAGGCTACCAGCAGCGGATTTTTTCCCTGCCGCTTCATAAGACCCGCAAGCTTGCTTCCGTTTGTGGTTTTACCCGCGCCCTGAAGACCTACCAGCATAACTACAGTCGGACCGGCAGGGTTAATGGTGATGTGCTTGGCATCGCTTCCCATAAGCGCAGTCAACTCTTCGTTGACGATCTTAACGATCATCTGTGCCGGACTCAGGGCCTCCAGCACATCACTACCAACGCACCGCTCTGTAACGGATTTTGTGAAATCCTTGACAACTTTATAGCTTACATCCGCCTCCAGAAGCGCCATACGGATCTCCCGCATCGCTTCCTTGACATCGGATTCCTTCAGACGGCCTTTGCCTCTAAGCTTTTTGAAGGCTGCAGAGATCTTTTCGGTCAAT
>JAZNZZ010000088.1:0-48448 GCA_045595205.1 Faecousia sp.
GCTGCGTGTGACCCTTTTTCAGTCTGATTTCACGAAGCCTTTGACCAAATGCTGATTTATCCAATAGGGACGCCTCCTTTTGCTTTTAGATTATATATGTATCAAAACCGCAAAAAGTGACACATTTTTTTGTAAAAACAAAAAAAGATTGAAATAAAAAGGGATAACTGCTAAAATATGGTAGATAAAAAGGGAGGTGCTGAGCAGGAATGAATGCAGAGCAGAACCGAATGATCGAAAAGCTGTACCTTGAAATGTTTGATAAAATGATGGTCTATGCTCGCTGCAGCCTGGAAAACGAAGCGCTGGCAGAGGAAGCGGTACAGGAAGCCTTCCGCATCGCCTGCCAGAAGCCGGAGGAATTGTGCGGGAGCGCCAATCCTCAGGGGTGGTTGCTGCAAACCCTGAAATACACCGTCTGCAATATAAGACACAGCTGGGCAACGGCGAAAAGAATTGTGGAAGAGTATTTGATAACACAGTTCAAGGATCTTGCCTTTTCTGAAGACTATCCTGATCTTAGCGTTCTGTATGAGAATGTGGCAGATACAGAGGAGTTTAAACTGCTGGCAGAAATGGCGATCGAGGAAAAGTCCTATTTGGAAATGGCAAACAGTCGGGGCATTTCAGTCAGCGCCTGTAAAAAGCGTGTGCAGCGCGCAAAAGAAACTTTACGAAGAAGAATTAAAATTTAATGTCACCTTTTGGCTTTCTTAATACATATATAGGTGAAAGGAGGAAACGGAATGTCCGAAAATCAGAACCGTGGAAGTATGGATCTTGCAAAATACGACTCTATGGAAACACAGGAGCTGGAGGAGATTCTGCGGTTAGATGCCCAAATGCCCAAGGGGCAGGAATCGGATGGAGAATTAATACTTCATATAATGGAGGTGTTGGCAAAAAGAAAAAGCAGTCACACCGGAAAAACAGCACTGGAAGCATACGAATCATTTAAACAGAACTACATGCCTGAAACAGAACCTGATGAATCAGCCGTTCCTGTGAAAACAAAAAAATGCCGCTCCCGCTGGCTTCGCAGCCTGACTGCAGCTGCGGCGGTACTGGCAGTTTTGTTGGTTGGCTCGGTAACAGCAAGCGCCTTTGGCTTCAATATCTGGAAAACCGTTGTCCAGTGGACCCAGGAGACCTTCCACTTTGGAGAATGGGGTGAGTCCGACAGCGATAATAATTTGCCTTACAAATCGCTGCAGGAAGCCCTGGAAAAGGGCAACACGCCTTCGTGGCTTGTGCCCACATATATCCCGGATGGCTACCGGTTGATGGATATCAAGACCGAGCAGACACCGGTTAAAAAGAGATATACGGCCATCTATACAAAAGAAAACGACCTCATCAGAATTACCATACAAGACTACTTGGACGGAGACCCGGTTTATGTAGAGCAAAGTGAAGGCTTAGTGGAAGTATGTGAGATTTCAGGTATTACCTATTATCTGTTTGACAACAACAAGCAGGTTCAGGCAGTCTGGACAGTGGATTCTTATGAGTGCTATATTTCCGGCAATATAACAATCGATGAGCTAAAGCAGATGATAAGTTCTATTGAGAAAGGATAGCACAAAATGTATACAAAAAAACGCTTGTTATTTAGAGTTATCGCAATAATGCTGGTTGTTGCCTGTGTTTTCCCTGTCAATGCTGCTGTGGAGCCCCGCGCCAGTGATTATTTAACTGCATACAGCGCATATGTTTACCCGGCAGGTTGGGGAAAAGTGCAGGTTTGGATCGAGGTGGACGGTACTAATTATATGGATGAGATCGGTGCTTTGGAGATCCAGCTGTACGAATCCAGGGATAATGAGACCTGGACTTGGTTGAAAACCTTTGACTATACGGATTATCCCGATATGCTTGGATATGACGATTATTCTCATGTAGGCCACGTCGAGTACAGCGGAACCATTGGCCGTTATTACAAGGCCTATGTTTGTGTCTGGGCTGGAAAAGACGGTGCCGGTGATACCCGCTATTTCTGGACAAGCGCAAAGAAAGCAACCCTTTTTGCGGCATAAAATACACCCCAGCCGGAATTCCAATGCCATTAAGTTAAGCGTGTCATCCTGAGCGCAGCGAAGGATCTCCATCTTATTTTGAAGGAGATTCTTCGTCGCGTCGTTCCTCAGAATGACACGCTTTTTCTTATCTAAATGACATTGGCCGGAATTCCGGCTGGGGTTATATTATAAGCTGTGCGCTGCAGATTTTGCAGCGCACAGCTTTGTGTTTTGTACTTTAGTGTTTTGTTGAGCCGTCTGTTATTTACCGGCAAGGGCTCTTTCCAGCCACACACAGCCGAAGTCCAGCGCGGTGTACAAACCGGCCTTCTCGCCCTTCTTCACCACGCGGTCGCGGCTTTTCACAGAGGGATCTGTCAGCTGCAGCTGCACAGAAACCCGGGTGGCGATGTCCACATCGTTGACCTTCTTGGACTCCAGGATCTGAAGCATAATGATGTGAGAATCTGCCATAGAGCCATAGTAGATCAGATTGTCCTTCCGCATCAGCGGATGGCCTTTATACATAAGGATCTTCTTTTCGTCAGCCATAATAAAACCTCCTTGGGGAAATGAAATCGTGAGGCTTTTGCCACCGCAAAAGCCTCACGGCAGGTCAGGGTTTATCAAACAGATAGCACTGCACCAGCTCCTGAAGAAGCTCGTCACGGTCCAGCTTGCAGATCTTGCTGCGGGCGTTGTTGTAGTTGGTGATGTAGGTAGGATCCTCCGTGAGCAGGTAACCGACTATCTGGTTGATGGGGTTGTAGCCCTTTTCGTTCAGAGCGTCAAATACACTCCGGAGAACACAGCGCATATTCTCTTTATCATCGCTGGGTACTGTAAACTTGATCGTACTGTTTTTGGTGTTTTCCGTCATGGTGACGACCTCCTTCCGAATATTAAGCTTATTATATCCCAATTTTTGCGGGGTGTAAAGACCCAAAGGGAAAAATTCTGTATTTTTTAAAGATTAACGGAGAATGATGCCCAGCTTTTCCTGCAGAGCGGCAAGAACCTTAGCGGTAACGCCCTCGGAATCTGCATCGGTCAGGGTGCGGTCATCTGCACGCAGCTCCAGAGAGAATGCCATACTCTTCTTGCCCTTGGGAACACCGGTGCCTCTGTAAATATCAAACAGGCGGATGCTGCGAAGGAGCTTACCGGCAGCAGCACTGATAACATCCTCCACCTCTGCCACAGTAACCGCCTCGTCGCAGACCACGGAAAGGTCACGGGTAACGGCGGGGTACTTGGGCAGGGGAACATAGGTGGGCTCAGGCAGCAGGTTTGCAAAGAGGAGCTCTGTGTTGATCTCCGCACAGTAGACCTCTGCATCCATATCGTAGTTCCGGGCAACCAGGGGGTGGATCTGACCCACATAGCCGATCACAGTGCCGTCGATGCTGACCTTGGCACAACGGCCGGGATGGTAGGAGGGATTGCCGGTCTCTGCGGCATAAGTCACTTTCTTGGCGTTCAGACCGGCAAAGATGGCATCCAGCTCACCCTTTACAGAGAAGAAGCTTGCATTGCTGCCGTAGGTGCCAAGGACCAGGATCTTAGGCTCCTGAGGAAGCTTCTGACCCTCGACAGGCAGATAGATCTTGGCAAGCTCATAAAGCTTTGCAGTCTTGTTATGGTATGCACTGTTTCTTGCCAGAATGTCCAGCATAGAGGGCAGTGCAGTGGTACGCATAACGGAGGTGTCCTCACCCAGGGGATTCTGGATCTTCAGGGTGTTTCGCAGCTGGGAATCAGCGGGGATGCGAACCATATCGAAGATGGTGGGGGAGACGAAGGAGTAGGTGATGATCTCACTGTAGCCCATAGCGCGGCACAGAGAGCCTGCCTTGCTCTCAAACTTGATTACCGGGGTATAGCCGCCCTGGGTGGAGGTCTTGAAAGCGGTGGTGGGGATCTCGTTGTAGCCGTAGGAACGGCCCACTTCCTCTGCAATGTCTGCCATCAGATTCAGGTCAGGACGCCAGGAGGGGACAAGGATCTGATCGCCCTCCACCGGGATCTCCAGCAGAGCCAGATACTTGACCATATCACTTTCGGGAATGTCAGTGCCCAGAAGCCTGTTGATCTTCTCAGGCTCAAGAGTAAGGGTCTTGGGCTGGGGAACATAGTTGACGATGTCAATAATGCCGTCCAGCACATCACCGCAGCCAAGAAGCTCCACCAGCTCACAGGCGCGCTCTACGGCGGGCACGGTCATCAGAGGATCCAGATTCTTCTCAAATTTACCGGAGGCCTCTGTACGCATACCCAGCGCCAGCGCGGTCTGACGGATGGAGGTGCCGTTGAAGTTTGCAGATTCAAACACAACGGTGACGGTGTCGTCCATAATTTCGGAATTCTCGCCGCCCATAATACCGGCAAGACCGATGGGTCTGTCCTCGTCAGCAATCACCAGCATACCTGCCTTCAGGGGACGCTGGACACCGTCCAGGGTGGTCAGGACCTCGCCGTCCTCCGCTTCCCGGACAATGATCTTGCCGGAGGACACATAGCGGTAGTCGAAGGCGTGCATCGGCTGACCGTACTCCAGCATCACATAGTTGGTAATGTCAACGATGTTGTTGATGGGGCGCACACCGTTTGCCCGCAGCCGCTGACGCATCCACTTGGGGGAGGGACCGATCTTCACATTGGCGACCATTCTTGCAGAATAACGGTTGCAAAGCGCCTCAGCAGGGACTTCTACATCCAGCTTTTCAAAGATGGAGCCGGCATCGCTGCCCTTTACCTCAGGCGTGTGGTGCTTCATCTCCATACCGAAGGCAGCGGCAGATTCACGGGCAAGACCGATAATGGAGTAGCAGTCGGGACGGTTGTTTGTGATCTCAAAATCCACAATGGTGTCATCGTTGCCGATCACAAGGTTGATGTCGTCACCGGGCTTGCAATCCTCGTTGTTCAGGATCCAGATGCCGTCGGCGTAGGCATCGGGAAGATCGTTCTGGGTCAGACCCAGCTCCGCAAAGGAGCAGAGCATACCGTTGGATTTTTCACCGCGGAGCTTGCCCTTGGTGATATGGATGCCGCCGGGCAGCCAGGAATTGTGCAGGGCAGCGGGAACAAGATCACCTTCGTGAACATTCTGTGCGCCGGTGACGATCTGCACAGGCTCTTCTTCACCCACATCCACCTGGCAGACCCACATATGATCAGAATTCTCGTGGCGGACGATGGAAACCACCTTGCCCACCACAACATTTTTGATCTCAGCATCCATACGCTCGTAGGTCTCGACCTTCTGACCGAACACGGTGAGCTTTTCAACAAATTCCTTGTCGGAGATATGGGAAAGATCCACAAACTCCTCGTGGAGCCATTTTCTGTTAAGCTTCATTTTTCCAACCTCCTTAGAATTGGTTCAGGAAACGAACATCGTTGTCGAAGATCAAACGCAGGTCGTTGATCTTCAGTCTGCCCATAGCGGTACGCTCAAGGCCGATACCGAAGGCAAAACCGGAATATTTGTCGGGATCGATGCCGCAATTGCGAAGCACCTCAGGATGCACCATACCGGCACCCAGAAGCTCGATCCAGCCTTCACCGTGGCAGGTGGAGCAGACCTGACCGTCCACCTCGCCGGTGCCGTGGCACTTATGGCACTGCATATCCATCTCGCAGCTGGGCTCGGTGAAGGGGAAGTGGTGGGGTCTGAAGCGCACCTGGGCATCGTGACCGTAGATGCGGCTCATAATGGTGATCAGAGCACCCTTAAGGTCGCCCATAGTGATGTTTTCATCCACCACAAGACCCTCGATCTGATGGAACATCGGGGAGTGGGTGGCATCTGCCTCGTCCTTACGGAAGACACGGCCGGGGGCAAGAATGCAGATGGGGGGCTTGGCGTTTTCCATCGCACGGATCTGCATAGGACTGGTCTGGGTACGCAGCAGCACAGAGTCATCGTCTGTGAAGTAGAAGGTATCACTGCGGTCACGGGAGGGATGACCCTCCTCAATGTTCAGCCGGGTGAAGTTGTAATCTGCCAGCTCAACCTCAGGACCGTCAATGATCCGGTAACCCATACCCACGAAGATGTCCTTGATCTCCTGCAGCACCTTGTTCATCGGATGCTCGTGACCCAGGGAGACGGTGTCACCGGGGATGGTCACATCGATGGCTTCTGCTGCCAGCTTCTGCTCCAGAACTGCAGCGTTGATGGCGGCCTTGCGCTCCTCCAGCTTTTCCTCAATGGCAGCACGGACCGCATTGGCGATCTGACCCATAACAGGGCGCTCCTCAGGGGAGAGCTTGCCCATCTGCTTCAGCACAGCAGTAAGCTCGCCCTTCTTGCCCAAAAGCTTCACACGAAGCTCCTCCAGAGCAGCGGGGGTCTCAGCTTCTGCCAGAGCAGTAAGCGCCTGCTGCTTGATTTTTTCCAGTTGTTCTCTCATTTCTATTTGCTCCTTTCGGTGGGATTGTTACAAAAAAATAATGCCCCTGTCCCAAAAAGGGGACGAAGGACATTCCTCCGCGGTACCACCCGCAATTCGCTTTCGCGCAGCTTATGGTGCTTTACACACCCGGTCTGTAACGGTGACCGCCGGCACATCCTACTGTTATTTCAAATGGCAGCTCCCGGAAGAAGGCCCTGTGCTGTGCGCGAGCGGATCCCACCATCCCGCTCTCTCTTATCAGCGCATTCTCAACAAAAGACAGTCCGTTCATCGCTTTTGTATATCAGATGAATAATACCATACCCATTATAAAAAAGCAAGGATAATTTTGTAATTAATTGCCTGTTTTATTGAAAATGACAGGTGTTTGTGTTAAACTGAATGAAAAAAAGGGAGTGACAGTAATGCTGCAATTGGATCACCAAAAGGTGCTTTCTCTGCTTCCGGACCGGAAGCAGGACACCCATAAGGGAGATTATGGAAGACTTTTGCTATTGTGCGGCAGCAGAGGCTATACAGGGGCAGCTGCGCTGACAGCAATGGGCGCGCTCCGGGGCGGTGCAGGTCTTGTATTTCTTGGCGTGCCGGAGGCGATCTATGCTATTGAGGCAACAAAGCTGGATGAGCCGGTGGTGTTTCCGCTTCCGGACAGGGAAGGGATGCTTTCAAAGAACGCCCTGGAGGAGATCCTTCAGCGGCTGCCCGGGATGGATACAGTTGTCATTGGTCCGGGCTTGGGACGCTCAGCGGATGTGGAAGCTGTGGTGTGTGAGGTGCTGAAGTCTTTCGCAGGTCCTGTTATATTGGATGCAGACGGCATAAATGTCACTGCGGCGCATAAGGATATATTGCGTGGAAGGCGCGGCGCGACTGTATTGACACCCCACGAGGGTGAGTTTGTGCGTTTTACCGGTCGGCCGATCCAAAACAGACAGAAAGCGGCGGAGGAGCTGGCAAAGGAGCTTGGTGCTGTCGTAGTCCTGAAGGGTCATAAAACGGTGATCACCGACGGCAATACAACATATCAGAATCCCACGGGCAACCCCGGAATGGCGGTAGGCGGCAGCGGAGATGTGCTGGCAGGACTTGTGGCGGCACTGACGGCGCAGGGGATCGCGCCTTTGGAGGCGGCTGCCTGCGGCGTGTGGCTTCACGGTGCGGCGGGGGATATTTGCGCCCGGGAGATCGGTATGTACGGGATGCTTCCGACGGATATGCTGCAGGTGCTTCCGCGACTAATGAAATAAGGGTGATATGCTTGCGGCGGCTTCTATGTGTGATTTGTATTTTGCTTTTTCTGACCGGCTGCGGAGGGAATGACGGACTTGCTGACGAAGCAATGGATCTTCGCAACAAGCTGCTTTCCGGTAACGGCTGCAGCTTCGATGCAGTGGTTACCGCAGATTACGGAGACAGGCTTTACACATTTGGAATGCATTGCCGTATGGACAAAAACGGCACAGTTACCTTTTCTGTGACAGAACCGGAGACCATAGAGGGGATCACCGGCACGCTGTCTGAAGCTTCGGGCAAACTGACCTTTGACGATAAAATACTGGCATTTGAAATGCTGGCAGATGGGCAGATCACCCCTGTCAGCGCCCCCTGGCATATGCTCCGGGCACTGCGAAGCGGTTACCTTCGGGGCTGCGGCAAGTCAGGGGACGGTCTGCTATTGATGATCGATGACAGCTATATGGGTGACAATCTTCAGGCGAATATATATCTTAACTCAGATACACTTCCTGAGGCCTGCGAGCTTTACTGGAAGGAACGGCGCTTTATGACGATTGCTGTCACTAATTTTGAGTTACTGTAACAAAACGGAATTCTTCGCATAGGATATTTTGAAGTCGCTTCCGTATATTTTTCTTTGTGCGTGGAATAATCAAATCAGCCGCGTTACATAAGGAAGATCCGGTAGCGCTGGCAAAGATTTGCGCGGAGAGTGAACGGTATGGACGACAGTGTGAGACGGGGAGATATATTCTATGCAGATCTTTCTCCGGTGGTAGGCAGTGAACAGGGAGGTACACGCCCTGTTTTGATCATACAGAATGATACAGGCAACAGGCATTCCCCAACTGTGATCGCAGCAGCGATCACCAGCCAGACGGGGAAGGCAAGGCTTCCGACTCATATCAATATTACGGGCGGCAGCGTTGGACTCAGCAAGGACTCTGTGATCCTGCTGGAACAGGTTCGCACCATTGATAAAAGACGCCTCAGAGAGCATATGGGGCGGCTGGACGATGCCCATATGGAACAGGTCAACGATGCCATCGCCGTCAGCTTCGGCTTGCGGAACAACGGAACAGTATGAATGAAACGCCCCCCTTGCGGCATAGAATTGCTGCAAGGGGGGCGTTATTTTGGATTCCTTTGATGTGTATTATCTTGGTGAAGCGGTGGGGAAAGCCGTTGTACGGCGGGAAGGACTCTATTGCCGTGTTCAGTGCCGCTGTAAAAGGCTGGACGGCATAGTAAGGCTCGCTGCGGGGGATACGGTGATCGGTGTCTGCATCCCCCAGGGAGATGCGCTGGTGCTGGAAAAAAGTATACCGGCAAAGCAGCTGGGGAGCTGTCGCTTTGAATTGGTCGGAAGTGCAGAGCCGCGGGAGCGCTTTGTACCTCTGGACGGGCCGCTTCCTACGGAATGCCTGCGCTTCCTGGAAAACGCACGCCTTGTTGACCGTAAGGGAGTAAAAGGCTTGTGTTACTGAAGCTCGGAAGAGTAATCCGGTGTATCGTCCTCCAGCTGAAAATCGTTGACCGAGAAGGTGAGGGATTCCTTGCCATCCAACAGGTCTCCCTTTGAGGTGATCTGTACGTTCTTCATTCCGGTAAGCTCCGACAGGGTTTTGGTAAGGCAGACACAGGCAATGGTAAGCTCAGCTCCGGACAAAAGGGAAATGTGAGAGCTCAGCTCCACCATAACCTTGTCCTGTGTAAAATCCAGATATTCCAGTGTCGTGCCGGCAGGGAAGGGTGAAATGCATTTACCGGAAGTGGGACCGTTAAGATAGATCTCTGTTAAATAAACATAATCATCGGAATGTCCGAAGGATTCCCGCTGTTCTGCAGAGATCACATCTTCTTCGGAGCCGATTTCTACTTCTCTGGTGCGGTAGTAAAAGTTTACCGGTGCTCTCAGCTCTTTTTTGTTGTCACCGCAGGCAGTGAGGGGAAGCATAATTAAAAGTGCCAGAAGAACGCACAGTATTCTTTTCATTGGGCATCCTCCTTGGTATCAAAAACCGGGAAGCGCAGGGTGAATTTGGTTCCCTCGCCAATGGCGCTGTCCACCCGGATGCTTCCGTGGTTTCGTTTTACGATGTTTCTTACGATGGAAAGCCCCAGACCGCTGCCACCGGTGGAACGGGAGCGCGCTTTGTCAACCCGGTAAAAGCGTTCAAAAATGTGATTCAGGGAATCCTCGGGAATTCCCATTCCGGTGTCCCGGATCTCAATAACGGCATCCTCATCCTGTTGGGAGAGGGTGATAAAAAGCTCGCCGTTTTTTCGGTTATACTTAATGCCGTTTTCGGTGAGATTGAAAATTACCTGATAGAGATCATCCTCAAGGATCAGAATAGGACTGTCTGCGGCAAGGTCGGTGTGTATGGTAATGCCGCTTTCCCGGGCGGCAGGGGTCAGCATTCTGACCACCCGTTCAACGGTGGGGGCAATGCAGGTGATCTCCGCGTCGTTTTCCTGCCGGGAATCGATCCTTGAAAGGGCAAGGAGCTTTTGTGACATTCTGTTGAGCCGTTCTGCTTCGTTACCGATGTCACCGACGAATTCCCGGGTGGTCTCGGCATCCATATTGTTCTGCAAAATGGAATCTGCAAGAAGCTTTATGGAGGCAAGGGGCGTTTTCAATTCGTGAGAAGCATCGGAAACAAACTGATTTCGCTTGTTTTCCGAGGTTTGCAGCCTTTCGATCAGATCGTTAAATTCATTGCTCAGTACATTCAGCTCGTCGTGTCCGGACATTTGTATCTTGTGGGAATAATCACCGCCGCGGACCGTGCGGATGGAGGACATTATTTTTCTCAGGCGCTGAATATGGGTATTGGAAAATATGAGGGAAAAGACAATGACAGCGATCTCAAGGAGCATCGTAATGGTGAAAATGTTGCTCTGCAGGCTGGAGATCAGGCTGCCCTGTTCGGTGTCATATTCCGTCATATATACACAGCCTATAAGATTACCGTAGCTGAAGATGGGGAGGGCGGCACAGGAATGCATCGTACCGTCGTGATAATTCCAGTAAAAGACCTTGTTCCCCTCCAGTGCAGTTACGATCTCCGGAAGAAGTATGTGTTTTTCTGAATACCGAAGCTCTTGATGTGTATCATAAAGGAGCTTTGTGCTTTGGTCTGTGACAATGAGCCGTATATTTCGCATATCGGTAATGTCTGCCACGGTGTTGCGTATGGCATCGCTGTTGATGACCTCCAGATCTGCCACACTGCCTGCGGCAATTTGACAAAGCTCCAGCATCGTGGTCTTTTTGCTGTTGTAAAAAAGATTCTGACAGGCCTTGGCACAGTAGATGTTCAGAAGCAGCAGCACCACGAAGGTAAGCAGCACATACACGACGGAATACCGGAACTGGGCGCTTCGGAATTGTATTCTGTTTCCGGAATCATTTTTTGAAATAATAACCAACGCCCCATTTCGTCATAATGTACCGGGGATTTGCAGGACCCTCTTCCAGCTTTCCCCGCAGGCGGCGGATATGCACATCCACGGTGCGGATGTCACTGCGGTATTCATATGCCCATATAGTGTCCAGGAGCATCTCTCTGGAATAGACCTTGTTGGGATTTCGCATCAGGAATTCGATCACATCAAATTCTTTTGCAGTAAGATCTGCAAGTACGCCGGAATGGTAGGCATTTCTTGCATTCAGATCCAGCGTGATGGCACCGATGGTAAGCTTTTCGTTCTCTTCACCACGCTGCGCCTGAGATCTGCGCAGCAATGCACGGATCCTGGCCTTTAATTCAAGAATGTTAAAGGGCTTTGTAAGATAGTCATCAGCGCCCTGTTCAAAGCCCATAAGCTTGTCCATATCCTCAACCTTGGCAGTGAGGAGGATCACGGGCACATCGGAGAATTCCCGGATACGGGCACAGGCGGTGAGACCGTCCATTTCCGGCATCATAATGTCCAGAACGATCAGGTCGGGGTGCTCGGTTTGTGTCAGGCGTACTGCATCCAGACCGTTGCTGCCGCAGATGACCTCATAGCCATCATTCTGCAGATTAAAACGGATGCCCTTCACCAAAAGGTCTTCATCATCTACAACAAGAATCTTCATTTTATTTCTCCTGTGGATATGTAATCAATGATCTTATCGATCGTGCCGTGTCCAATGCCTTTGACATTTTCCAGATCATCGGTGCTTCGGAACGGACCGTGCTCTTCTCTGTATTCCACGATGCGGTTCGAAAGCACAGTGCCGAGTCCTGGCAGCAGATCCAGCATTTCCGGGGTCGCGGTGTTGATGTTAAACTTTCCGTCGTAGGAATAATAGGGCGGCGGTACATCGTATACACCCAGGGTATAATGCCGGTAAACTGCGGTAACGGTCAGCGTCAGAACAAACGCTCCGGTGATCAGAAGGGTCAGTATTGCGGAAGCTTTTTTGCCCATTGTGGACCTCCTGCATTGACGGGTGGAAAAAAAGCTGATATAATATAAAAGCTTTCTAATATTATTATACACAAAATATTCCTTTGGACAAGTCTTTCTTCCTTTAAAGAGGTAAAAATATGAAATTTTTGAGAGTTTTTTCCGTAATATTGTGTCTTAGCCTGTTGCTTTGCTCACCCTGCAGCGTTTGGGCGACCCAGACCGGAGAGCAGGATAGCGTTGCGGTTTCCAGCGGTGCCCACAGCTTTGATGCAGCAGTGCCGTATCTTAAAATGCAGGAGCCTGTGGAAAATGCAACCGCAGTTTTTTTGTATGAAACAGGCACGGATACTTTGATGTACGCCCAGAGCCCGGATATGCAGATCTATCCCTCCAGCCTTGTGAAGATCCTCACGGCACTGATCGCGGTGGAGCGCGGAGAGCTGACAACCGTGATCACCGCAGATCAGCAGACACTGTCTGCCGTTCCATCTGATGCCGTTACGGCTGATCTGAAGGCGGGGGAGCAGATCACACTGAACGATCTTCTCTACTGTATGATGGTAGGATCTGCCAACGATGCCGCATCGGTGATCGCGGCCCATATCAGCGGAAGTGAGGCTGCTTTTGTGGAGGAGATGAACCGTTATGCAGAGGATCTTGGATGTACAGCCTCCAAATTTACCAATCCCCACGGCCTTCACGATCCTGAGCAGGTGAGCACGGTCCGCGACCTGGGAAGGATCGTAAGTGCAGCCGTTGCCAATGAGAAATTTATGACCTATTTCTCTGAGATCAAATATACAGTTCCTGCAACCAATATGTCAGAGGAGCGGGAGCTTGTCTCCAAAAACTTCCTGCGAAATAACACAGATATGAAGATCTACCACGACCCCCGTGTTACCGGCGGCAGAACGGGTATTGCAAACGACGGCTCCAACTGTCTTGCTGTATCTGCAGTAAGCGACGGCCTTTCTCTTGTGTGCATTCTGATGGGTGCGGAATCAAAGTTTGCCGCTAACGGAAACACAGAGGTTTACGGCGGCTTTAAGGAGATCACCGCTCTTATGGACGGTGTGTTCGGTGTTTACCGCGCGGCACAGATCTTTTATGAGGGTCAGACACTGCGGCAGTATCCTGTTGTAAACGGTGCAAATGATGTGGTGGCAGGTGCAGACAGAGCAGTCACCACCTTGTTGCCTGTGAACACCACACCGGACAAGCTGGATTACCGTTATTTTGATATTTCCCGGGAGCTCCAGGCACCGGTGAAAAAGGGTCAGGCAGTTTCCAAAGTGGAGGTCTGGCACAATAATATGTGTGTTGCCCAGGCTGAGCTTCTTGCAATGAATGCTGTTCCTGTTTATACACCTGTTTCTCAGGATCCGCAGAAGGACAGCGGTGGGGTGCTGCGGATCTTGGGGGGTATCCTCCTCTGGACTGCAGTGATCGGTGTTGCGGGCGTTGGCATACTGTTCCTTGTGCGTAAGGTCAATGTTATATCCACCCAAAGAAAAAGGGAACAGGAACGCAGGAAGAACCGCAGGAGGGAACGGAAATGACACAGTGGGATGAACTGGAAAACGCCTGCGCCGACTGCCGGGGCTGCGGTCTGTGTGAGACCCGGACCAATGTGGTGTTCGGTGTAGGACCCCGGGATGCGGAGATTATGTTTATCGGCGAGGGACCCGGTCAGCAGGAGGATCTGCAGGGAGAACCCTTTGTGGGCGCTGCGGGAAAGCTTCTGGATGATATGCTTTCCATTGTGGACCTTGGAAGGCATAATTGCTACATTGCCAATATCGTAAAGTGCAGACCGCCCAACAACCGCGACCCGCTGGAGGAGGAGCAGGAGGCCTGCATCGGTTATCTTAGGTCCCAGGTGTCACTGATCCAGCCGAAGATCATTGTCTGCCTTGGCAGAGTTGCGGCGAAAAAAATAATTGATCCCAATTACAGGATCACAAGGGATCACGGCAGCTGGGTAAATCACGGCGGTATCTGGATGACTGCATTTTATCACCCTTCTGCACTTTTGCGCGATCTCAGCAAGCGCCCGGATGCTTTTGATGACCTTATTTTCCTCCGTAGAAAAATGAGAGAGTTAAAGCTTCGTGTATCCTATCCAAAATAAAAAACCGAGAGCATTGGGCGGTGCACCATAGTGATAAATTGCCTATAAAGGGTGTGAATTTCCGCCATTGTGCGTTAAAAATGCTTGAAATACACAAAGTATTTCTGCGCTTTTTGCCTTCACTGGCAGAAATCTCCTCCCTTTATAGGTGCTACGCAGTTTTGAAGTGGTAACTTTTTTGATCAACAAATAAAAAATTCCCAGAATGCTGACGCATTTTGGGAATTTTTTATGCAGTTAAGCAGAAAAGGGACCGTTCAAAACCATTTTATCACTATGGCGTACCGCCCTTTACGCAATGTCATTAAGTTTACCCTAATGACATTGAGCGCTTGCTCTCGATTTTTTATTTGTGATATTTTGTTCCTGCCTGGATCGCCTCTGCCCGGTAAAGCTGCTCCAGCACCATGATCCGCGCCAGATGGTGAGGGAAGGTCATAGGACTCATAGAGAGTTTCAAGTCTGCCATTGCCTTCACTCGGTCAGCCATACCAAAGGAGGAGCCGATCAGAAAACAGGCGCAGCTTTTGCCACCCAGCTTTACATCGGACAGCCTGGCTGCCAGCTTTTCAGAGGAGAGCAGCGTACCCTCCGGTGTCAAGGCGCAAAACCAGGCGCCCTTGGGTATTTTGCTGATGATCAGCCCTGCCTCTTTTTCCAGTCCTGCAGCGATCTCTGCTTGTGACGGATTGTCGGGAAGTCTGGCTTCCGGCAGCTCCAACAGCCTGAAACGGCAAAAGCCGTTCAGCCTTTTTTCGTACTCTGCGGCAGCGGATAAGTAAAACTTTTCCTTTAGCTTTCCGACAGTGATCAATGTGATCTCAAACAACTGTATCACCTCTTCTTTTGTGCAGTATAGCATTGTTTGCCGGAAAAAGCAAATATTCTCACTGTTTTTTCAGCTGTAAATACTTTTTTTGCGTGGCAATGCCGCCGCGAATGTGCCGCTGGGCCTTGTTGAGCTCCAGCACTTTTCGTACCTCTGCGTATAGCTTCAGGTCATAATGGGGTAAGGCTTGAGAAAGATCCTTATGTACCGTGGATTTGGAAATACCAAAATGCCGGGCAGCGGATCGTACTGTGCCGCCGGTCTCTATGATGTACACAGCCAGTTTGCAGGCTCTTTGCTTCAATGTGTCTGCCATATACTCCCTCCCCGGTGTGTCCTGCCATAAGGAGTTTATGTACAAATTGTTTACAATATGCATTCTTGACATAGCATACAAATGCCTGTAAAATGTGAGTATATTCCTTAGGAGCTGTAAGAAATGCATTTATTTCATAACGATTATAACGAGATCTGCCACAGTGCAGTGCTGGATAAAATGCTGTCCCGGCGGGAGCTTCAGATGCCGGGCTACGGGGAAGACCCTGCCTGTGAAAAAGCGGCGGACAGGATACGGGAGCTGTGTGGCGCAAAGAACGCTGCAGTCCATTTCCTTGTTGGCGGCACCCAGACAAATCTCCTTGTTGCAGCAGCTGCCCTTCGTCCCCATCAGGCGGTCCTGGGTGCACAAAGCGCCCATATTTTTGTCCACGAGACCGGCGCGATAGAGGCAACAGGACACAAGGTGGTAACGCTCCCCTCCGCTGACGGCAAGCTCACGGCAGAGGGGATCCGTGCTGCGCTGGAAGTCCAAAGAAACGACGAAAACAAAGAGCATAATGTGCAGCTGAAGCTGGTGTACATCTCTCAGTCCACAGAGCTCGGCACGACCTATAAGCTGGCAGAGCTGGAAGCCATCAGCGCAGTGTGCAGGGAATACGGCATCTATCTCTATATGGACGGTGCCCGACTTGGCTACGCTCTGGAGGCGTGTGATAATGATATGACCCTTCGGGATATTGCCCGGCTTTGTGATGCATTCTATATCGGTGGCACAAAGGTCGGCGCAATGTTCGGCGAAGCACTGGTGATCCTGAATCCTGCCATTGCTGAGGATTTCCGTTATATCATAAAGCAGCGGGGTGCTCTCCTTGCAAAGGGATGGCTGCTGGGCTTGCAGTTTGAGGCGCTGTTTGAGGATGACCTGTATTTTAAGGTCAGCAGACACGCTGATGCAATGGCGGACCGTCTGCGGGATACCTTGGCGGAGCTTGGTTATGACCTTTACCTGCCGGGCACGACAAATCAGGTGTTCGCCGTGCTTCCTGACAGTGTCCTGAATAAGCTGTCAGAAGACTTTACCTTTATGCTTCAGGAAAAATTGACGGATGGCAGGAGTGCCGTGCGCTTTTGTACCAGCTGGGCAACAACGGAGGAGAGCGTAACAGCGCTGTGTGAAGCGTTAAGAAACTTGTCCGAGTAACAGGAGTAACAAAATGCATATTGAAAAGAAAACATTAAAAAATATATTCATAGGTGTCATCACCTGTATCGTCCTCTATTGGATCCTGAATGAAACGGAGCGTGTTCGTGCAGCTTGGTCGGTGATCAAGGGCGTCTTTTCGCCCTTCGTCCTGGGCGCTTCTCTTGCTTTTGTGCTCAATGTACCTATGCGTGCCATTGAAAGAGGCTTCAGATGGATCAAAAAGCCTTCTCTTCGCAGACTTGTTTCAGTGGTTCTGACCTCCCTTGCGCTGCTGCTTGTTTTGACACTGGTATTCCTTCTGCTGATCCCGCAGATGATAGATACGATCCAGTCTCTGATCCCTAAGATCTCTGCGTTTATTCATAAAGGCGGAGCTGCGGTGAAGGGCTTCTTGGATCAGAACCCTCAGGTGATGGAGTGGCTTGCAAAGAACACAGATTTTGAGAGTCTGGACTGGTCGTCCCTGACCCAGAAGATTGCCACCTGGCTTGGTAACGGTATGTCCCGTGTTTGGGGTGGAGCAGTTTCTGCCGTTGGCAACATCACCGGTGCCTTGGTGGAGCTTGTGATCGCTGTGGTGTTCACTTTCTACTGCCTGTTTTCCAAGGAAACACTGGCAAGACAGGGAAGAAAGCTGGCTTATGCATTTTTGCCGGAGCGTTTTGCGGACAATACGATTCGGATCTGCCGGCTGACAAATGCTACCTTTTCAAATTTCCTGTCCGGACAGTGCATAGAGGTCTGCATTCTTGGCTGTATGTTTGCCATATCTATGGCGATCTTCAGAATGCCCTATATTCCTCTTGTCAGTGTGCTTGTTGCGGTGACGGCGTTCATTCCTGTGGTGGGTGCCTGGGCAGGCTGCGCTTTGGGTGCGTTCTTTATTCTGGTGAACGATCCCTTGCAGGCTGTCTGGTTTGTGATTATGTTCGTTGTGCTCCAGCAGATCGAAAATAACCTGATCTATCCCAGAGTTGTGGGTACTTCCATTGGTCTTCCCGGTATGTGGGTGCTGGTGGCAGTGGCCATCGGCGGCGAGTTTATGGGTGTTGCCGGTATGTTCCTGATGATCCCGTTCTCTGCTGTGCTTTATACGCTGCTTCGCGAGCGTACCCATAAGCGATTGGAAAAGAGCGCTGTCGATCCCGGGAAGCTTGAAGCACAGCCGCCGGAGCTTCGTTCAAAAACAAAGGGAAAGACCGAAGAAAATAAAACTCCGAAGAATGACGAACCGGAGAATACCGAAGAGAAAAAATAAAGGTAGAGATGGGTCATTGCGTTTCATTTAACGGCAGTGGTCTGTGAAAATATACAGGGGAGAGCATCCAGAGCAGGAATCTGTTTTGGATGCTCTTTTTATAAAATTTGTGAAAAAGTGTGCGTTATTATATTTTAATGCGTCTAATAAGTGAAAGGGTTAGAAGGGAGGACCTTTATGGATAACGGTGCAAGTAGCTACCTCCGTTTCCTGAATGGTGATGACGATGCATTTGCCCCCATCGTCAGAGACTACAAAGACGGACTGATTCTATACATAGACAGCTTTACCCACAATTTAAGCATTGCAGAAGACTTGATGGAGGATACCTTTGTTAAGCTGGCAACAAAACGGCCCTTATTCCGCAAAGATTCTGCCTTTAAGACCTGGTTATATGCCATAGCACGGAATCTGGCATTGGACTGGTGCCGAAAGAACACACGACACGCCACGGTCTCTGTGGAGGAGTTGTCAGCAGAAACACCCGCGGCAGATGACATCGAAGCGCAATATCTTTGCTCTGAGCAGAAGATCCATCTTCACAAGACCCTTCAAACGCTTAAGCCGGAATACAGCCAGGTTTTGTACCTTTCTTTTTTTGAAGGCTTCAGCAATGAGCAGATCGCTAAAATAATGAAGAAAAGCAAACGGCAGATCGAAAGCCTTCTGTACCGTGCAAAACGGTCTCTGAAAATCAAACTGGAAACGGAGGGATTCTCCTATGAAGGATTGTAGAGAAATCACGGAAAATGTACTGCGCCGACGGGATGAATATGAGGTAAAAAAGAAGCGCAGGTACGAAAGCATTCACAAGGCAACATCCATCCTGTCTGTTGTTGTTATTGCAACAGTGTTTTTGTTTACAGCAGGAACTTGTTATGTATTTGCAGTAGGGGTCGGTCTTATTGATGACACATTTGGAATATGCAGTAAGATTTTTCCGGGTTACATCACGCAAAAACAGCAGAGCTATGTTTATCGTACAGCGGTGGATATGGGGGATACTGTTACCTGTAACGGGGTAAAAGTTACTGCACGCTCTGCCATAACCGACGGTACTACGGCGTATATCCTGCTGCACATCGAAGCTCCGGAGCAGGTGGACCTGACGCAATATGGCTTGCATTTTGATGTTGCCACCAAGGGCATTATCCGGGGCGAAAATCCCAGCGCCACACTGGGTGACGGACCATTTGGCCTGCAGCAGCGCGTTGTAGAAGATCACGACGGTGCTGTAAATACGCAGGATATGGTTATTCAAATAGACTCTGCGGGGGAGCCGGGTTCAACATTTTCTTTTGCTGACGGATATAACCGCTATATACTGCTGGAAAATCTGTATGTACGCAATGAAGACATCCCCCACGAAAAGACGCGGATTGCAGAAGGAAACTGGAATTTCAGAATTCTGTTTGATTGCAGCGACGGTATGCCTCAAAAGGAAATGTTGACAGAACCGATCAGGCTTACTGCTTACAGAAAGCTGGAAGAGGAAGAACAAGCAGTCATTGTTCGTTCGATCGTTGTAAAAGGGCTGAGTATGGAGTTCTATTATGCCACGGAAGATGAAACCATTCGAAAGCCGGGGAACTTTAAGGATGTAAAAGTAGTGCTGTCAGATGGGACGGTAATTGAAATGCAGCCGCGAAGCACACAAGGAACCGGAAGCAATATTTTTGCTGTCTACCTGGCTGCTTCTCCAATCGTTGTTGAGGAGATCGATTATGTCCAGGTGGGAGATGTGAAGATCCATTGCGGAGTTGTAAGTAATTAAGGGAGGCGGCAATATGGCAAGACGAAAGCGTTATCTATATTTGTGCTTTGCTTTGGCACTTATACTGTTCGGCTGTGGAAACATTGCACCGCAGCAAAGCATACCGGACAACACAACGATCTCTGTTCCGGAGATCACAGAGCCGGAGGCAACAGAACCGGAACCTGTCATTACTTGTCAGTATTTGCCGCAAGAGGTAGATAATCCGGAAAATCTGCCGGTTTTGAAATGGGTCTGTCTGACAGAGCGCCCTTACGGTGGTGGTGTTCGGACATGGAATGAAACAGCAGCTATAGAATTGAATCAGATGCTTGCGGATAAGAATATGCCTTTCCGGGTACAGTTCGTTCTGTTTGCGATGGATGTATGGCTGACGGATTCCGATTGGTTTTCCCGACCTGAAACACAGAAGGCGCTCAAGAATGCTGACCTCATCTATGGAATGATGACGGCGGAGGAAATGCAAAACTACCTGCAGCCCATTACGGAGTATGTGCAGGATGATTCAGACTCCTCCTTGCGGCAAGCCGTGCCCCATTCGCTGAATTGGCTGTCCGGTACGGTGGAGGGTGAGATTTATGGGATCCGGACGATCCCGGCGCAGGGTTGGGCAAACGGTTGGGTCATTGCGCCTGAGGTGTTTGATACCTATGACCTTTCTGCGGACGACTTTACTGGAAACTTTTGGGAGATGGATAAGGTTTTTCAGAAAATCTATGAACAAAACGGCAACAAACCGTTTCTATACAATAACAACGGTAAATTCTTGAGCACCGAAGCCTTTGATCCAAAAGCAATCGATGATTATTTCCCCTCTGCGATTTATGATTTAGTGAATAATATTTACTTTGATGCCGGTGCGATTTTTGGCATTGATTATGGCGGTCAGACCCCAAAGATTGTAAACAAACTGGATACTGAAACAGTTCGCAATATCCAAAAAGCGCTGAAGCGCTACATTGAAGCCGGATATATTACGGATCAAGGGGATAAGGCTGTTGTGCGCTATGGCGCTGTAGCCGGCGCGCATACCTACACACGCGGTCAGAGTGAAACGGTCATACCGATGACTACCCCTGTTTTCAAAGCAACAAGCACCAACGGATATATGAGTGGTATTTCTGCAAGCACTCAAAACAGGGAGTGCGCCATTTCCTTGCTGAAGCTGATCGCGGAGGACAACGAAGCTGCTATGCAGCTGTTCTATGGAAAAGAAGGACGGGACTATACGATAGAAAACGGCTGCTATACCCTCAAGACACAGGCAGACGGCACTTCATACAGCCTGGACTTTATTTCTCCGTTGTCCTATTTCTGCGGAATGACATCTGATAAAATGACTTCAGATATGCGAAGCCCCGGAACAGAAAATTGGAATTTTGCTTGGTACAACGGAAAAACCTTGCTCCAAAGCTATCAGGAGCTGCTGGATGAAAGCGTTTTGTCTTATCCGGTCGTGTTTGATTATTCCGGTTTTGAAGATGAACTGAAGGAAATCGAAACAGTTTGCCTGGAGTATTTTCCGGAATTTGCCGAACTGACAGAAACCCAGTATAACCAAATGCTTCAGGAGCTGGAAGCTGCCGGGAGTCAAAAGATAGTGGAAGTCCTGCAAAAACAGCTGGATCAGTGGTTGTCCGAAAATCCTGATTGGCAATAAAGCACACCTGCTGCCCGCAGAGAGGAGCAAGAATATGAAAACGATCAAAAGATTTTTTGCCTGTTCGCTTTTGCTTTGCTTGCTCTGTGGGATGTCAGCCTGCAGCAAGCAGACAGACACTGACTCGGATTGGGTCTGGGCATACAATCAGCGGGGTGCTTTCAGCAGCAAGGGATATTACTTTCTGGCATCTGGATTTTTAAGCTTTGTGGACATTGAAAATGGAGTGAGTGTGTGCTTGTGCTCCAAAGCAGGATGTCTGCACGATCACGAACCGGATCACCGGAAAAGCGAAAGCTGTGAAGCACGGCTGATCGGCGCAACAATGATCACACCGCTGTTTTTCTGTAACAGTGACCTATACTACATTCTGAGAGATCAATACGGTTCCCATTTATACCGCCGGGATGCCACAGGTGCAGACTTGGAAACAGTTGCCACATTGGGTGAAAAGTACATTGAAGACCAACGGGATGTGACGGTGTATGCTTATGCCGTGGCTGACGGATTTTTGTATTACTCCGCAGATGTGAATGGCTCTGTCCGCACGGAAGACGGTGGAAATATGGTACAGTGGATCTCAAATTATCTTGGACGACTGAACCTCCAGACCGGTAAAGAGGAAATACTGCTGGATAAAAGTGATGTGTATATTACCCTTTGCGCGGTAAAGGGGAATGAAGCACTGTTTCATACTGCCGGTATTCCCGTTGCAGCTTACGATGATCCCAATTACAGGCAGTTAAGCCTGGAAATGCCTGCCTTGCTGCAGCATTGGGACGGAATAAGCGGGCAGGTGCACACCCTGCTGGAAAAAACGGTTCAGGAATTCCCGGGAGTCAACATCGTAGATAAAGATAAGCTATACTACACAAGCTCGATGGAATCCGCATCAGGTGTATATGTATACGACCTGCACACCAACAAGCTGGAAGCAGTCCAAATGGACAGCCTGCGGCATATGGGAAACGGATATGCTTTACACTGGGATGCTGACAGGGAGCAGTGGCACTTATTTGATCTGAACGCAAAAAAAGAGCTTCCCAATGCACTGACCAACGAGGGATTCATTGTGCTGACGGTATCAGAGGAGGGGGTTGCGATAAAGCGTACTGTCGAGGACGACAACGCTGGCAATCAACAGATTTATAGCTATGTCAAGTATGCGTCATTGGCAGATGGGCTGCAGGAACAGGATTTGATGGATTTTTACAGTCAGAGTGTTACCGTAGAGAATTAACGAAGAGGACACGCTTATGGAGTTAAGAATCGAAAACCTCACAAAGACATACGGCAAGAAGGTCGCTCTCTCGGATTTCTCAGCAACCCTTACCGGCGGCATCTACGGCCTTTTAGGACCAAACGGCGCAGGTAAAAGTACAATGATGAAAATCCTTACAGAGAACCTCTCTGCGGACAAAGGAAGGATTCTTGTTGACGGCGTTCCTTCTGGGAAAATGGGTGCAGCTTACCGTGCGCTTCTTGGCTATATGCCCCAGCAGCAAGGGTTGTATCCTCACTTCACGGCCCGGCGTTTTCTCTACTACATTGCAGCACTGAAAGGTATGTCAAAGGAGCAGGCAACCAAAGAGATCGGGCAGGTTGCAGCAATGGTCAATATGACAAATGCTTTGGACAAACGGCTTGGAGCCTATTCCGGCGGAATGAAGCAGCGGATCCTGATCGCGCAGGCGGTGTTGGGATCACCAAAGATCCTGATATTGGATGAACCCACCGCAGGACTTGATCCGAAAGAACGCATCCGCATCCGAAATCTGATCTCCCAAATTTCTATGGACCGGATCGTCATTCTTGCCACCCATGTGGTTTCAGATGTTGAGTTTATTGCCAAAGAGATCCTGATGCTGAAGGATGGCTACCTTATTGCCCAGCAAAGCCCCAACGAGCTGTTAAAAGAGATGATGGGAAAAGTATTTGAAATCTGCGTAAAAGAAGATGAACTGGATACCGTGCAGCAGCAGTTCCTTGTAGGCAACATTCGCAGGGATGAGGAAAACCGGATCTGGGTTCGGGTGGTCAGTGATGCTGCGCCGGAACAGTACCTTAGCAATCCGGTAATGCCATCGTTGGAGGATGTCTATCTTTATACCTTTGAGGAGCGCAACACAAAGGAGGGATCAGTGTGAGGATCCTAACTGCTGAGCTCAGAAAAACATTGACGCTGCGCTTTTTCTTAGTGTTATTGATTGCTGCTGTCGCAAATATCTTTTTGTTCCGCCACAACCTTACAAACAGCTATTCCTTCTACGAACAGAAGGCGTATGTTGCGGCACAGCGGGATGTGATGGCAATGCCGGAAGATCAGCGCCTATCCTATTTGCAGGAAAAAGTCAAACTGCTGGACGCTTGTGTCCGGTGGGGGACTGAAACCGAACCGGTGATCAGTGAGGATATGCGAAGCTGTTGGGATATATATACAAGCGGCGCATATTTGCAGTATGACAAAGACCTCTTCTCAGAACGTTTTCTTTTCCGGGAGCTGCTGCAGGAGGTGCAGCAGACAGCCCACCACACGCAGAATATAGAATCGATCATTGAGGAGGCAAAGACAAAAACTTCCGTTTCCATTTTCGCAGAGCCGGACAGCTTTTCCTACCGGAATCAACTGGCGGCAATAGATCGATTTGAAGACCTTTTGCATATAACACCTGTTTATGATATGTCCTCCGGTGTGCTACACTTTCAAACTTCCGCGGTTACAGATCTGATTGCTTTGGTTGCTATTCTCCTTTTTGACACAGAAATGGCAATTGGCGAGCACAAAAGCGGGATATTACCGATCCTGAAAGCTACACGAAAAGGCAGGCTGCCATTGATCAGTGCAAAATTGGTCTCCAACGCATTTGTATCTTTATTAATCGCTTTTGCCCTGTGGGGAACAAATTTAGCTTACTGTACGGCTTCTTTTGGCTTGGGGGATCTGACTCGCCCAATACAGTCCCTGCCGGGTTTTACGACCTGTATTCTTGAGGCTTCTGTGGGCGAATATCTGGTGCTTTTCTTCTTCGTGAAATGGTTTTTGTACGCTTTGGTTGGTATTCTTTGCATTGCGGCAGGTTTGTTCTGGCAAGAGACGATGCTTGCGTGGCTGACGGTTGGCGGCTTTCTGGGCGTTTCGTATGTTTTATCCCAGGTGATCTCACCCATATCAACCTGGAATATGATGAAATTTATCAACATCAGCAACTTGATATTTTCCACCGGGTGGCTGTCAGAGTACAGAAATCTGGATTTCTTCGGTTATCCTGTGGATGTTTTCGCTGCATCGTGGGGATTGCTGATTGTGCTCAGCGTGCTTACTGCCGTGTTGGTTTGTCTCCTGTTCTGCCGCAGAAATGTTCCCGCTATACGACAAACGCAATTTCGGCTTCCTCGATGGGTTCCTTTTCAAGGGATAAGTACAGCTCTCATTTGGCACGAACTGTGGAAGCTTCTTGTGGAGTGCGGCGTGCTAGGTGTTTTGGCATTGCTTTTGCTGCTTAACATCCGGGAGCCTCGTACCATTTCTTATGACATCGGCGAATTGCATTACAAGGCCTATATGGAGCAGCTGGCAGGTCCTCTGACGGAAGAAAAGCAAGAATATCTGGATGCTGAGTCAAAGCGTTTTGCCGAAATCCATCAGCAGATCGCAAAACTGCGTAAAGATCACGCTGCCGGAGAATTGTCGGAAACGGAGCTTAACAGCTTGCTTCCACCGTTAGAGCGCACTCTGATGGCGGAAGAGATCCTGATGAGCCGGGTGTGCCCACAGATGGAAAGGATCTTGCAGCTGAAGACGGAAGGGAAAGAGGCGCACTTTGTTTATGAGACGGGTTACAGCTATCTGTTCGGTGCAGGTACACAGCACAGCAAAGCCGGTTCAGCAGCCCTGACAGTGGCAGCCATTATCCTGTGCTTTTCCAATGTTTTTCCCATCGAGACCGGCTCCGGTATGCTGCCGATCTTAAATGTGAGCAAAAAAGGTCGAACAGCTTCTGCAGGGTGTAAGCTTGTGATTTGTATATGTATTACCGTTTTCATTTTCTTTGTTGCACAGATCCCGGACTATGGGTATGTACAGAAAAATTACGGCTTTCGTGATCTTAACGCCCCCCTATGCAGCTTGGCAGCATTTGCAGGATGGAGCGATACAGTATCCATATCAGAGGGAATAATACTGTTTGAGGTACTCCGTCTTATGACAGCGATATGTGTAACAGCCACAGTTTTGCTGCTTGGTATTTGGACAAAAAATCAGTTGATCACGCTGTCTGCTTCAACAGCCACTATGTTGATACCGGTGCTGCTGAACCTTCTTGGCATACATTATTTGGATAAGATCAGCTTTTTGTTGCCTCTGGTGGGCACAGGCTTGTGGACAAATCAGAAGCCGGTAATTCTGTGCGCGTTGTATTACGGCACGGTTGGACTGCTTGGTATGACTTCCTTTGCTTTGGTTATCAAGCATTCGGCACAGCGATACAGCTTCGCGAAAATTTCTGTTACCAAATAATAAGCACCGTTTCTCGCATAGAGAAGCGGTGCTTTTGTATATCAGTACTTTAAATGCTCCATATTCTTTTCCACCTTCAGGGACATTGCATCCTCGCAATGCATTGCGATATAGGTGTAGATGGAGTCTACAATGGTCAGAGCGGCGGCGCGGGAGGAAATGGCAACCACGCGGTATTTGGTTTCGCTGGAAATGGTTGTCAGCCCTATGTCCGCCAGCTTCGTCAGGGGCGATTTGCCGGCACTGGTCAGTGTGATGATCTTAGTGCCGTGCTTCTTTGCAATATCGGCACTGTCCACCACAGCCTTGGAGCTGCCGGAGTGACTGACTGCAAAGACCACATCCTGCTCTGTCAGATAGGAGCAGGCAATTGCCTGCAGGTGGGCGTCGGTGTAGACTGTGGCATCCATACCCAGGCGAAGCAGCTTGTGATGCAGGTCGGCTGCAATAGGACCGGAGGCACCCATACCGAGGATCACGATCTTTCTGGCATTCATAAGAGTGTTCGCAGCAGCCTCCATCGCTTTGTGATCCAGAGCTTCCTTTGTAAACTGCAGCGCATAGGCTGCACTTTGGAACACCTTCTCTGTTACGGTTCGCATATCATCGTCGGCGCGGATCGCTTCGTGAACGGTTTGTGTAGGGGAGACCACTGCAGCAGCCATTGCCAGCTTCAGACTCTGGTAGCCGGAAAAGCCAAGCTTTTGACACATTCTGACCACAGTTGGGTCTGATACGCCGCAATTATCTGCCAGAGCGGCTACGGATAGATAGACCACCTGCTCCGGATTTTCCACCACATACCTGGCAACCACCTGCTCGGATTTGCTGAGGCTTGGAATGGAGTTTTCGATTTTCAGCACAAGGGCGGAGGTGTTGTTTTGATTCGTCAAGGACAGCACCTCCTCTTAGCTGTGATAAACGGGAGCGAGGGCCGCGGCAATGGCTTTGTATCTGGGGAACAGCTTGTTGTAGACTGCCTGAGCATCGGGACAGGGGTTGGTAACAGAGTCGATCTCAATACAGGTCTCGGCTGCCTGGGCATAGCTGTCAAACCAACCAATGCCTACGGCTGCAAGCATAGCAGTACCGAAGGAGGAGTCATCCACCTTGACCTTTTCCAGGGACATCCCCAGAACATCAGCCACGATCTGCCGCCAAAGCGCACCCTTTGCTCCACCGCCGATGATGCGTACTCTGGTCATTTTTACACCCAGCTGATCCAGAACACCCATACAGTCACGCAGGCTCATTGCCACACCCTCCAGTGTGGCACGGGTGAAATGCGCGGTGGTGTGTCCGGCGCTGATGCCTGTGTAGCTGCCCCGCAGCTCGGGGTCGTTGAAGGGTGTCAGCTCGCCGTTGAGATAGGGGTGAAACATTAAGCCGTCACTGCCTGCAGGAATGCTTTCTGCAGGTACATTCAAATCGGCAAAAGGTTCTCTGCCAATGGTATCGCGGTACCATCTGTAGCTGTTGGCACAGCTTGCAGTGGCAGTCCCGGGATACCAAAGTCCGGGTACAACGTGGCGGTAATTGAAAATGAATTTGGAATCCAGCTTGTTTTCGGAGATCACGCAAATGCGGCCTGCAGTGGCAAGCTTGACTGTGGCGTGACCGGGGGCAACATTGCCGGCAGCAAGCACCTCCATAACGGTGTCCGTTGTACCCACAAGAACCTTTGTTCCGGGGGCAAGACCGAATTCCTTTGCAGCAGCTTCTGTAACCGTACCTGCAATATCAGCAGGATCGCACAGGCGGGGAAGCCAGCTTTCTTTTATGCTCCCAATGGCACAGAGCTCTTTGGACCATTTTTGTTCCATTACATCATAGAACATAGAGCCGGCGGCATCAATGGTGTCTGTTTCCATTGTGCCGGTGAGCCGGAAGCGAAGGTAGTCCTTGGCAAAAAGGATGTACCGTATTTTCGCCCAAACCTCTGGCTCGTTATCCCGCAGCCACATAAACTGGGGCAGTGTCCAGACTGTGGTGGGGGTGTTAAGGCATTGTGTCTCTATGGTCTGAAGGCAATTCTCCTTTAACCACACAACCTGCTCCTTACAGCGCTGGTCTGTCCATAGAATTGCCTTGCGAAGCACCTTTTTGTCTTCTCCAAGCAACACTGCGGTGTGGGTGGCGGCATCCGGTGCAAGTGCCTTGATCTCTTCAGCCTGTACACCGGTATTCTGCAGCAGCTCCTGCAGCGCCTTTTTAAAAGCCTTGCACCAGTCCTCCGGCTCCTGCTCGCACCAGCCTACGAAGGGGTAAAAGGTGGGGTATTCGCAGCCTGCCGTACCGGCGATCTTTCCCTCACGGGAGAGAAGGGTCAGTTTTACAGAGCCGCTGCCAATGTCTACACCCAGTACATATTCATTCATACGCATACTCCTGTCATAGAAAGCAGGGGAGAGCGGTTGCTCTCCCTTGCAGGAATGATTACTTTTCCAGAACCCACTCGTGGTCGGGGTCGTTGGTGCGGTGGATGCCCTGCTCGTCACCTGCCATCAGCCACAGAATGTACATCTTATAGCCGGGGGTGTTCAGAGTCAGATGGTAGCCCTTGGGGAATTCCACCAGATCGTTGTTTTTGACACGGTAGGTCTCGTCTATCTCACCGTCACGGGTGTACAGACTTTGGAAACCAAAGCCCTGCTCCTTGTCAAACAGGAAGAAGTAGATCTCTTCTGCCACAGATTCTCTGGGCATATCGTTTACATCGTGCTTGTGACCGGGGAAGCCTGCCCAGTTACCGGGTTCAACAAAGGACTCGCCGATGGTCAGGTAATCAGCATTGCTGTCACCGTCAACGATAATGTGGGCATCCCGCTTCCAGGGTGTTTCGCCGAGAGTCATAACCTTGACCTTGTCGGGAGTCTGCCAGGCAGCCACAGAATCCTTGTCAGTGGGAGTATCGATCACACCGATCATAACGTGGTCACAGCCGGTGAAGGTAACGGTGCTGTTTCTGGGCACATAGACACTGTGGGCAGGACCTTCAAATACATCCTGTCTGCCGCCTACATTCTTCCACTGGTTGTCACCGACCTTTACATCTGCGTGACCTACGATAAAGATAAAAGAGTATTCCTTGTTCTCGGTTTCAATGGTGACACTGTCACCGGCACCAAGCTCGATCATACCGAACTCCAGGCGCTTGCAGCTGCACTTGTCCATTTCGCACAGCTTGGTGTAGCCGATCTTCGGGATATAAGTCTTTTTGTAGTTCATTATAATACCTCCAATAGCTTGTCGATCACAGTCTCCCAATTTGCCACAATGCCGTAGTCAGCATAGTCGAAAATGGGCGCTTTGGGATCGGAGTTGATTGCAATTACTTGTGCAGAGCCGGACATACCGGCAAGATGCTGCACAGCACCGCTGATTCCAACGGCAATGTATAGCTTGGGACAGACGGTAACACCGGTCATTCCCACCTGTGCGCGGTAGGGCGCAAAGCCTGCATCCACGGCGCTTCGGGATGCGGCAACCGTGCCGCCCAGTCGTGCAGCCAGCTGCTCCAGCTTTTGAAAGCCTTCTTTCGAGCCGATGCCCAGTCCGCCGGCAACGATGATGCTTGCCTGGGAAAGGGGTGTCTCTCCGGTAAAGGGCTCAAAGCTGACGGGAGCAGTATCTGCATCCACAGCTTCATTGGTGATCGCAGGATCGCTGCACCGATTCTCAACATAACGGAAATTGCCGGGACGAACAGTAGCCATCTGGATGGGACTTAGGGTGCGGATGGTAGCGATCAGGTTGTTGCCGAATGCCGGACGGGTCTGCAAAAGCGAGTCACCCGCAAGAGACAGCTCTGTGCAATCTGCCGTTAAACCTGCACCAAGCTGCCAGGCAAGCATTGGCATTAAATTCCGCATCCGTATATCTGCCGGAGCAAGAATAATATCGCATTCCCACAGAAGAAGCTTGTCCTTCAACCAAGGCACAAGCTGGTTTTCATCCTGTGGAACGGCTGCCAATGTGTGGATCACACCGGCACCTGCGGAAGCTGCAAGGTCTGTATCCGCCTCCGGGATCAATACGCGGACGGGCGCAGACCCGGAAAGGGAAACGGCCTTGCTTATAAGCCCTGCATCTGCACCGTAGGGACATAAAACACAAATGGATGGATTCATACCGACACCTCCCGGATCACAGAGAGAATGCCGTGAATGCCTGCATCAACATCCGTTTCCTTTGGTCCTTTTCGCAAACCGGGGAACTTTGTGTCCATTGCAGCTACTTTGGTGAGAGAGCCCTTCAGACCGCAGTGACTGGGCGCGATCGAAAGTGCATCCTTGTTCAATACCTCGATGGTTTTGTTCTTTGCTCTCCGCATTCCCATAATTCCGGGCAGGCGAAGGGTGTAAGTGTACTCGCACAGGGAAACGCAGACGGGGAAGGGAACAGTGATGCTTTGTGATCCACCCTCCAATATGCGGCGGATCTGCAAAAGAGAGCCCATGCTTTCCAGCTTTTCTGCGTTGGTGTAGCAGGGGATACCCAAAGCTGAAGCCAGCATTCCGGGCACCTGACCGGTCTCACCGTCAATGGCACGGCGGCCGCACAGGATCAGATCAAAGCCGCCAAGTGTGTTACAGGCAAGGCTGATGGTTTTTGCGGTTGCAACAGTATCTGCTCCTGCAAAAGCGGGATCGCTGATCAGTACGGCACGGTCTGCACCTCTGGCAAGAAGCTCACGCATTGCTTCTTCCAGCTTGGCAGGACCCATTGACAAAACGGTGACGGTATCCTCCTGTCTGGTTTTCAGCTGCAGCGCTGCTTCAAGTGCTGCTTCGTCCGCAATATTCCACTGCAGCTTTGCACCGTCCCGCATCAGCCGGAACTGTCCGTCCACCTGCACCTGTCCGGTGGACGGAACAGCCTTCATACATACCAGAATGTTCATTACTCAGCCAGTGCAGAGTACAGATCTACAAGCTCCTTGCCCTCGGGGATGACCTGACTCAGGCAGAGATAAGACTGGGGATTGGCGGTGAGCATTGCAGTAGCCTCAGTGCGGACAAGATCCTCCCAGCGGCCTGCAGCCACCTTGGTAATGATGTTGGGCATATAAGCCAGTGTGACGGCGCTGCCGCAGGACTTGGCAAGACGCTCCTTGTTGAACATCTCGGCAGAAGTATAGCCTGCTGCTGCGGCAATGGCACGGATGGGCGCAAATTCGTAGAAGGTCCTTGCCAGACGGTCATCGTCGTGGCAGGCACCGGTAACACCGTTTGCTGCCTTGGGTGCAAGCTTGCCTTCCTCGATCAGCTTTGCAACATAGCTGGTTGCGGTTACGATCTCAGCATTGATCTCTGCACCCCACTGGGCGTAGTGCTGCTTCATGATCTCAGCATCATAGCTGTCCAGCACTACAACGGTCTTAAGACCTGTGGCGTTGATGGCTGCGGCGCAAGCCTTTGCCTGCTGTGCGACTTCGTCCACATAGCCCATCAGATCTGCCAGCATAACGCCGGAGGCAGGCTCGTTTTCCAGAACCTTGGCACTGATACCGGCTTTTGCCAGTACCTTCAGAAGACCCTTTGCCATCTGGGGCACCTTGCAGGCGGCGACTTCGCCAATGTAAACCAGCACATCGGTGCCGTCCTGAGCAAAGGAGGGCTTCTCTGCACCGTAAATGTTTCCGGAGGCTTCCACATTTTCGATCAGCTGCATAACAGCCTCGGGGGCAAGATCGTTGACAACTGCCTCGGTACGGGCCTCGCGGATGAACAGGGGAGGCTGATAACCGGTTGCACAGTCGTAGACACAGGCGTCACAGATCAGGCATTCATACATCGTCTGTGCCATATCCTTGTCGAACTGGGCAGCGCCCTTGCTGAGCATACTCAAAAGCAGGCCCTTTGCACGGGGGGTATTGACTTCTTTGCCGGTCTGCAGCTGAATGGGGCACAGATGACGGCACATAAAGCAGAAGCGGCATTTTTCTGCGTGATGTAAAGCGTTTTGACTAATCATCTTTCTTCCTCCTTATATCACAGACCCAGCTTATAGGGGTTCATAATGCCGTTGGGGTCCAGGGACTTTTTCAGACCCTCCATCACCTGGAAAGCAGGACCGTACTGCTCCTTCATAAGACGGGACAGCTTCAGGCCGATGCCGTGGTGATCGTTGATAACACCGCCGTGCTCCATTGCGGCACGGACACCGGTGTTCCAGATCTGGTTGTGCAGACGAAGTGCCTCTTCCTTGTCCTCGGGAGGATTGTCCATAATGAAGCGGTCATAGATCATTGTGCCCCAGCCGTACCAGTGAGAGCAGTGGGCGATGAAGCGAACACCGGGGAAGTTGGACTCAATGGCATTCTTCATTGCCCAGTAGATCTCCTCGATGTGACCGAAGTCAGCAACGGTATCCATCGTGCCGAACATCTGGGGAATGTCCATAATGTGATCAGGGTAGAAGAAGGTGATGCGGTTCTCGTACCACTTTTCACCGTACTCGCTGCCCATATCCTCAGCACCGTACTTGGCGCAGATCTCCTTGATGATCTCCATCTGAATGTCCACAAGACGCTCGTCAGGACCGTCCACGGACAGATTCAGGAAAGCGCCCTTCTTCTCAAAGCCAATGATCTTCTTAATGATAGATACGGTCTCAGCCTCGTCAAACAGCCGCATAATGGAAGGCTGGGTCTTCTGCATAATATCCCGACCTGCAGCCAGACCGTCCTTCATAGACTTGAACAGGAAAGCGTGATGCTTCATATACTTGGGAAGCTCAAACAGACGGAAGGTAGCCTTGGTGATAATACCGAGGGTGCCCTCAGAGCCGATGAAGATCTGGTTGAGGTCAGGACCGGCTGCGTGCTTGGGCACAGGCAGGGTGTTAATGATGTCACCGTTAGGCAGCACCACCTCCATACTCATACACTGATCGTCGATCTTGCCGTACTTGGAGGAGAAGATGCCGATGCCTCTGTGACCCAGAGCACCGCCAATGGTGCCGCAGGTGAGACAGCTGGGGATGTGCATACAGGAGTAGCCCTTTTCATTGGCGTACCACTCCAGCTGCTGGAAGATCATACCGGCTTCTGCGGTAATGGAGTGGGAGTTCAGGTCGATGGAGATGAGCTTGTTCATCCGCTTCATATCCAGCAGGATGCCGCCTGCCATAGGCAGAGCACCGCCCTGGCTGCCGGAGCCGCCGCCCCAGGTATGTACGGGGATCTTGTAGTAGTTGGCGATCTTCAGTACCTTGGAGACCTCCTCGGAGCTGCCGGGGCGCACGATGATGTCAGGCTTGGGACCCTCAGCACCACGATCCTGCCACATACGGCTGAGCCAGAAGTAGTCAACGGTGTAAGAGGCGCGGTCCACTTCAGAGGTGGAGACATTCTCTACACCGACAACATCCTCCAGCTCGGAACGGATCATGTCAAACATAAAAGATTTTACTTGCATAACATTCGTCCTTTCTGTTTTACAAGGCGATCGAAACTCGTCCTGTAATTTTATTACAAAAAATATTGCTGATGGAATTATAGCACCGTTACAAACAAATTGCAATAGGCAGAATTGCAAAATAATATATTCTAAATACACTTTGTTATCTGGAAGGATTATACTTTTTTATCATTATGAAATTTTGTTACAGAATGCTTATAAAAAGTGGTTGCATTTGTAATATATGCGGTGTATACTTGATGTAAATCAAATTGTACGGAGGAGATAAAATGAAATTGACTTGGTTAGGTCAGCATGGACTTGCGTTGGAATCTGCAGGAAATCTGCTGATGGTGGACCCATACCTTTTTGATACTATGTCAAGGTCGGTAGGACAGGAATTTGGCAGACTTGTTCCGGTGGATGAATCTTGGACAAAGGTGCGCCCGGATATGGTGCTGCTGACCCACGACCACATTGACCATTTGGATATGCCGTCTTTGCAGGCGGTGGTCACAGCAGAAAAAAGCGTTGAAGTTCTGGCGGGCGTCAATGCCTGGAACAAGGTTCGGGGACAGCTGAACGGCGATCACAATTATATAATGATGAAGCCGGGTAACGAATGGACATCGGATGTATTCCGTGTTCGTGCCATTGAGGCAAGACATTCCGATGACACCGGCATTGGCTTTGTAGTGGAAGCAGAGGGACTGACGGTCGTTATCAGCGGCGATACCCTCTATTTTGGCGATATTGCCGAAGAGGTTGGAAAAAAGGCTGATATTGCGGTCGTGGTTATGAATGGCAAGGGCAACAATATGAATTCCGTGGATGCCGCCCGTTATTGCACGCAGATCGGTGCCCGTGTGGCAATCCCCACCCATTGGGGACTGTTTAAAAAGTTTGAATTTGACCGTGATACCCCGGAGCGATTTGCTGCAGAGGCGGAAAAATTGGGTGTGAAAGCGAAAAGACTGGAGATCTACCAAACGGTGGATACTTCTGCGCTTCTGGAGGACTGAGATGGAGAAAGTTGTTTTGATCACCGGCGGCGTCCGTAACAGTGGCTGGTCTATGGCACAGAGATTTGCCTCGGAAGGCTACGCTGTCTGTATTACAAGTCGTGTTGCCGGGGATGCACAGAAAAAGGCAGCTGAACTGGCAGAACAGTTTGGCATCAAAGCCAAGGGCTATGGACTTAACTTAATGGATGTAAATGACATCTCCACTGTTTTTGCAGATGTAAAAGCAACCTTCGGCAGATTGGATGCCCTTGTGTGCAACAGTGCAGACCTGGGTATCGGTCAGACGGTGCTTGGCATAACACCTGCGGAATTTGACGGTGTTATGAATGTAAACATCCGCGGCAATTTCTTCTGCTGTCAGGAGGCTGCAAAGCTGATGGGTGAGCAGGGCGGGGGAGCGATCGTGCTCATTGGTTCTGTCCACTGTAAGGCCGCAGTCCGCGGGCGTGTTGCTTATGCCATTTCCAAGGGCGCTGTGGCATCTATGGTACATAATCTGGCATTTGAACTGGCTGAGTACGGCATCCGTGTCAACCATCTGATCCCCGGTGCCATCCGGACGGAACGGTGGGACGGGATCTCTGAGGAAGAGGCTGCCAGACGGCGGGCAAACTGGCCCCTTGGCATCGAATCCACCGGCGAGGATATTGCAAACGCTGTGTATTTTCTGGCTTCTGACCAGGCAAAAACCATTACCGGCGCGGAGCTGGCAGTGGATTCCGGCATACTGACCTGCCTTTTGAACTACAGTAAAAGTAAATAATAGAGTTAGGAGAACATACAATGAAAATCAGTGACATTAAAATCTATACGCTGGATGCCTACCGCACCAACTGGGCATTCGTAAAGGTGGAGACGGATGAAGGTCTCTACGGCTGGGGCGAAGCCAGCCTCGGCACCAATGAGATGGCTTTGGAGGGTATGATCGCCGACCTGAAGCGTCTTGTGGTGGGCAGAAATCCTCTTGAGATCGAGAAGTTCCTGTTTGAGGTCTACCGGGATATGTACTGGAAGGGCGGCCCTGTGCTTATGAGCGCCATCAGCGGTATTGAGATCGCCCTGTGGGATATTATGGGTAAGTTCTTCAATACCCCTGTGTCTACCTTCTTCGGCGGCAAGGTTCGTGACCGCGTGCCGATGTATGCCAACGCCTGGTTCATCCGCGCCCGGGAGCCGGAGGAGTTTGCAGCAAAGGCAAAGCAGACGGCTGAGCTTGGTATCAAGGCACTGAAATGGGATCCCTTCGGCAAGGCACATATGACCATCGACAAAGAGCAGATGGAAAAGAGCATTGCCATCGTGGGTGCGGTGCGGGAGGCGGTTGGTCCTAAGGTGGAGCTGCTGATCGAGTGTCACGGCCGTTTCAATCCCACAACTGCAGTTGAAATTTCCAAGGAACTGGCACAGTTTAAGGTCAAATTTATGGAAGAGCCCTGTCCTCCCGATAACTTCGATTCTACTGCCTGGGTGCGGGATCATTCCGCTGTTCCCATTGCAGCCGGTGAGCGCTGCTACGGCAAGTATCAGTGCTACGACCTGCTGAATAAGAACTGCGTTGACTTCTTCCAGCCGGATGTGTTCCATGTGGGCGGCCTTCTGGAGGGCAAGAAGATGTCTGCACTGGCAGAGGCAAAGCACATCCCCGTCAGCTTCCACAACCCCAGCGGTCCTATTTCCAATGCTGCGATCCTGCAGCTTGCTGCTACTGTTCCCAATTTCCACATTCACGAAATTATGCTCACCGATAGCCGCTTCCGTAAGAAAATCACCAACGAAGAGGTGGTCTATGAGGATGGCTGCATTCTGGTGCCTGACAAGCCGGGTCTGGGTATCGATGTAAACATTGACGAGGTCCTTGCCCGTCCCTATACACCCCGTATCCTGCGGCACTATACCGGTACTGTGACGGACATTCGCCCCAAGGGTGACTGCGAGTATTATTTCAAGGGTCTGGAAGATAAGGAGTTTGAGTGATATGACAGCAACGGAAGTAAAGAATTTGTTTCTGGAAGAGAAGCTGGTGGCGATCTGCCGCACGCTTCCTACGGAAAAGCTTGGAAATGTGGCAAAAGCACTGGTCAAGGGCGGTGTCAAGATCCTGGAGATCACCATTGACCAGATGGCGGAGGATCCTGCAGCTGTCATCAAGGAGGCTATGCAGACGGTCCGGGATGCCGTGGGAGATCAGCTCTGTCTTGGCTGCGGCACGGTCCTTAACTGTGAGCAGCTGCAAATGGCAGTGGATGCCGGTGCTGAGTTTTACCTGTCCCCCAATCTGAATGTGGATGTGGTGAAGAAGGCAAAGGAGATCGGCTTGTGCGCCATTCCCGGCGCGCTCACCCCCAGTGAGATCGTAAATGCCTGGGAGGCAGGCGCTGACATCGTCAAGCTGTTTCCCGCGGACGATATGGGTTACCATTACATCTGGAATCTGAAGGGCCCGCTGCCCCATATTCCGCTTCTTGCCAGCGGCGGTGTGAATCCTGAGACCATTCCCACATATCTGGAATACGGCGTTGCCGCTGTGGGTACCGGCGTTTCCATCATCAACCGGGATATGCTGGCAGCAGACGATTACGAGGGCATCGCCCAGCTCGCCAAAAAGCATGTGGATGCCGTGAAGAATTTTAAAAAGTAAAATCTCAACAGCTGCAGGAGAATACCTCCTGCAGCTTTTTTGCCAAATTCTACAAGTATTGCGTTTGTTCGATAAATTACTTGAATTCTCGACACAATTAGTATATAATGCAAGGGTAAAATGAGGCGAAAATTATGTTTTCACCTTAGTATCAAAGGAAGTATCAAAAAAGGAGAAGGTTTTGATGAAGGAATATGTGATTCTTGCTGATGTGACTTGTGAACTGTCAAAGGAGATCCGCGACCGGTTTGGGGTTACAGATTATATTCAGGGACATGTGCATTTTAGTGACGGCAGAGATTTCAAAACAACTCTGGATTGGTCCAATATCAGCCGTGAGGATTTTTATAAGGCACTTTCCAATAAAAAGATGGAGATCAGCACTGCGCCTGCAAGTCCTGAGGAGTATTATCTGGCATTCAAAAAGTACGCAGAGCAGGGCGTTAATGTTTTAAGTATGTCTATCTCCTCCAAGATCAGCTCTACCTACGGTGTAGCAGCTGCAGCAGCCAAACGCGTTATGGAGGAACACCCCGAATGTGAGATCTACTGTCTTGATTCCTATAAAATGTCCGGTGCTCTGGGCATTCTTGTGATCTATGCTCATATCCTGAAACAGCAGGGTAAGACCTTCCGGGAAGTGATCGACTGGCTGGAGGAGAATAAGCATAAGGTGCACCAGATGGGTCCCATTGATGATCTGATATTCGTTGCCCGCCGCAAAAGGATCACTATGGGCAAGGCAATTATGGGAAGCTTTGCCGGTGTGAAGCCTATGGGTGACTGCTCTCAGGACGGTTATGTTTCCGTTCTGGCAAAGGTCAAGGGCATCAATAAGGCTTTGGATGTTACCGTCCGTTATCTTGAGAAGGCGGCTGTTGATCTGCAGGATCAGTACATTTTGATCTGCCACAGTAACCGTGAGGAATATGCAGAAAAGCTCAGTGCATTGATCAAAGAGAGATGCAGCGTCAAAGAGGTATTTATCAGCGATGTATTCACCGGCTGCGGTCCCAATATCGGTCCCGGTATGGTGGGCGTCTATTTCCTGGGAAATGAGATTTCTGAAGACCTGACCGAAGAAAAGAAGATTATGGATCAGGTGCTTAACGGGTGAGTGTATGGTAAAAACGATTGATGGTATAGCATTTAGAAATATGGTAAACTATGCCGTCCGTAATTTGAACAAGCATGTTAAGATCGTAAATCAGCTGAATGTGTTCCCTGTACCTGACGGGGATACGGGAACCAATATGGTAACGACCATTCATAAGGGTTTGATGGCAGTGGAGAGCTCTCTTGTGGATCTGCCCTCTGTGTCCAGAAAGTTTGCCCGTTCTGTTGTCTTTGAAGCAAGAGGCAACTCCGGTGTGATCGTTTCTCAATTTCTGAAGGGTGTTTCCGAAAAGTTTTACGATGTTGATGTGGCGGACGGTGCACTGTTCATTGAAGCGTTGGAAAAGGGTGTCACCTATGCCTATTCCTCCGTGGCAACACCGGTGGAGGGCACGATGCTGACTGTGCTTAAGGATGCTACAATGGCAGTGAAGGGTGAGTTTAACGGCGGGCAGTCCGTTGATATGATCATTGAAGCCTTTATTGCACACGCCAAGCTATCTTTGGAGAATACACCGGAGCTTCTTCCTGTGCTGAAAAAGTCCGGTGTGGTAGACAGTGGGGGTGCCGGCATCGTGTATCTCTTTGAGGGAATGCGGAAATATCTGAAAGGTGAGGCGTTGGAGGATTTCCGGGAGGATAATGACGAGCAAAGCGTCGTGGACTATGAGCTTTTCAACAGAAGCAGTACCTTTGCATACGGCTACTGCACGGAGCTTTTGGTGCAGCTTTTGGATGCCTGTGAGGTCTTTGATCCGGTTACTTTCAAGGAAGAGATCTCCAAGCTGGGTGATTCTCTTGTGATTTCCTGTGACAACGATAAGGTGCGCATCCATATCCATACCCATAAGCCGGAGCGCGTATTCACGCTTTGCCATAAGTATGGAGAATTTCTCTCTGTAAAAGTTGAGAATATGACGGTCCAGCACACGGAGCAGACAAAGCGGATCCTGTGCTCCGATACAAAATCGGACGGTGCTTTTTCTGTGGTGGCTGTGGCTTATGACCCTGAGATCCAGAAGCTGTTTGTGGAAATGGGTGCGGATGTTGTGATCTGCAGTGATGAGAATGTCTCTACAAAGGACTATCTGGAAGCTTTTGAAATGAGCGGCGCTGAACGGATCTTTGTTTTCCCCAACAGCTCGGATGCGATCCTTTCTGCGGTGCAGGCAAAAAAGCTTTATCACGATGCAAAGGTGACCGTCCTTAACAGTCGCACCATTGCGGAGTGTTATGCAGCCCTTCCGGCTATTGATTTCGGCGAACAGGATACGGAAAAGGCGGCAGATAACATAACTGAGATCATCAACAATCTTTATGTGGTATCCATTGCCAGGAGAAACAAGGCGATCCGCTATGACGATAAGGAGATCAACCGCAATGAGTTTTACTCCTTCTCCGGCAAGGAGCTGATCGCAATCAGCAAAAGCCTGAAGGAAACGGCGGTCAAAACGATCACAAAGGTGCTTGAACAGCAGAACAAAGAGATCGTTACCATTTTCCATAAACCGCATATCAAAGAAGATGAGATCGAGTATATAATCGAGTCGGCAGGGGAGAGCGGCGCCTGTGCAGAGTTTTTCCATGTTCCCACAGATAGCCTGCCCTGTGAGCTGACAATTTCCTTTGAATAAAGACAGAGGGGTATCCAAAAGATGAAGAAACTGACGAAGAAGAGCAGTCTTGTCCTGTATGCATGCTCAGGCTTGGGCGTTAATATGCTCAATATGATCGTGGGCTCTTACCTGTGCAGCGCCCTGCTGGTGGGTGGCTTTGAAAAGAATGTTGAGCAGTGGACATACCTGAACAAGGACCTTGTTATTGCGGCACTTTGGGCAACCTTGATCCTTGTTGCCAAGGTTGTAGATGGCGTCATTGACCTGCCTCTTTCTTATTTTGTTGATAATCTGAAAACAAAATTCGGCAAGAGAAAGACGGGGATCGTGATCGGCTTTATCCCGATGATCATTGCTTATGTGCTGTTTTTGATCCCTCTTGATCAGGAAGCAACGATGCTGAATACCATTTGGTTTGCAGCACTTCTGATGATCTTTTATGCATTTTACACTCTGACGATGCTTACCTTCTACGGCACCTTTGCTGAGGTCACGGAAAAGCCTCAGGATCTTGTGCTGCTCTCCAATTCAAAATCAGTTTGCGATGTGATCTATTTCAGCCTCAGCTTTGCGCTGGTACCCCTCTTTGTCAGTATGGGACTGAATATCCGCATTGTTGCACTTATCTTTATGCCGCTTTCTCTGACGATGCTGATCCCTATGTTCCTGCTGAAGGAAAACGACGGTACAGCAGAGACGGCTGTTTCTGCACAAAGAACGACCTTGATCGGTTCGCTGAGATTTGCTTTTAAGGACCGTTTTTATATCCTGTGGCTTTGCATCCTCTTTGTGATGAATATCGGTCTGCAGCTGTTTCTCAGCGGCATCAATGAATTCTTCTCCACGATGGGTCTGAATATGACCTTCATTATGGCGTTCTGCTTTGCCCCTGTACCTTTGACCATCCTTCTTTACAATAAGATTATTTTGAAGAAGGGCCTCGGCTTCTCTTATCGCTATATTCTACTGGTGTTTGCACTGGCTATGACGATGATGGCTTTCTGCAAGCTTCTTCCGGATCAGCTGCGGTTTCCTTATGCCCTTTTGTGCAGCTTTATTGCGTCCTTCTCCATCGGCTCGTTCTTCTCCGTTACTTACACAGTCCCTTCTCAGTGTGCAGCGAATCGGAATGACGGCGGTGAAAAAGCTTCCTCTATGTACTTTGCCATTCAGGGCTTGTTTGAAGGCGCCTCCGCCGGTCTTGCATCCGGTGTCGTGCTGGTTTTCCTCAAGCAGTTTAAGGGCGGCGTGCTGGTTCCTTATTTAACTGTGATCGTTGCCCTGTGCTGCGTTGCAGCTTTCTTCCTGTCTTACCTTCTTCCCAAGTCTATTTCCACCATTGGCAGGAAAAAGGAACAGTAATTATGTTTTATGAGATTCTTCGATGGTTCGGTGTGATCACCGGTTACCCAATCAAGTGGACCGTTCTCAGGAGTAAGTATTATTACGAAAATGAAAATGCAACAAGACGGGTCAAGGGGGGCGCGCTGATCATTTCCAATCACTTTTGTCCCTTGGACTATGTGATGAATGTGTTTGTGTTTTTCCCCCGAAAGCTCTATGTGGTTGCCTCTGAGCACGCATTTAAAACACCGGGACTTCGGTTCGGTATGAAATTTTGGGGCGGTATTGAGGCAAACAGAGTCACCAGAAGTATGAGCTTCGTTACAAAAAGCATCCGGGAATTAAAAAAAGACCATCTTGTGCAGATCTTTCCGGAGGGGCATAACACAGATGACGGAACGATCAAGCAATTTTATCCCAGCTATCTTGTGATCGCACAGAAGGCGGATGTTCCCATCGTGCCTGTGGTCACAGATGGTAATTACGGCTTTGCAAAGTGTGCACACTTAATGATCGGTGAGCCGATTCTCCTCTCTGATTATCTTGAAAATAAGAAAATGTCCAGAGAGGATATTGACAGATTAAATGAGATCGTCCGCAATAAAGTTCTTAACCTTCGGGAAGAACTGGACCGTCGCATTTGTAAGAAGGAGGTGTCCTGATATGAATTGGGAGATCTTTTGGATCGTTGTAGGTGCTTTGATCCTGTTTGGTGTGGGATTCTACCTTTTTTCCACTGTTGTTGCAGCTTTTATTGTCTACAGGGAAACACTGGTTAGAAAGCATAAGGATATGTGGGGCCGCACTGTGTCCTTCAATTCAGAACGGATGCACAATATGGACAGGGAGGGCCTTGCCTGGCAGCGTGAACACGATGCTTTTAAAAAGGAAGTGCACATTGTCAACAAGGGTCTGAACCTTTACGGCGAGTACTATGACCTTGGTTTCGACAAAGCGGTGATGATCCTCTCCGGCAGAACAGAGAGCCTCCGCTACGGCTACTATTTCGCAAGACCCTATTCGGAATCCGGCTTCAATGTTCTGGTGGTGGACCCCAGAGCACACGGCCTTAGTGACGGAAAATATAATACCGTCGGATTTGAGGAAAGCGGAGATGCCCTTTCCTGGACCGAGTACATTCACGAAACCTTTGGTATGGACACCATCATCTTCCACGGTATCTGTATTGGTGCTGCTGGAGGTATGTATGCGATCACATCCGACAATTGCCCGGACTATATCAAGGGCCTTGTGACAGAGGGAATGTTTGTGAATTTCAGGGAGTCGGTCAAGAACCATCTGATCGAGAGGAAAAAGCTGATGTTTCCCATTTTGGAATGCATTGATATGTGGATGAAGCATTATACCGGTCACTCTTTCTGCTTCGGTCCGATCAATGTGATCCATAAGATGAATAAGCCGCTGCTGATGCTCCAGAGTCTGGAGGATAAATACTCCACAGCAGAGAATGCGAAAAAGCTGTATGCTGCCTGTGGCTCTGAGAATAAGCAGCTGGTGCTCTTTGAAAAGGGTGACCACTCAATGCTTCGGATCACCGATACGGAAAAGTATGATGCAACCATAAAAGCTTTTTTACAGAAACATTTTTCAGCCTGTGGCAACACAGCTGAATGATAATAACAGGAGGTAAATAAAATGGAAAACAACTACGAACAGAACAATCCCCAGAGAGAGCCCCTCCCCAATTACGGCTATGTACCTCAGGCGCCTGTTATGGAACAGAACTATCAGCAAAATCGTGCTGCTGAGGCATATGTTAAGCCTATTGTAGATTCTGCCTTTGGCAAGGGCTTGGCGGCAGCGATTATGTGCGAGATCCCTGTGGCATCCATCATTGCGATCTTTATGGGTAACAGCGCAGTTTCTCTCGTACAGCAGGCAGAACAAATGGCTGCTCAGTACGGCATCAGTGCCGGCGGCAAGTGCACAGCTGCCAAGGTGCTGGGCAAGGTCGGTAAATTTGCCGGCATTGGTTTTACGGTTTTCTATGTCCTTTATTTTGGCTTCCTTTTCCTGTACTTACTCCTCGTTGTAATGATGGGAATGTCATATTGATCTGTTAGGAGCAGGAATACTATGGACCGGTTTTCTGAATGGCTTTCACAAAACGGACTCAGTGAGGTGCTTACAACCGGCGCGGGTGATACCCTGTATACAAATATCCCGAAGCTGTTTGGAGTACTGAAGAAGGCGGGAGAACACGGAGTCTACTCCTTTTATTTGGATGACATCGTGGGATTCCGCACTTATGATGACGGGTTCTTGGTGGCAGAATGGTATGGTGACGGTGTATGGCACTATTTTGAGAAGCAGACGAAACACTCCACCAGTGAGATGTATATTCAGCTTTTGCTCAAAAATAATCAGATATTGAAGCTTCAACTGTTCAAGGCCGCATACAGAAATCTTCCCCGTGATTCCTATGATCATCTGAAGCTTTTTGATTATGCCTGCCAGATGTCCGGTTATATCTACGATTTTGTAAATAATCTCAAAAAATAAAAATGGCAGTCACGAAAGTGCAATACCATTAAGTTAACGATTAAAGTGTCATTCTGAGTAGCAACGCGACGAAGAATCCCCTTCTAACACAAGGGGATCCTTCGACTCGCTGCGCTCGCTCAGGATGACACTTTCTCGTCTTAATGTCATTGCACCAATGTGCCTGTCATTTTTTAAGCAGTTTGCAGCTTTTTTATCATACGCTTGCGATAGATCAGATAATAAGTGAGGAGTGTTACGGCGCTGAGAATATAGGAAATAGGGTAACAGGCATACAGGAACTGTAGATTTCCGGGGAACAAAACAGGTACTAAGACCAGCACCCAAAGAATGCGAACAACACAAACACAGAAAATGTTGATCACAGAGGGTACGGTTGTTTGCTTCATTCCTCTCAGGGCACCCATCAGCATATCCGTAACGGCAAAGAGCACATAGCTCCAGGTCATAACGATCAGCTTCTCGGAGCCGGCGGCGATTACAGCAGGATCGGTGTTGAAAATGCTGATAAATACTTGCGGCCAACAGGTCAGTATGGCGGAGGCAAGGGAAGTGATGGATACGGTGATCGCCGTGCTCCAGAGAAGAAGCTTGTCGATACGCTTATAGTTTCCTGCACCGTAGTTCTGACCGGAAAAGGTAACACAGCCGGAGTAGAAACCAAGGATGATCTGATAGATCAGACCTGTGACATTGTTGCTGGCAGTGCTGCCGGCAACAACGATCTCACCGAATTTGTTGACACCCATTTGGACGATTGTGCTGGACAAGCTGAATACCATACTGCCAACACTGCAGGGCATACCTACACGGACGATCTCCCAGGCTTCTTTGCCACGGAAGCGAATTTCCTTGAATCGCATCTTGTATTCACCCTTGGGGTTAAAGAGGATCCACATCACGGTGATTGCAGACACATACTTGGAAATAATGGTCGCCAAAGCAACACCGTCTACGGTCATATGGAAGAACAGCACAAATACAAGATTCAAAACCACATTCAGCAGACCTGTGCAAATGATGATGTATAAGGGGCGTTTGCTGTCACCGTGGGTCCGAAGCATACCGGCACCGAAGTTATATAAAACGGTGGCGGGTGCACCCAGAAAAATGATCCGCATATACAGGATGGACATATCGATGATCTTTTCGGGGCATTCAGTGACGCGCATCAGAAACGGCGTAATAAGAAAACCGAGAATACTGATGAACACACCTGCGATCAGGGCAACAATAATGGAGGTGTGCATAGCGCTCCGAAGGCCAACCATATCCTTCTTGCCCAGCAGATTGGCATTGATGATGGAGTTGCCCAATGCAAGACCGGATACCAGGTAGAGGATCATACTGGTGGTGTAGCTGGTGGCACCGACGGCAGCCAGGGCATCTTTGCTGGCAAACTGACCTACCACTGCATTGTCAGCAGAGGTGTACATCTGCTGCAAAAGGTTTGTTGCGATCAGCGGCAGTGCAAACAGCAGCAGCTTTTTCGGTATGGAGCCTTCAGTCATATCAATTCTGTTCTTTGCCATAGACAAACACTCTTTTCTGTTTTGTGAAATAGAAAATCGATCTTTTTTGTAAGTTTCTTTTTGATAACAAATGGGATTTCTCGTGTATAGTATATCACTTTTTTGTGAATATGCTTTAGATATGGTGCGAAAAACTTGAAAAAAAGATACATCTCTGTTATGATGTAAAAAACGAAAAAGGGGGAAGTGCTGTGGAATGCTGTGACCTTGGTACATTTTTGGATGCTATGGTTTGCGGTACAAAACTGCATATCAGCGTTGTGTTTACGGGGAAACCCGGCAGTGATATTATGCGAAGACCCCATAATCACATCGTTCATAAAAAGCCGGTTTGTACTGCGATGCGCAAGACCCAGGAAGGGTATTCCTCCTGCGTTCGCTGCCGTATGGCGGCGCAGAAATATGTTTCAAGACACGGAAAACCCCTGGCAGGGTATTGTAAAAAAGGTGTCTTTGAGTATTGCGAACCGGTGATTTGGCGGGGCGAGACCGTTGGGGTAATTTTTATTGGCAACATCTATACCGGTGAACCGGAGCAGCTGAAGCGGTTCGGGGATAGACTTACGCCCCAGCTGCTGGAGACGATGGAAAGCAGCTACACCCTTGCGGACTGCCAAAGAACTGCCAGGGTTGTCAGTGATTTTATCTGCCTGCTTGCGGAGCAGTACGGTATGGGGGATGTGGATCACAACAGGCTGACGGACAGTATCAAAAGCTATATTCGGGAGAACTATGCCTATAATTTCTCCCTGACGGATCTGGCTGAGATTTTCGGCTATAATGCCAAGTATCTTGGAAGAGTCTTTAAAAGCCGTACCGGCACCACTGTCAATGCTTACTGCAATGCCCTGCGCATCGGGGAGGCGAAGCGGCTTTTAAAGGAGACACAGATGCGCATTACGGAAATCGCGCTGGAAACAGGGTTTAACAATATCAGCTATTTCAATTATGTATTTTTTCAGGAAACCGGAATGGCACCGGGGGCTTACCGAAGCGCCGGGGATAATCTACTATAGACTTTTTGCAAAAATTTTGTATAATAGAAACAGATTCTTTCAAAATGGGGGTTCTTTATGAAGCTCAATTACAAACGCACGATATTCGTTGGCTTTGCATTCTTTTTGATCTGTGCCTTTTGGCAGATCTATGATGTAACGATCCAGATGACCTTGACCAGTAAATTCGGTCTGAGTCAGATGGCATCCGGTGCGATTATGGCACTGGATAACATTCTTGCCCTGTTTTTGCTGCCGCTTTTTGGTAAGATCTCTGACCGCCATAAGGGGAAAAGCGGACGCAGAACGCCCTTTGTCCGTACCGGTACCATTTTGGCGGTGGTATTCCTGATGGTGCTGTCCTTCGTGGACTTTGCACAGCTTAAGAAAATTGAAGATTATTCTGCTGTGAACAATCCTGTTACAATGGAACGGATCTATGATGAACAGAAGGATACTGTCCTGAAGACACCGGAAGGTAAGGAGTATAAGCTTTCTGAGGTCTATACCCGTGAGGAGTTTGCACAGATCACCACAGAAACAACTGACACGGAGAAGAATCTCTTTGGACGGGAAGTGGAATTCAAGCCCTATGCCCGTTATGTCGTTCCTGCCCGTCAGGCCTGTGCGGCGGCTGTTACCAGGCAGGATCCTACAGTCCTGTATATTTTCATCGGTGTCCTTCTCGCTCTGCTGATCTCTATGGCGGTGTTCAGAACACCTGCGGTGGCGCTGATGCCTGATGTGACCCTGAAGCCTCTTCGCTCCAAGGCGAACGCCGTGATCAATCTGATGGGCAATGCCGGTGGTATCCTTGTGCTTGCCCTTGGGTCGATTCTGGCGATCTCCAAGGTGAAGAATGCTTATATGAACTATATGACGGTGTATGCCATCGTGGCGGTCATTATGCTGGCTGCGCTGATGATCTTCCTTGCCAAGGTGAAAGAGCCGCTTTGGGCAGCGGAAATGCAGCAGAAGAGTCTGGAGCTTGGTCTTACAGAGGAGGACGAAAGATCCGGTAAAAAGAAGCTGAGCAAAGCGGAATTTAAGAGTCTGCTGCTTCTGATGGCGTCGATTATTTTCTGGTTCTTTGGTTATAATGCTGTTACTTCCAAGTATGCGGTGTATGCCCAGGATGTTCTGGACAAGGATGCGACCACCACCTTGCTTCTTGCCAATGTGGCTGCCATCATTGCTTATCTGCCCGTTGGCTTTGTTGCCTCCAAGGTAGGCAGAAAGAAGACGATCCTTGCAGGTATCGTGATGCTGTTTACAGCTTTCTTCATTGCTTGCTTTATGACTGCCTCTGCACCCGGCTGGCTGATGATGGCGATGTTCTGTCTGGCAGGTATTGGCTGGGCAACCATCAATGTGAACTCCTTCCCTATGGTGGTGGAAATGTGCTCCGGCTCCGATGTGGGAAAATATACCGGCTATTATTACACTGCTTCTATGGCTGCACAGTCCCTTACACCATGGATCGCAGGCTTCTTTATGGATAAGATCGCCAAGATGAGCCTGTTCCCCTATGCCTCGTTCTTTGTGGCAATGGCATTTGTAACAATGCTGTTTGTAAAGCACGGTGATTCCAAGCCTGAAAGCAAAAAGGGACTGGAAGCATTGGATGTGGATGATTAAAAGGGTGGTATCTGTTTGGTCACTTTTGTTATTTTGCTTGTAGCTTTGCTGGTGCTTTTTATTCTGTATGTCCTTAGTACGATGTGCAGAAGAGGGCGCAGTAAAATGAGACGGTTCCGCCGCTATGCCTATGCCCACCGCGGTCTTCACGGCGACGGTGTGCCGGAAAACAGTATGCAGGCTTTTAGAAGGGCAAAGGAAGCCGGCTACGGGGTGGAGCTGGATGTACACCTGCTGGCAGACGGAAGTCTTGCTGTGATCCACGACGCGCAGCTGAAGCGTACAACGGGCGTTGAAGGAATGATCACAGATTTAAAGGCTGCGGATCTTCTCTCCTATAAGCTGGAGGGAACGACTGAGACGATCCCGTTGTTTTCGGATGTTTTGGAAATGTTTGCGGGTCAAGTACCCATCATTCTGGAGCTGAAATGTGACAAAAATAATTATGCGGCACTTTGCGAAGAAGCCTGCAGGGTAATGGATTCCTATGAGGGTCTTTGGTGTATGGAATCCTTTGATCCCAGATGTATTCGCTGGCTTCGCAAGAACAGACCCGATGTGATCCGCGGTCAGCTGACGGAGAATTATTTTAAGTCCTCGGCGGCGAAGATCCCTGCCGTTCTGAAATTCCTTCTCAAGGCGCAAATGATGAACTTTCTGCTTTTGCCTGATTTTGTGGCATATCGGTTCAGTGACCGGAAGAATTTCAGCAATTTCCTTGTGGAAAAGCTTTGGGGTGCTCAGAGCGTCACCTGGACACTGAAGGATCTGCAGCAGCATCAGGACGCGATCCAGGAGGGGCGTATCCCGATTTTTGAAGGCTATCTGCCGTAAAACTATAAGTTAAACTAAAATGTCATTCTGAGGAGCAACGCGACGAAG
>JAZNZZ010000089.1:0-7795 GCA_045595205.1 Faecousia sp.
CACTCTTTTCCAAATCCGTAAAAGTTCCAGTAGCGTTTACGCAAATATCCGTGAAGCCAATTACGGACAGAGTAAAGCGGATATGCTTTCAAAATTTGAAATTGCGCTTAAGGAATGTAGTGAAACCGAAGGATGGTTGCGTTTATTGTTCAATACGAACGCGATCGATGAAGAAATCTATAAAAAGGATAGAAATCTTTGCGGTCGAATCAGGCGAATGTTGATTGCAAGTTGTAAAACATTAAAGGAGAATTTGAAATGAAAAGAGATCCGATGCCTCTTGGTCTCGCTATATTTCTTCTAATTGCTGGATTATTTCTTGGAAGCGTATTTACCTTCGGTATGCAATATTGGAATTCAGAAGTTACACGAGAAGATTGCACGCTGATTGATACGCAGTTTGTTTCTTATAAGGAAATACGTCAACCCAAACGCCCTATGGAAATCAAGGAGATAGCAGTTGATTGTGTTAACAATGAACGATACTTTATAGACGGGGTATCCATAAATTCAGATTTGAGAAATTCGCTGTCTGAACTGTCCAAGCACCAGAAAATTTGTATTCTGATTCATCCTAATTCCAATACCATCGTCGAGTTTTCAACTGAAAACGGCACGATACTTACATTTAATGAAACAATCCACAAATTAGGCGGGGAGGCAACAGGCTTCTTATTCCTGGGCTTATTTATGTACTTTTGTTCCCTTGTAGGTCTATACTATACGGCTTTTCATATCATTAAAAAGCGGAATGGATAAACTGAGTAATCACAGCACATTACTTTTAGTCTTTTTTAACTCAATTTTGCTCCGTTTAGGTAGTCTTTCGCAAATAAAAATCCCCATCCATCCGGATGGGGATTTTTGTTTGGTGGAGCAAGGGACTCGAACCCATCTGAATGCAACAGTCCGGTGGACTGTTGCTGCCATCAGTGCAAACACTGGTGGCTACCTTGATTTTTGCCCCACCGGGGCAAAAATGCAAATCGAGTCCCGTAGTCTTGTGTCGATAACAGACCGTGTGCCTAAAATATACTTTTCGTCAAAGACACAGAGCCTGAAGCATAGAAGCGGAACGGATATATCCGTTCCCTACGGCTGTACCGGTTTTTTGTAGGGAACGCATATATGCGTTCCGCTTGCAGACTCTGTTCTTGTATGCTATACTGCAATACGGTGATCAAAATGAATTATCCAATAAGAAAGCTCCCAAGATTAAAGGAATATGATTACACAACACCGGGTGTATATTTTGTCACGATTTGCTCCTATGGAAAGCAATGTATTTTTGGGCGGATTGCCCCAGGCAAGTATGGTGACGATGCCCGTATGGTATATTCGCCTATCGGAAAGCTCGCAAAAGCGTGTTTGCTGGAAATCGAATCACATTTTCAAAGCATAACAATAGATAATTGGGTCATTATGCCAAACCACATTCACATAATCCTTCGTATTAGGGAAGAAACGGAACGCATATATGCGTTCCCTACGGCGAATATATCTACCGCGGTAGGCACATTCAAAGCTGCTGTTACCCGTGCTGCAAGGAACGCCTGCTTACATTCCGGGAGACTGTGGCAATCGTCGTTTTATGACCATATCATTCGCAACGATGAGGATTATCAAGCTATATGGAATTACATAAGCGGAAACCCCTCCAAATGGTTGGAAGATTGCTTTTATTGTGAATAACGCTATCTGCCTTCGATATAAACCCGGAGGTGTTTTGCACAGCGGATATATCCGTTCCCTACGGCTGTACCGGTTTCTTGTAGGGAACGCATATATGCGTTCCGTTTTGATGCAGACGGACGAATTAAGGAGACGATTCCTATGGTCGGCACTGGATACTATAACGATCGTACATGGAGTGTAAAGAATGACACATTGATTTTGGATAATACGGATGTGTGTCAAGTTCTGAAGATCGATGCCAGCACATACTTACTGGTTCTGGATAATGCACCATACGCAATTATGAATTAAACGCTGTCCGGGAGCCGATTGTGGCTCCCGGGTTTTGCTTGTGGCTCCCGGGTTTTGCTCCTCTTGAAAATTTCGCCGTCTGTGGTATAATAAATAAAAAGGAGGCGGTGGCGTGAAGCAGAAAGATAGCGCTTTGTTTCAGGGCTTTTCTCCCGAAACGGTGGATTTCCTCTGGGGCATCCGTATGAACAATGAGCGGGATTGGTTCCTTGCTCACAAGAAAGATTATGTAAACTATCTGTATGAGCCCATGAAGGCTTTGGGAAAGGATATTTTCCGGCTGTTTGAAGGAAGCACCGGAGATCTTGTGAAGGTCAGCCGTATTTACCGGGATGCCCGTATGCATCATCCGCTGCCCTACAAGGAGAGCCTTTGGATCTGCGTAAGGAAGGATGTAGAGTGGTGGGCGGAAAACCCCTGCCTGTATTTTGAAATCCGTCCTGAGGGTGTGACCTACGGCTTCTGCCTGTGGCGACCCAGACCCTCCACAATGGAGGAGATAAGAAAGCGCTGGGCGGAAAAGCCGGAGGAATTTCTTAAGCTGATCAAAAAAACAGAAAAAGCCACAGGCGTACCTGTGACTGCAGAGCTCTATAAGCGCCCCAAGGAGGCACCCTCAGAAGCCTTGGCACCGTTCTTTGGCTGGCGGGGCAACATCAGCTGCACCGTTACCGAGGAGGTGGGGGAGGAGCTGTTCGGGCCGGAGCTGGGAAAACGCGCCTGCGATTTTCTCCAAAAGCTGATCCCTCTTTATGAGTATTTCAATCAATTTACAGTATAACAACAGGGCGCGTTGCAGCAATTTGCAACGCGCCCTGTTTACAATTACGCTTTATTTTTCTTCTTTTGGGTCAAAAGGAAGAGAACCGCGGTGATGCCTGCACCTGCCAGTGCACCGGCAATGCCGATCAGCACATAAACCCAGGCGGGTGCCCCGGTTTCCTGCGGCACTTCGGGAACAGGCTCGGTGGGAACTACCTCCGGTGCTTCTGTGGGAGGCTCGGTGGGTTCGGGCTCCCGCTCACCGTTCAGGAATTTCTCTGTATCCCCGTAGGCGGGGGCGCGGAAAATGTTGACGGTGTAGACCTTTTGCGTGTTGTCCTCGGCGGTGACGGTGACGGTCATAGGAACGGCCTTTCCGGGGATCAGCTCCGGCTGCTCACCGATCTGCAGGCTGGCCTTTCCGTCGGCTTTTTCTGCATTCAGGGAAACAGTCTCAGTCTCATAAGGAAGCCAGATGTAATACTTATCCACATCGGCCTTAAAAGCAGGGGAAATGGGGAAGCCCTCCACAGACAGGTCCTTCAGGGTGGCATTGCTGCTGGGCACATAGTTGGGGTCCTGGGCACGCTTTGCCCGGATCGTGTAGGTCTTGGTGGCGCCGTTTTCTGCGGTAACGGTAATGCTCACTGCGGTGGTAGTGCCTGCTGCCAGAGAAGTGCTTCCAATGGAGACCTTGGCTGCCTCGTGCTCCGCCTCAGCACTGACCTGCAGAGAGCCGGTGGTGAAGGGGACGGAGGTGCTGTAGCTGGTGACAGAAGGGGAGAATGCGGGGGAAATGGTGGCGTTGGACACAGTCAGAGCGGCCAGATTGCAATTGTCAGACAGGGGCGGGGCGATGGTTTTGCGGTAAACGGGAGAGCCTGCACCCATATCCTGCTCACCGGCAGAAAGGGTCACACCACTGGCGGTGACTGCGATCTCTGCGCCGGGCTCCAGAGAGCTGCTGACCTTGAAGGTGGCTTTAAAAATAGAGGAGCTGCCGGAAATGGGGGCGGTCATAGAGTCATCGTAGAACAAAAAACGGTTGCCGTTGAACTCCACCCGCCAGTTGCCGCCGATGGTTGCGGTATAACCCTGAAGGGTCAGCTGGCTGCTGTTAAAGGATACATCGCCGGAGCCGCCGTAGATGCCGCCGCCGGCATAGAAGGTCAGGGTGATGGTGTCACCTGCCCGGACGGTATCCGGTCCGCCCCAGTAGGCACTGGCAGCGGAAACAGTGGGGATCAGTCCCAAAAGCATTATGCAAACAAGAAAAGCAGAAAAAAGCTTTTTCATAGTGGTCTCAACTTCCTTTTTCTTATATTGATTCTATTCTAACGGCAGACACAAAAAAATGCAAGACCCGCAACGAAATATATGTTGAAATATAAGGGGAAACGGCTATAATATAGATGTGAGAACAAAAGAGAAGAAGTGGTCAGTATGAAAAGAACGAAATGGATACCGCTGATGCTGTGCCTGCTGATGGCATTGCTGATCCTTCCGGTCAGCGCCCGGACGGCGGAGCAGTATGATCCCTTAACAGAGGGGATCGTGTCGGATTATTATGTGATCGATCCGGAGGCGGATTATATCACCGGTATCGTGCCGGGTACAAAGACGGATAAGCTGCTGTCTCTCTGTGCGCCGGAGGGTCTGACTGCAGAGGGTGAAACGGTTTGTACCGGTACAACAGTGAAATATGGAGACACAGTTTCTGCCACGGCGGTGGTTACCGGAGATCTGAACGGTGACGGCGGTGTGAGTATTTCCGATCTGCTGATGCTGAAGTCTGCAGTTCTGGGAAAACAGCTGGAGGCATTGTCCGCCTGTGCGGGAGATGTTAACTATGACGGCAAGGTGTCTGTCACGGATTTTCTGAAGGTAAAATCTGTGCTGCTGGGTCAGCAGAGCATCACGGGAAGACCCGGTGTGCGGGAAGATTTGCTCCTTTTGCAGCCGGGACAGAGCAGAAAATGGGAACAGACCGCGGTGACCTACCAAAGTGACAATGAAGCCGTTGTAACGGTGGACGCCCGGGGTATGCTGACGGCTTGTAATGCAGGTGTCGGCTTTGTGTACGGACTGGATGCGGAGGGCAATATCCTTTGCCGTCAGCTGGTGACCGTATGTGAGGAAGCCTTGACTGTGACCATTGCAGAAAAGGATTGCCGGTTGTACATAGGAAGCTCCCAGACCTTGACGGCGCTTCTGAATCACCCGGTATCCGCCACTGTGACCTGGACCTCCTCTGACCCCAAGGTGGCAACGGTGGAGGACGGCAAGGTCACCGCAGTGTTTTACGGAAGGGCTGTGATCACCGCCAGTCTGGAAAACGGCAGCAAGGCAGAGCTCACCGTGGAGGTAGCACCGGCGCTGGATTCCATCACCTTTGACCGCGCCCTTTATAAAGTAAAGCCTGACAAAACCAAAAAGCCTGTGATAACCCTGCAGCCTGCGGATTCCTCCGATGAGCTGATCTTTACCAGCAGCGATGATTCCATTGCAACGGTAGCCGCAGACGGCACGGTCACCGGTAAAAAGTACGGCACAGTTACCGTCACGGTCACCGGCAAATACAGCGGTGTTAAGGCCAGCTGTAAGGTGAAGGTCTGCAATGTGAAGCAGGTGGCATTTACCTTTGATGACGGCCCCAGCGTATATACGCCAAAGCTTCTGGACTTCTGCAAGGAAAACGATATTCGGGTCACCTTCTTCCTGGTGGGTGAGCGAATGAACGAGTATTCCAAAACCATCAAGCGGGAGGCGGCAGAGGGACACGAGATCGGCTACCACTCCTACGGTCACGAGAATCAGACCAGACTGAGCACAGAACGGATCAAGGCTGATTTTGAAAAGAGCAATAAAAAGCTGATCGAGCTTACCGGAAAGGGCTTTACCCTCTGGCGGACACCCGGCGGCAATTATAATGACCGGGTCCTGCAGGCCATTGAGCTGCCTCACATTATGTGGTCGTGGGATTCCTACGACTGGCAGGTCAGAAACACAGACACGGTGTACCGGAATATACGAAACGCCCGGGACGGCGACATTGTGCTGATGCACGATCTGTACAGCTTCACAGTCAACGGTGCAATACGGGCAATGAAGGAAATGCAGGCGGGAGATTATGAATTTGTTACCGTTACGGAGATCCTGAGCCGGAACGGAGAAACCCCGAAAAACAGTGTTAATTACAGAAAAGGACCGTAAGAATAGCGTAATGTTCGTATTTATCTTCCTGTCACCCCCCGTTGTCATTGCGAACCAGTGACCGCGGCGCGTCGCGCAGCGAATTAAAATGATTATGATTGCCAGTGGCAATCATACATTAACATAGTCACTGGTGTGGCAATCCGTAAAGTAAGTATTTGGAACGGATTCCCACGCCAGTGTGTGCACTGGCTCGGAATGACACGGCGGATTGTACTGAACGATATATTGAAATTTGAAACAAAGAGAGGCTGTCGTTGAGACAGCCCCTTTTTTATTTTGACAGGATCACTTTGCCGTCTAAAACGGCTTCTTTCAGTTCATCGCCGTGGTAGCGGAGCGTCAGCAGGAAGAAGGGAGCATCCTGCCAAAGCAGGTCCAGAAAGATCTTATCTCCCTCCCATTTTGGGAGTGCATCCAGAAAGTCCCGGCTGACCCACCGGAGGTCACCCTCGCTGCAGGTCTTCAGTTCTCCTTCAAAGCCGTCGGCGGTGAACAGGTACATAAACTCTCCGGGACAGCAATCATTTAAAAAGGTGACTACACCCCGGCAGCGCCAGGCGGTAAGGGTCAGTCCGGTCTCCTCTTTGGCTTCCCGGAGGAGGCATTCGTCGGGAGATTCCTCACCCTCAAATTTGCCGCCGATGCCGATCCACTTGTCCTTGTTGATGTCCTTTTCTTTTTTGACCCGGTGGAGCATCAGTACATCATTTCCCCGGGTGATGTAACAAAGGGTGGTATTGATCATATTATTTCACCAATTCAAAGGCTTGGTGGATGTTTTCCACCAGTATTTCTTCTCTGCCTCGCTGCGCCTCTCCGTCCAGTGACCAGGGGAGGGGCTCTATATGGATCTGAATACGGGAAGCCCTGCGGAAGGTGATCATTTTGCAGTTGTATACCTGCTTCTGCACTGCCTGAATGCATTCGCCCAGTTCAATGAGATCCTTGGGAGCACGGACCAGCAGAAGCTCAAACTTTCCGTCCTGCATATCCACCTGCTTGGGGTCTAAGGTCAGAATGCCGCCCAGACTGTTGGAATTACAGATAGCACCAAACAGGAAATCATCCTCGATCACCTCATCGTCCAGGGTGAATTTGCCGTGGACTGCCCGGATCTGGGAGAGCTCCTGAATGCCGCTGAGGATATAAGCAGTATGTCCCAGGGCATTTTTGATGTTTTGCGGTGTGGTGTAGCTTGTTTTTGTAAACGCACCGAAGGATGCCACATAAGTAAAATATCTGCCGTTAAAGCTGCCTACATCGTAAGCAGAGAGGGTGCCGTATGCGATCTTTTCGGCAGCCTTCAGGGGATCACTGGGGAGTCCCAAGCTGTTGGCAAAATCATTGGTGGAGCCTGCGGGGATATAGCCCACAGGACATTTTGCGCCGCTTTCCAAAAGACCTGCCACGGTCTCGTTGAAGGTGCCGTCACCGCCGCAGCAGACCACAAGGTCCACATCCTTTGCCCGCTGTGCCACGACTTGCTTTCCGTCACCCTGGCTTCGGGTAATATGTACATTTGTCTCGTAGCCTGCCCTGGTGAATAGGGAGAGGATGTCGGTCAGATATTTGTTGGCCTTTTTGGTGCCTGCATTGGGATTCATAACAAACAGAAGCTTTTTCATAGAACATCACCTGCTCCCATTATAGCCTGTTTTTGGTAATTGGCAAGTGGGGAAGCGGTAAGTTTACGAATCGTTCAAAGACTCAGGAAAAAAGCGTCGATTTCTATTAAGATAATAAAATGTCATCCTGAGCGAGCGCAGCGAGCCTCAGAATGACAGCATAATTGCCCGATAAATTGAAATTTGGCGGCATTCCATTTTGGAAT
>JAZNZZ010000090.1:0-3338 GCA_045595205.1 Faecousia sp.
TTTGCTTTGGAGTTTTGTGCAGATGACGCAGCCTTGCTGGCGCAAGGCAAGGAAGATAAACAAAAATACAAACGAAAGGACGGTTGTGGGGCTGTCGGTGTTCGACTCCCCACTGCTTACCCCTGGGAACGGTTGTTTACATTTTTGACCGGCTTGTTTGCATAAAGTGCCATCCCGTGCCAATAGACTGAAATAAGAACTGCGATGGGCGGTAAGGATTCCCTTACTGCCCATTCTGGACTTATTCAGAAAGGCAGGGAGCTTTGTGAAACGACCCAAAACCTATGTCCGTGTCCGTGGTGACACCCGTCAGCACCAAAGAATTATGCTGGTCGCTGCCCTGCTGGGGGTGCTGGCATTTGTGCCCTTGACCGTAAGACTTTGGGGGCTTATGGTCACGGACCACAGCTATTATGCAGACCTGGCACTGCGGAATCAGTCCCGCACCACCCCGGTGACCGGGGAGCGGGGTACGATCTACGATACCAATATGAATATCCTTGCCTGCAGCCGCACGGTGGAAAATGTGTATCTGGACCCCCGGGAGCTGAAGCAGGCAAAGGAGGATCTGGACCTGATCGCTCAGACCCTTGGGGCGCTTTTTGACAAGGATCCCCAGTGGGTGAAGGAGCAGGGGCAGGATATGACAAAGCGCTATAAGCAGATCGCCGCCCGGGTGGATGAGGAGACGGCGCAGAAGCTTCGCAGCTTTATCAACGAAAACGATATACAGGGCATCCACCTTGAGCCCTCTGCCCAGCGGTACTACCCAATGGGCAGTCTTGCCTCTCAGGTCATCGGCTTTACCAATGATTCCCTGGTTGGCTCTGAGGGGATCGAGGCAGCCTATAACAGCTTTCTGGAGGGCAGCCCCGGCAAGGTCATCACCACCAAGGGCAACAACGAGATGGATATGCCCTATTCCTACGAAGGGTTTGTTCCCTCAAGGGAAGGGTGCAGTGTGATCCTGACACTGGATACCACGGTGCAGGCCTGTCTTGAAAATCAGATGGAAACAGCCATCCGCCGTTACGATGTGCAAAACGGCGCGTTTGGTATGGTGATGAATGTGAATACCGGGGAGATCCTGGCAATGGCGACTCTGGGCGGCTATGACCCCAATCACTATCAGGAGATCTTCGATGAAGAAACAAGGCTGCAGCTGCAGCTGCTGACAGATAAAGAGGACTATATGGCTGCCCTGCGGGAGGCACAGCTGAAGCAGTGGCGCAACCGTTGCATATCCGACGGCTACGAGCCGGGGTCTACCTTTAAGGTGATGACTATGGCGGCAGCGCTGGACTGCGGCGCTATCGATCTGAACACCGCCTTTTACTGCAAGGGCGCAGAGCAGATCCCGGGCAGATCCCAGCTGCTGCACTGCTGGCGCTCCACCGGTCACGGCAGTGAGCAGACACCCCAGGCACTGCAAAACTCCTGCAACATTGCCTTTGCCCACATTGCCCTGAAGCTGGGCGGTGAGCGGTTTTATGAGTATGTGCAGGCATTTGGGGTGACGGAAAAGACCGGCATCGATCTGGCAGGGGAGAGCAAGGGCGTATTCTTTGACAAAAAGCTGATCACCGATACGGAGAAATGGGGCACAGCCTCTCTCACCTCCGGCTCCTTCGGACAGACCTTCAAGCTGACCCCTCTGCAGCTGGTGCGGGGAATATCCGCGGTGGTAAACGGCGGCAAGCTTCTGGAGCCTTACATCGTCTCCGAGGTACTGGATGCTGAAGGCAACACGGTACTGAAGCAGGAGCCTACGGTGCTGCGGCAGGTGATCAAGCCGGAGACCTCAAAAATTATGTGCAGCCTTCTGGAATCCGTGGTGACGGAAGGGACTGCCAAAAATGCCGGAATTTCCGGGTTTTCCATTGGTGGAAAGACCGGCACCAGCGAAAAAATTGACATATTTGACGAGAACGGTCAAAGAGTAATGGATAAAATCGTGTCATTTGTGGGTATTGCGCCTATGGATGATCCGCAGTATATTGTATTGGTGGCGCTGGACACCCCCTCCCGGGCAACGGGCATCTACATTTCCGGGGGTGTGATGGCAGCTCCCACCGTGGGTGCTGTTCTGGGAGACATCCTCCCGTACCTTGGCGTCCCCAAAACCGAGACCCCATAACAGCTTTGTGTCATTCTGAGGAGCAACGCGACGAAGAATCTCCTTCAAAATACGAAGGAGATCCTTCGACTTTGCTCAGGATGACAGTTGTCGTAGGGGCGATTATCAATCGCCCGCGTGATTTGCTTTCCAAATCACCATCGCCTGTGGCGATGACGGGCGGATAATATCCGCCCCTACAACACATCGATAAACAGGAACTTAAACCTAAGACCGAAAGGATGCATAGATATGAAGCTGAGAGAATTGCTGCAGGATATTCAGGTGCTGGAGACCTGCGTGGATACAGAGCTGGAGATCACGGAGATCGTGTACGATTCCCGTAAGGTCACACCGGGCAGCCTTTTTGTGGCGGTGACCGGCTTTGTCACCGACGGCAATAAGTATATCCCTATGGCACTGGAGAAGGGTGCTGCTGCGGTGGTCACTGCGGTGAAGCCTGTGGAGGACATTCCCTATGTTCTGGTGGCATCTGACAGACTGGCACTTGCTCAGCTGGGTGCAAATTTCTACCGCCATCCTGCAAAGGCAATGAAGCTCATCGGCATCACCGGCACCAACGGCAAGACTACCTCCACACTGCTTCTGAAGCACATCCTGGAGCAGACACTGGGTGCAAAGGTGGGTCTCATCGGTACCATGGACAATATGATTGGAAATGAGTCCGTACCTGCGGAGCGTACCACCCCGGAGAGTCTGGACCTGCAGGCACTGTTTGGGAAAATGCGGAATGCAGGCTGCACCCACGCCATTATGGAGGTGTCCTCCCACGCGATCGCTTTGGAGCGTGTGGGCGGTGTGACCTTTGATGTGGCAGCCTTTACCAACCTTACAGAGGACCATCTGGATTTCCATAAGACGATGGAAAACTACTGTGACACCAAGGCAGAGCTTTTTGCCCGCAGCGAGGCCTGCGTTGCCAACCGGGATGACAGCTGGTTTGACAGAATGTGCGCCAAGACAAGCGCCCCTGTGCTCACCACCTCTGCCTCCGGAGAAGCAGAGCTTTTTGCAAGTGACATTACGCTTCTGTCTGACGGCATTTCCTTTGCAGCAAACTACGGCGGAAAGCAGTATCCGGTGAAGCTGCCCATTCCCGGCAAGTTTACGGTGTACAATGCAATGACCGCCCTCGGCTGTGCCTTTGCTCTGGGCATCGAACCCAAGGCAGCCACGGAGGCGCTGGCAAATGCCAGAGGCG
>JAZNZZ010000091.1:0-3934 GCA_045595205.1 Faecousia sp.
GTCACCCCCGTTGTCATTGCGAACCAGTGACCTATGTCACTGGTGTGGCAATCCGTAAAGTAAGTATTTGGAACGGATTCCCACGCCAGTGTGTGCACTGGCTCGGAATGACACGGAGGATTGTACTGAACGATAAATTGGAATTCTAAACGCTGTTTGTAGCTTAACAAAAGGCGGGAAGCTTTGCAAGAAAAATACGAAACATTTGACTTATCCGAAACAAAATATTATAATTTTACAGAGGTGATCTGTATGAAACTGTTTCAAAACGAGCCTGTGGTGCAAAAAATCACCGCTGCCCTCTTTGTGCCGGCGGGCAGCGGTGCGCCGGTGCATACAAACCGAAGCGCCCACGGTCTTGCCTATAATGTGGATCACACCACCACCTACCGCTTTTCAGACGGTCAGGTGCTGGTATGCAGTCCGGGGCAATGCGTGTACCTGCCCCGGGGGTGCAGCTATACGGTGGACAGGGCAGAGCCGTCCCCGGAGCCGGATGCCGGTGTCCACGCCATCAATTTTCTTCTGGAAGCGCCTTTGTCAGACAAACCCTTTCTTTTGACTGTCCGGTCGAAGGCGGTGCTGTCCTTCTTTTCCCACGCGGAAAACAGCTGGCGGCAAAGGCGCCCCGGCTGCCGGGAGCTTTGCCTTTCTCAGCTCTATGCCATTTTTGCCATCCTTGCCCAGCAGCAGGAGGAGTACAGTCCCCTGTCCCGCAGGGAAACGGTGCTGGCACCGGCGGTCTCTTATATTGATGAAAACTTCACCACCCGGGAGATCACAGTGCCTGAGCTTTCCCGGCTTTGCGGCGTGAGCCAGCCCTATTTGCGGCGGCTGTTTCACAGCGCCTTCGGTATGCCCCCTGCCCGGTATATCCGGCACAAGCGCCTGCTGTATGCCCGGGAGCTGTTGCAGACCGGAGAATACTCCGTTGCTCAGGCAGCAGCTGCGGCAGGCTTTAACGATACCGCCTATTTCAGCAGGGAGTACCGGAAATTTGCCGGTCGCTCACCCAGTCAAAGTGTTTTTGTCGCTTGTGCTGAGAACAAAAATATGGTATAAAAACATATATCTACAGCAGTGGAGGTTCGCTATGAAAAAGTATATTGTGTTTACCTTGTGTGCAGCAATGCTTTTTTGCCTGTTCGCCGGCTGCGGCGGGGAGGAAGGTGTACAGACACCCAAGCAGGATACATTCTGCGTTGGCTATGCCAAGGCGGACATCTCCCCTGAGAGCTCTGTTCCGCTGGGTGGCTACGGTGATGAGGGGGAACGGTTCTCCAAAGGCGTTTTGGAAACCTTGTATGCCACCTGTGTTGCCTTTTCCGATCCCGGGGGAGAAAAGCTGCTTTTTATCTCCCACGATCTCAGCGGCTGCCGGGCAGAGATCTTTGACGAGCTGCGGGAGACCATTTCCGGGGAAACCGGACTTCCTGTGAGCCACATCCTGTTTACCGCATCTCACAGCCACTCCTCTCCCTATGTGACATCCACCGCCTTTCCCGGCGTAACGGAGTACATCACCCTTATAAAGGGGCGGATCGCAGAGGGCGCAAAGGCGGCACTGGCAGATCTGGCACCTGCCACGATGGAGACCGGCTTCCAGCGGGTGGACCGGCTGAACACTGTCCGCCATTACCTTCTGACTGACGGCAAGTATCAGGGCAGAGCTGTGGGTACCCTGCCCAAGGATCAGCTGGTGGGTCATTACAGCGCCGTGGACAATCTCCTGCAGGTGGTGAAATTTACCCGGCAGGGAGAGAAAAAGCCTGTGGTGCTTGTAAACTGGCAGGGGCATCCCACCGGTATGCCGGGCGAGAACTATTTCTATGCCAGCCCCAACTATGCAGGCGCTTTGCGTACGGAGCTGGAGACCCGGTACGATTGCCTTGTTTCCTTTGTGCTCAGCGGCTCCGGCAATGTAAACAATGGCTCCCAGATCACCGGAGAGGTGGATTATGGAAAGGGCGAATATAAGGTACTGGGAAAGATCCTTGCAGATAATGCAGGAGAGGTGCTGGAGAGCAAGCTGACCCCCGGCAAGGCAGAGGACATTCTCCTGTCCGAAAATCTTTTCGTGGCAAAGAATAAATCCGGCAACGATACGGAAGTGCCCCTGTATGCCTTCTCCGTAGGTGACTGGGCCTGTGTCACCGCTCCCTTTGAAATTTTTGATACCAATGCAATGGCAGTCCGGGATGCTTCTCCCTTCCCAATGACCTTCTATGCCTCCTGTGCAAACCGGTCGATGGGTTATCTCCCCACACCCCCCTCCTTTGACTGGGAGATCACCTATGAGGCGGAGATCACCAAGTTCCCCAAGGGAATGGCGGAGCTGGTGCAGGAGCAGCTCATCGGTCAGCTGAACGATATTTTTGCCCAAAGCGGCGCAGTCAAAGTCGAAAAACGGGAGGGCTACCTGACCCCGGAATTCGTACCTGTTTGTGATGACAAGGTTTATACAAACCCCGCCCCCGGAAAATGGGACCAGTGCAGGGAAGTAAACAACGGCTTCTATTCTGTGATCCTGCTGGAGGGCAGCAGCTTTGATACTCTTCTGTGTCTGGACAAGACTGTGGCAGAAAAGGTGGTTGCTGCCACAACGATGAAGCTTTTATTTAATGAACAAAATGTGATCGTAGATGTGATCCCTCAATAAACACCAAAGACCGCCGAAGCTTCGGCGGTCTTTCAAATTACAATTTGAAGCGCAAGGGCGCTTCACCCCAACTCGTGCACGGTGCGGAATAAAACGCCCCAAAAATGCTCGGTAACGATACACCACACCGCGTTGCAAATTCATATTTATCGTTCAGTCTATCGAATGACATTGTAGGGGCGATTATCAATCGCCCGCGTGATTTGCAACGCAAATCACCATTGCCTTCGGCAATGACGGGCGGATAATATCCGCCCCTACGACATCATTCCAAAGAGCACGATAAATATGAATTTATTTGTTTTTTCTGTATTGTCGGGGAGATCTGCCGGTGAGGGTGCGGAAAATGCGGTTGAAGCTGCTCTGATTCTGAAAGCCGCACATCGCCATAATTTGCCCGATGGGAAGGTCGGTGCTCTCCAGGAGATTTTGCGCCTTGTGAATGCGAAGCTTGTTGATGTGCTCCCGGCAGCTGCACCCCAGCTGCCGGGAAAATAATTTGGACACATAGCTTTCGCTGATGTAGAGCTTCGCGGCAAGGGCGCTGACGGTAATGTCCTCTGCAAAATGCTCCGCACAATAAGACAGCAGCTGCACCGTCATATCCCCGGAGGGTCCGTTGTGTGGCTCCAGCACCAGCAGCTCCAAAAGCTCCCCCAGAAGGGCATTGACATATGCCATAGCGGTTTTGGGACGGTCACGCTTTGCCATTTCCACCGCCCGTTCCATAAGGGGCAGAAGGGAGGCCGCTTCTGTGTAGCAGCATACCGGCTTTGCGGTGAGCAGGGTGTTGTCAAAGGCGGTCTCCTTGGGGTCAAACAGCAGGATCAAAGCAGAGGCCCCCGGCGCGTCCTCGTAGGAGTGGGTCAGATAGGGAAACAAAACCAGCATTTCCCCTGCCTTCAACAGGTGGCTTTTGCCGTCCACGGTGATGGGAATGGCCCCTTCTGTCACATAAAGCAGCTCCCCGTGGGGGTGAAACATAGGCATATACCCCCGGAAGCCGGTGACACGGCTGGCGGAGAGCTGAAAGTATTCCTTTTTTTCAAATACAGCATTCATAATAAAATCCTCCATAACCTGAGCAGTGTAACTCGAACCCGCCCAAGTGGGCGTCTGATTGGCTCAGGCTTCATTTTATTCATTGATGGGCGGCAGCCCATCTGCTTCATAAATTCTTGCCTGACCAAATCATCCATCCCCCTTGGGTCGTAGATTTCTAAGCACAGATACCGCTGAAGTAACGGGCAGAGCTTTGCAGGTGGGCTTTGTGCC
>JAZNZZ010000092.1:0-7021 GCA_045595205.1 Faecousia sp.
TCTGGCTCACGAATTGTATGTTCTTAAAGTGCCCATGATCCCCCGGATTATGACGGAGTATGCCCACAGTGTCACCGGCATCGACATTCACCCCGGTGCTGCCATCGGTAAAAACTTTTTCATTGACCACGGCACCGGCATCGTCATTGGTGAGACCACGGTGATCGGCGAAAATGTGAAGATCTACCAGGGTGTTACACTTGGCGGTCTGTCTACCCGGGGCGGTCAGAGCCTTCGGGGTAAGCGCCGCCATCCCACCATTGAGGACAATGTGACCATTTACGCAAATGCCTCCATTCTGGGCGGCGAGACTGTGATCGGTCAGGGCTGTGTCATCGGTGCCAGTGCTTTTATTACAAGCTCCGTGCCCCCCTGCACCACGGTGAGTATGAAGATGCAGGAGCTGCAAATGAAATCCCGCGGCAACTGTGCAGACTGCAAGAATAACATCTAAAAAATCTGCTGACTCGTTTTTGAGTAATGCCATTAAGCTAAGCGTGTCATCCTGAGCGCAGCGAAGGATCTCCATCGTATTTTGAAGGAGATTCTTCGTCCCCTTCGACTTCGCTCAGGGTCCTCAGAATGACACGCTTTTTCTTATCTAAATGACATTGCTCGTTTTGAGTCAGCAGATTTTTTATAAGGCTTCTTTTACCGCTTTCCAAAGGTTCCGGAAATAATGCTCAAAGCCTGCATCGTTGGGGTGCAGCCTTCCGTCGGCATAGAATTTGGGATCGTGGGGCACAAGGGTCATACCGTCGATCACCGTCACATTCTTCATATTCTTTGTGGCATTGCGGATGCCCTTTTCAATATCAAAGAAGGAAGAAAATGCACGGGGATTTTCCATATCGGCACGCCAAATAGGTGTGATTGCAAAGATCCTTGCATTGGGATAATGCTTTTCAAGCTCCCGGTAAAAGCCGCTGCAGTTGGAATTAAACTCCTCCGGTGTCAGACCGGAAAAATCGTTTGTTCCGTAGCCTACGACAATATAGTCGGGATCAAAGTCATCCCGCAGAGCTGCCAGCTCCGGGTCATAACGCTCCGCCCCCACCGCTCTGCTGAACTCCTCAGCATCCAGTGCTTCAGAAAGGCGGGCGATCTGTCGGTTATAGTTTCGCATTGCGTCGAAGCCCTGGGTGATGGAGTCCCCATATGCCAGCAGCTTTTTGGAAAACTTCACAGGCTTTATCACACTGCCGTCATCCAGGCAGAGGGATTCCAGAGTGACGATCTTATTCCAGGGCAGATAGACTGTGACCTTCTTCATCCCCTTCCCCAGCTGAAACAGCTTCTCATAGCGGCCCATAGGAAACTGAATGTCCACATAGATGGGTGGGATCTCCACATCGGAGAAATTGTCCAGACTGTCCACCACTTCCCCATTGACCTTCACATCCAGAGAGAAATAGGAACGGGCAGAGGCGTGCTCAAAGACGCCTTTTACAAAGAGGGTCTCGCTGTCTGTCTCAAAGCAGAATTTCACACCGCTGGATGCCAGACTCTTCAGGACCAAAGCTTCCCTCCTTTTGGGATAGATGGCAAGCTGATCCTTGGTGAAACGGTAGAAGCGGATTCCTGCCTCTGTTTCCTCCACAGAAACTGCGCCGCAGGTAATGCTTTTGATTTGTTCGAATGTAAGCTCCATATTTACTCCCAGTCAGGATCTCCCAGAGGAAAATAGTCGGTATGGGTATTTTCAAAATCAAACACCCTCAGGTCGGCGCAGTGGATACCGGGACTGTCACAGGGAACGATACCGCCGGCACGCTCCAGCCACCAGCCCTTAAAGTGCTGGGAGGACTTAAGACCCACAAACTTCAGCAGATCCCAGCGCAGACCCGCAATGCGGAGCATACCGTCGTCCATAGGCTGGATACGGTTGGAGCCCACGATGATGGACACATTGCCTACCTCCAGACATACGGCCAGACCGATGTTGCTGAGACCGCCGCCACCCATAGGAGACTGATTGATCCATCTGCCATCGGAGATCAGCTTCACATAGGCATCCTTCAGCTCCAGAGGCTCACCGTGGAGCTTGTCCATTTTCGCACCCAGCATACAATCGATCTTTGCACCCACACCGGCAGCCACTGCCTGCTGAACGACCTCAGGGTCGTAAATATAACCATAGGCAGAACCGGGCAGATCCCGCTTCACCATCTCCCGCAGAAGGTGTGTGCCGTCACCGGGGCCACCGCCGCCGGTGTTGTCGGAGGATTCGTTTATAACGATGGGAGCTTTGGAATTATCCAGCTGCAGCGCCAGGTCAAATGCCTTTTCCGCAGAATTGGCAGGAACGGCAAAATCTCTGCGGCGGCTCCAGGCATAGGCGGCGATGTCGTGGGCAACCGCATCGGCAGTTTCCTGATCTCTTGCCACGGTGACCACCGTAACCGCACACTCCTCCACATCCGCATAGGGGAAGCCCTGGAAGAAGGTGGCAGCCATCAGCTTTTCCACCTCTTCCTCCTTGCGGTAGCACAGCTGCTGCACATCGTGTGCAGGACCACTGGTGGTAACACCCTCGGCAGGAGCGATCAGCCAGGGCAGGCGCACCAGACCGATGGCAGGGCGCTTGCCGGTCTGTACCATCTCCACCAGCTGCTTCATAACAATGATACCTGTCTCATACATATCCACATGGGGGTAGCCCTTAACACCCACCACCGTATCCGCCATTGCCACAAGGGGATCGTCGATATTTGCGTGGAGATCCTGGGCAGTACCGATGGGCATATCCGGGCCGAAGCGCTCCCGGACGGCACGGAGGATCTCACCGTCAGCATCGTGATAGTCATCTGCCACACCTGCTCCGTGAAGGTTCAGGGCAATGGCATCCAAAGGCTTTTCCCGGTGCGCCTTCCACAGGCCCTCCACGATCAGATCCCGGTGGTATTCCATAGCATCCTTGGTGATATGACCGGAGGGAGTGCAGTACCCCATTGCAGAGGGTGCCAGCTCCACACCCAGCTCCTCGGCTGCAGCAATGAAGCCGCCCACATAGTTGCGGACACCCCGCATTGCTTTTATGATATCCTGCCCTATATAAGTGCGGTCACTGAGCACCTTATGGGTAATGGGAATATTGGAAAAAGAGTTTGTTTCGTGGTGGAGACCACCGATACCAATACGCATAAACAATGCCTCCCAGCAAATTATGATTCCTTACTATTTAACAACTTTTGTCATTCTTTGTCAATAGCTTTGTCCTCCTGTGTGGGAAACAAAAAGGTATTTTCCCGGTGGATCAGCTGCCCATTCCCATCATACAGCCGCACCGTGGCAGGATACTCCCCTGCCGGTGCTTTATAACAGCAGTCTCCGCTGTGGGTGACAAACTGACGGATCGCTATGTTCTCCGGATGATCATTGATCCCCAGCCAGTCGTGCCACTGCACATCATAGTCCATTCGGATGTATCCCGGATTGGTTCGCATCCCGGAGAGTGAATAGGAATAACGGTACTGCTTTCCTGTCTCCCTGTCCTCCCAGAAAAGCTCCATATCCAGCTCTGCCCGCACCGCCTGGGGGTGGTCATCAAAGAGGATCACTGTCAGATCATCCCCTTCAGGGGGTACTATGGCGCTTAGCATCGCAGGAGAACCGCAGATCATCAGATCTCCTGTCCGCTCTTTGTAAACCAGAGGGTTCACCGGCCAGTTTGCCTCGTGCCTTTGGGTGTAGAGGATCACGCCCTCTTCCGTTTTTGCCACCACAAGGGTATTGGTCAGCAATCCGTCCACAGTCTCAACGCCAAGGATCTGGGAAGGACCGACCAGATTCTCCTTCTCTGCCCGGCGGAAGCCCTGCTCCACTGTAAGTGCCGGTGCACCTGCAAATATATAGATCAGCACAGGACACAGAAGGATCAGCAGCACATTGACCGCCACCTGGGTTTTCCTTGGGATTCTGTCAAAGAATGCACCTACGCGCTCCCGAAGGCTTTCAAAAAGCTTCTTCACCGGTCCTCACCTCCTGTCAGGTCCACCCGGAGCACCATATTCCGTCCGTCCCGGTCATAATGAAGCTCCACCCACTGCATATCCTCGGAGGACTCCTGGAAGGACAGCTCATATTCATAGGTAAAAAGTCCCGTATTGAACACTCTGTAAGAGACCCAGGGTGTTCCCTCGCCGGAGGCATCCAGACTGTTTTCAAAGCTTTCGTAATATGTGCCGTTGCTGTCCACCGCCCACATATGCCGCACAGCTGTCTGTTCCCGCATCCAGGGCAAGGGATTTGTGACCTTCAGCTGCAAATACAAAGCATCAAAGTATTCTCCCTTGTCTGTAGGCTCACTGTACCGGGTGCGCCATAACGCCGCCTTTTCCACAGAGAAAGTGTAGCCGGATGCGCGCACTCTGGTATCAGGCTCTGCATAGGCTACCCGCTCTCCCCTGCCTTCGGTATAAGGATCCCAGGCATCGTCACCCGGATCATAAAAAGTATTGTCCGTCAAAAACCGGACACCAAAGCCAATACAGTGGATCACAAGGGCAAGCGCCAGCACCCGGGTGGCAATGGCGGCATATGCCCAATGGGGCTTATGGATCGCCGCAAGCTGCGGTGCCAGCTCTGTGGCGCTCCCCATCGCCTCCAGTGTCTTTTTCTCTGCATCCTTGGGTGAATATCCTTTTTCCAGAAAAGACGCGTAGCGGTCCTCCAAGTGCTCGTACAGCTCTGTAAAGACTTTATTTCTGTCCCTCCAGTAGCGGATACCGGAAACTGCATCCCGGCACCAGTAATAAAATTCCCGATTTGCCATAGCCGCCACCTCACGTTGTGCAGGGTGTTGCTCCGATCACTGCATTTACCTTCTCCGAGAACAGCTTCCACTCCTGTGTTTTGCGCTCCAGCTGATCCCGTCCGTCCTCTGTAAGGGTGTAGTATTTCCGCTGTCTTCCCTCCGGTGTTTCCTTTGTGTAGGACCGCACCAGCTTGTTTTTTTCCAGAGTGTGCAGCAAGGGGTACAGTGTCCCCTCCTTCAGCTCAAAGGTGTGGTCGGAACGCTCCGCAAGGGTCTGTGCCATTTCATAGCCGTACTTATCCCCATCCTTCAAAAGAGAGAGCACCAGAAGGGGCGTACTGCCGGAGAGCAGGCTTTTTTCGATCTTCATAAAAACACCTCCAAAATTTTTATACCTAGATTATCTATGTATAGTATACATAGATAATCTAGGTATGTCAAGTATAAAAATGTCATCCTGAGAAACGCTTCGATGAAGTCCCTTTCATAAGGATGGGGACCCTTCGTCGCGTTGCTCCTCAGGATGACATTTGGCTGTTTATGGAGATCCTTCGTGGCGTTGCTTCTCTGAATGACAGATTTTTATTACATCGGATCTTCCTTCAAAAATTCAAGAAGCTTTTCCTCCGTATCTTCCAGAAAACGGTCCCATTCCGTGGGATCCACAAAGGCGTTATGCTCCTTTGTGGTATTTTCCAGCTTTTCAAAGGTACGGGTCTGGTAGGGATGATTGCCCAGCACCACATCCACCTCCAGCCCCTTCAGGCGCTTCAGGGATGCGGCGTAAGCCTCCCGCCAGGCGGTGCCCAGATCATACTTTTTGGCATAGCTGCTGGCCAGGGTGTTTCTTCCGATACCGCCGTGCATTGCCGCCTTCAGACCGCCGGGAAGGGTGAAACGGTAGCATACTGTACCGGGGGTATGGCCGGAGGCATCAAAGACCTCCACCTTTGTATTACCAAAGGTCAGCACATCTCCCGGCTTCACCGGGACATCCGTTTCAAAGAAGTTATCGTAGGGCGGCTCATAACAGAGTCCTGCGCTGACGCAGTAATTCAGCTGAGACCGGGTGGTCATCAGAGGCAGGTCTGCCTCCGGGAGATAGGTCTTGCAGCCGTATTTTTCCACCATTGCGCGGGTCGCACCAAAGTGATCATAGTGTCCGTGGCTGTGAAGGATCCAGCGGACATCGTGGGGATCAAAGCCCAGATCCCGGATAGCTTCCAGCAACAGGTACTCGCAGTTGGGAAAGCCGGTGTCCAGGATCAGCAGTCCCTCTCCCGTATCAAACAGGTGGGAGGACACCTTTTTATCACCCACATAGTAGAGATTGTCCACAATGTGGAAGGGCTTCATCTCATACATCCACGGGGAGCGTAAAATGTTGGTAGGTTTTAATGCCATATTTACACCTTCTCGATCGCCTGTGCCAGATCTGCAATAAGATCCTGTGCATTCTCAAGACCGCAGGACAGACGGATCAGATCCGCGCCCACACCGGCGGCATCCAGCTGTTCATCGGTCATCTGACGGTGGGTCGCAGAAGCGGGATGCAGGCAGCAGGTACGGGAGTCTGCCACATGGGTCTCGATGGCGCCCAGCTTCATATGCTTCATAAAGGTCTCGGCTGCCTTACGGCCACCCTTGAGACCGAAGGAAATAACGCCGCAGGAGCCACCCGGCATATACTTCTGAGAAAGCTCGTAATACTTGTCACCCTTCAGGCCGCTGTACTTGACCCAGGCTACCTTCTCATTGCTCTGGAGGAACTCAGCGATAGCCTGTGCATTGCTGCAGTGCTGGCGCATACGGAAGGGCAGGCTTTCCAGACCCAGATTCAGATAGAATGCACTCTGGGGAGACTGGATCGAGCCAAGGTCACGCATCAGCTGTGCGGTGCACTTGGTAATAAATGCGCCGGCAAGTCCGAAGCGCTCGGTATAAGTCACACCGTGATAGCTGTCATCGGGGGTGCACAGACCGGGGAACTTGTCGGGGTACTGCGTCCAGTCGAACTTGCCGCTGTCCACGATGCAGCCGCCGACAGCGGATGCATGGCCGTCCATATACTTGGTGGTTGAATGGGTGACGATGTCAGCACCCCATTCGATGGGACGGCAGTTGACAGGGGTGGCGAAGGTGTTGTCGATGATCAGGGGAATGCCATGCTCGTGGGCCACCCTGGCGAACTTTTCGATGTCCAGCACGTTCAGCGCCGGGTTGGCAATGGTCTCACCAAAGACGGCCTTGGTGTTTTCCTGGATA
>JAZNZZ010000093.1:0-2901 GCA_045595205.1 Faecousia sp.
GCAATTTTGGAAAAGGGCATCTCGATGTCCTTCATTCCCGAGGACCGTCTGGGTATGGGCCTTTCTCCCAGCCTGTCCATTACGGACAATATGCTGCTGAAGAATTACGCGGAAGCCAAGGGTCCCTTCGTGGACCGGAAGCAGGGACGCGCCGATGCGGAGCAGGTGATTCGGGAGCTGGAGGTGGTGACACCCTCCACCGAGACCCCTGTGCGCCGTCTCTCCGGCGGCAATGTGCAGAAGGTGCTCCTGGGCAGAGAGATCAAGGCAGGTCCTAATGTCATCGTCACTGCCTATCCCGTGCGCGGTCTGGACATTGGTTCTTCCTATGCCATTTATAATATTCTCAACCGCCAGAAGGAAAGCGGTGTGGGCATCCTCTTTGTTGGTGAAGATCTGGATGTGATGATGGCACTTTGCGATAAGATCCTGGTGCTTTGCCACGGCAGGGTGATGGGTGTTGTCCACGCCCACAAGACCAGCAAGGAGGAGCTGGGTCTGATGATGACCGGCGCTCTGAATCTGACGGACAAGTATGAGGACAAGCCTGCGGGCATTGCAAGAGATACCCGCTTTGGTGAAAAGAAAGGGGAGGGGGAAGCAGAATGAAATTTCATATTGTGAAACGGGATGCCTGCCCCCTGTGGAAGAAGCTCTGCTTCTACGCCGGTGCAGTGGTGCTTGCGCTGCTTCTGGGTGCATCACTGCTGCTGGCAATGGGCGTGGACCCTGTGAAGTACTTCACCCGGATGTTCACCATCGGTACCATCGGCAACAGGATCGCCTATAAAAATGTGATCAACTATCTGAAGGAGTTTGTGCCTCTGGTGCTGACCTCTGTGGCGCTTTCCCTTGCCTTTAAAATGCGCTTCTGGAACATCGGCGGCGAGGGTCAGTTCATTATGGGCGCCATTGCGGCAGCAGCCGTTGCCTTTAAGCTGGGACCCATCCTGCCCCAGTGGCTGACGCTGATCGTGATGTGCCTTGCGGCAATGCTGGTGGCAGGCATCTACGGTGTCAGCGTGGCAGCGCTGAAGGTGAAATTCGGCACAAATGAGACGCTTTTGACTCTGATGCTCAACTATGTGGCGCTGTATATCCTGATGTTCATCGGCGAGACCAAGGCAGACTGGAACTTCTTCCTCCAGGAGAAGTCCGCCCGCCCCGTGTTTGAAAAGTTCAGTGATCTGGTGCGCTTCCCCACCATTCCTATGGGGGGCAAATTTGAGCTGAATATCTGCGTGATCCTTGTGTTCCTCATTGGCGCGCTGGTGTTTGTGTACCTGAAATATACAAAGCAGGGCTATGAGATCAGCGTGGTGGGTGACAGTGTTGGCTCTGCCCGGTACGCGGGTATGAAGGTCAGCCGCATCGTGCTGCGGACTGTGTTCCTGTCTGCCTGTCTTATCGGTCTGGCTGCTGCCTTCAAGGTGGGCACTGCCGGTGTCCTGTCCACCTCCATTACCAATGATGTGGGCTGGACGGGTGTCATCGTTGCCTGGCTTGCCCAGCTGAACACCTGGGCGATCTTCATCGTGTCCGCCCTGATCTGTGTGCTGCACTTTGGCTCTGAGGTGGCGGCGACCACCTTCTCCAAGGTGGACTCCAGCTTTGCCAATATGCTCCAGGGCGTGATCCTGTTCCTGGTGCTGGCGGCAGATTTTATGATCCGTTTCCGCTTTGTGATCGAGAGAAAGGGAGGTAAGAAGAATGGATAAATTAGGCGTTGTAACCTCCTTCCTCCACAACATCGTGGTGTATAACATCCCCCTGCTTTACGGCACTGTGGGTGAGATCATTGTGGAAAAATCCGGCTCTCTGAACCTGGGCGTGGAAGGCATTATGGCAGTGGGTGCGATCATCGGCTATCTGGTAGGCTGCTGGACCAATTCCATTGTTGTGGGCATTCTGGCTGCCTTCGGCGCAGCAGCGCTGTGCGGACTTCTGTTTGCAGTCCTTACCGTATCTCTCCAGGCAAACCAGAATATCACCGGTCTGACCCTGACCACCTTCGGTCTTGGTGTGTACTTCTTCATTGGCAACGGTCTGCGTTCTATGAAGAAATGGCCTGCAATGATCGACTATTCCGGCATCAAGGAGGGCTTTGCAGATATTTCCATCCCCCTGCTTTCCAAGATCCCTCTGATCGGTCAGGGGCTGTTTAATCACAGTCTGCTGGTGTACCTTGGCGTTGTGATCGCCCTTGTGATGTGGTGGTATCTGAAGCATACCGCCCCCGGTCTGCGGCTGCGCTCCGTGGGCGAGAATCCCGGCGCGGCAGATGCTGTGGGCATCAATGTAAAGGCGATGAAGTACCTGCACATTATGCTTGGCTGCGGCATTATGGGCATCGGCGGCTACTATATGGGTCTTATGATGTCCGGCTCCTTCAATGCCAGCTGCTGGATCAACGGCTACGGCTGGATCGCAGTTGCGTTGGTCATTTTCGCCAACTGGAGTCCCGCCTTTGCCATCGTGGGTACATTTGTGTTCGGCTTCTTCAACACCCTCCGTGTCTCCGGCAGCAGCCTTGCGGCGGCATTCCCGGAGGTGCTTGGCTGGTTGGCGAAGATCCCCACACAGCTGTATCAGGCACTGCCCTTCGTCATTACCGCCATCGTGCTGGTGGTATCCTCTGTAAACAAAAAGAGAAGCAGCGGACTTCCCGCTGCTCTGGGTCTGAACTATTTCCGCGAGGACCGCTGAATAAAAAGGAGCCGCCTGTTGGGCGGCTCCTTTTTCAGCTTCCTGTTCAAATTTCAATTTATCTTCCTGTCACCCCCGTTGTCATTGCGAACCAGTGACCTATGTCACTGGTGTGGCAATCCGTAAAGTAAGTATTTGGAACGGATTCCCACGCCAGTGTGTGCACTGGCTCGGAATGACACGGAGGATTGTACT
>JAZNZZ010000094.1:0-4740 GCA_045595205.1 Faecousia sp.
ATTTCTTTTGCCGGATGAATACCGCTTTTTACAATGCTTTTGAGGAAAGTCTGATCTTCTACACTCAGGTAAATTTCTTTGGCCATATGGTTGCACATCCTTTTTTCTATATTAGATGTGACTATTATACCATACTGTTGCACAAAAGTAAAGTTTTAGTATTAACGGAATAGTAGGGGCGATTATCAATCGCCCGCGTGATTTGCAACGCAAATCACCATTGCCTTCGGCAATGACGGGCGTGCTGCAGAGCGCAGCGAATCTTTTAATAACAATAATTGCCGGTGGCAATTATACCTTACTGTTTTAATATCCGCCCCTACGACATCATTTCAAAGAGCACGATAAATTGAAATTCATTTATCTGCAAAAAATTACCGGAGGCAATACCTCCGGTAATTGTTATTTCGTTGATCAAAGGGCATCTCTTTGCAGAACCCGGCAGCATTGGGATCGTCTGACTCAGCCGAAGAAGCCGCCGAAGGGGAAGGGGAAGAGACCGCTGAAGTCATCAATGCCGGGGTTCTGCTGTTGCTGTTGAGCTTCCTCCTGCTCCAGTGCATTCTGCACCTTTTCACCAACTGTCAGCTCCAGCTCTATTGTAGCATTCTGGCGGAATACCGTAAGCTTCAGGACCTGACCGACCTCTGCTTCACCGACCACCTTAACCAGATCGCTTTTGCCGGTGATCTCGGTGTCATTTACCTTGGTGATAATATCGTTGAGCTTCAGACCGGAAGCCTCTGCGGGGCTGCCGGGTACGATCTCCTTAACGGCTGCGCCCTTGGGCAGACCGTAGCTCTGGGTCTCTTCGCTCACATCCATCACAGAAACGCCGATATAAGGCTTGGTGATATAGCCCTTTTCGATAATGCTCTTGACAATGTTCTTGACATTGTTTACAGGGATGGCGAAGCCGATGTTGTCAATGGAAGCCTCAGAGGAGGAGTTGCTGGAATACTTGGCATTGGTGATGCCGATGACCTCGCCGTACATATTGAACAGCGCGCCGCCGGAGTTGCCGGAGTTGATGGCGCAGTCTGTCTGGATCAGGTTCATAGTGATGCCGTTGGAGGTGGTGACCTCGCGGCTCAGGGCACTGACAGCACCGGCAGTCAGGGAGAAGGTGAGCTCACCCAGGGGATTGCCGATGGCGACCACATCGTCACCCACATTCATATTGGCGGAGTCACCGAGCACGACAGGGGTCAGATCCTCTGCTTCTACCTTCAACACAGCAATGTCGTTGCTGGCATCGTAGCCAACAAGATCGGCAGCAGCGGTTGAGCCGTCATAGAATGCCACAGTGATGGAGTTGGAATTTTCGATCACATGGTGATTGGTGATGATATAGCCATCCTTGGACAGGATAAAGCCTGAGCCGGATGCGGCGGAGGTGGTCTGATAGCCCCAGAAATTGGTGGTCACAGAGGTGGTGATGCCTACAGTGGAATTCACATTTGTGGCATAGACCTCGGCAGCGGTCATTACCTTGGAGGTGTCTACCTTGTTGATGTCAATGACGATGCTTTCCCGCTCACCCTCCGTGATGGTGGTGGAGCTGCCGGGGGAAACGATTTTCTTTGCGGCATTGCCCAGACCCACAAACAGACCGCCTGCAATACCGCCCACCAGGGAGCAGCACAGAGCAATGGCGATCACACCGCCGATACCAACGGATCTTTTCTTTTTGAGTTCCGGCGCAGGGGTCACAGGGGGCGTGTAGGGAGGGACATAGGACGGGTCTACCTCGTATGTCCAGGGGTGCTTGCGTTCGGGCTGATTATCCATAGGTATTTCTCCTTATATTAATCTCTGGGGGTATTATAACATACTTTTGTAAAAATGGGATAAAAATTTTCCTGAATAGTGTGTGAACAATTTGTTATGGAATGGTCTATTTTATGCGTTGCCTGCCGTATTCATACATTTTCACGAAAAAAGAGGGTAAAAGTATTTTGAATTCTTCTATTATTAGCTATTGTATTTATTCCTGATCGGTGTTATTATGTATGCTATACACATATTTCTGTCCGCCACGGATGGAAAACGGAGGTGTACTGTATGAAATATATTGTGATCCTGGGTGACGGTATGGCAGATGAGCCGCTGGAGGCGCTGGGCGGGAAGACCCCCCTTGCTTACGCAGCCACACCGGTGATGGATGAGCTGGCATCCAAGGGCGAGATGGGAATGGCAAAGACGGTGCCGGAGGGGATGAAGCCGGGCAGTGATGTGGCGAATCTCTCTGTGCTGGGCTACGATCCCACGAAGAATTATTCAGGACGATCACCCCTGGAGGCATTGAGCGTCCGGGTGAATATGGAGCCGGGGGATGTGATCTTCCGCTGCAACATCGTGACACTGACCGAGGATGAGCCTTACGAAGAAAAGACCATTGTGGACCATAGCTCCGGTGAGATCTCCACAGAGGATGCGGATATTTTGCTGGATGCTGTTCGCGCGGCATTTAACAGTGATGACATTCAGTTCTATACCGGCACCAGCTACCGCGCCATTACGGTGTGGAAAAACGGCACTGTGCTGGATATGGCACAGCCTCACGATCATCTGGGGGAGAAGATCGGTCAGTACCTGCCCAAAGAGCCTATCTTCCGGGAGATGATGGAGAAAAGCTTTGACATTCTCAACAACCACCCCCTGAACCTGAAGCGGGCGGCAGAGGGTAAGAACAAGGCAAATTCCCTATGGTTCTGGGGCGCTGGCACCAAGCCGAGCCTGCAGAATTTTGAGGAAAAGACCGGACTGAAGGGCGCAATGATCTCTGCGGTGGATCTTCTGAAGGGCATTGCCGTAGGCTCCGGTATGCAGGTGATCAATGTGCCCGGTGCAAACGGCGGTCTGCATACCAATTATGAGGGCAAGGCCCGTGCCGGTGTGAAGGCGCTTCTGGAGGAGGGTGCAGACTTTGTCTACATTCATGTGGAAGCTCCGGACGAAATGGGACACCAGGGCAGTATTGAGAATAAGATCAGCGCCATCCAGCAGCTGGACAGTAAGGTGGTGGCTGTGGTGAAGGAGGCAATGGACGCTTCCGGCGAGGCTTACAGAATGCTGATCACCCCGGACCATCCCACACCCATCCGCTGCCGTACCCATACATCCGATCCTGTTCCCTATATCCTGTACGACAGCACACGGGAAAGCAAAAAGCTGTCCCGCTATAACGAAGAAGAAGCCGCGGCAACCGGCAATTATGTAGAATACGGCTATGAGCTTTTGAATAAGCTTACCGAAGCATAACAGAGGAGGAAAATAAAATGTATAACATTCATTACTTAAACAAGATCTCTCCCAAGGGTACTGCCCTGTGGACCGAGGACTATCAGGCAACTGAGAATGTGGAGGAGGCAGAGGCCATCCTTGTACGCAGCGCCGCAATGCACGATATGGCGTTTTCTCCCAAGCTGGCAGCAGTTGCCAGAGCCGGTGCAGGCGTGAATAACATTCCTCTGGACCGCTGTGCAGAGGCCGGCATCGTGGTGTTCAATACCCCCGGCGCCAATGCCAATGGCGTGAAGGAAATGGCCATCTGCGGTATGCTGCTGGGCAGCCGTGATGTGGTGGGCGGTATCCAGTGGGTACAGTCCATTAAGGACGAGGGCGATGTTGCCAAGAAGGTGGAGAAGGGCAAGTCCCAGTTCGCCGGCAATGAGATTATGAACAAGTCCCTGGGTGTCATTGGCCTTGGTGCTATCGGCGGTCCTCTTGCCAATGCCGCCATCGCCCTGGGTATGACCGTTTACGGCTATGACCCCTATATCTCCATCAATGCCGCCTGGCATCTGGACAGCAAGATCATTCCTGTGAAGACCCTGGATGAGATCTACGAAAACAGCGACATTATCACCGTCCATGTGCCCCTGATGGACAGCACCAAGAAGATGATCAATGCCGAGGCTATGGAGAAGATGAAGGACGGCGTGATCCTGCTGAACTTCGCCCGGGATGCTCTGGTGGATGACGATGCACTGGAGGCTGCTCTGGCATCCGGCAAGGTGAAGCGTTACATTACCGACTTCCCCAACGATAAGACCGCAGGTATGGCAGGCGTTGTGGCAATTCCCCACCTGGGCGCTTCTACGGAGGAATCCGAGGACAACTGTGCGATGATGGCAGTGCGCCAGACAATGGATTATCTGGAGAACGGCAATATTACCAACTCCGTGAATTTCCCCGCCTGCTCTATGGGCATCTGCACCAAGCCGGGCCGTGTGACCATTCTCCACCGGAATATCCCCAACTCCATCGGTCAGTTCACCTCTGCGCTGGCTGCGGACAATATCAACATCTCCGATATGATCAACCGCAGTAAGGGCGAGTACGCTTATACCATGCTTGACCTTGACGAGCCTACCCCCACCGCTGTGGCAGAGCACCTGCAGCGAATCGAGGGCGTGTTCCGCGTCCGGGTCATCCGCTGATCTCAATACTTCAAAAATGCGTTGTTCCAATTTCGGAGCAACGCATTTTTCTTTGGCATAAGCACCGTTTGCACTCCTGCTTAAAATCCAATTTATCGCGCTGTAGGGAATGCTGTCAGCATTCCGCATTGCCGCAGGCAATGGTGATTTGCTACGCAAATCACGGGTCACGGATAAATCCGTTCCCTACGCGACAGAGCGACAAATTCCTGTTTATCGCTCTGTTTGATTTTGCGTAATCTCCCCTAAACGCGTCATTTCGAGCGACCGGAGCTTGCGGAGGGAGTCGAGAAAT
>JAZNZZ010000095.1:0-9227 GCA_045595205.1 Faecousia sp.
GCAGTTTTCAGGGAGCAGCTTTTCGGCAAGACAAGCAAAATCACGCAGGGAATACCCTTTGGTATTTTCAAGGGATTTTCCGCAGTATTGGCGGAAAGCTGCCCCTGTAAACCTATCGGGGTTCAATTCCCCACTGCTTAATCCTCCAAAGAAGCGCGATATTCCGCCACTGCCTGATGGGCAGCTTCCCGGAGTGTCTCTGCATCGATGTTCAGGCCATAGGTCTCACCGTCCAGCTCATAGGTGGGAACATAGGTGGTGTCGATGCAGCTTTGTCCGGTGACGGTCTCGAACCAGACACAGGCATTCAGGTACTGACCGCCGCCGATGTCACCGTCGTGGTAGTAGTCACCGCCGTTGACCTCGCCGTAGAAATCTCTGCCCAGACGGGAGCAAAGCTTATCGTAGCCGCCGTCGCGGATGATCTTCCAGGCATCGCCGGAGGGGACCTTGGTCAAGCCGTAACGGTCACACACCAGATCCGCAAAGGCCTGCTGAGCAAAGTGAGATTCATCCTGCTGTGACTTTTCGGTGACGGTGTAGCTGTCGCCGTCCCGCTTGTAGCCAACCTGATATGCCCAGGTCTGATGCCAATAGAAGTCCGCATTGGGGAACTGCTCCAGAAGATAAGGCACCAGGGTGTCATAGGCAGTCTCGAACCGTGCGAAGGCCTCTTCCGTAGGCAGGATCTCTCCACCCACACGGAACACACCGCTGCCCTCCTGGAGGGAGATCACATCCCATTCATACTGACCAAGGCACCATTCAAGGCTCTTGGCGGTTTGACCCACACGCTCCGGTCCTTCGGTGGTGTAGAATACATAGTTGCTTTCGCCCGTGAGCCACCAGTTATAGTGCTGACCCATACGGCAGCCGGAGTAATAGACATTGCACACCCGCATAGGGATGCCCGCTGCCTGTCCCAGTGCCCAAAGCTCCTGGACATAGTAGGAGCAGAAGGAGTTACCGATCATCAGAATGTTCAGCACGCCGTCATCGCCGGGATCGGGGATCTTGTTCAGCTCCCAGTCGCCCATACCCTTATCCTGCCACTTTTCGTAGAAATCACGAAGAGAGAGGGTCAGACGGCGGTAATGCTGGGGATCGGATACGATGAGCCCGTCCACCGTCTGCATAATATCCTGCAGGCTGTAGCCCAGATCTTCACTCATCAGCACTGTGCCGTCATTCATCACAACATAGGCGCTGGCAAACACAGGCATCTGACCGTAAGCATCGTTCAGCTGTGCCGTCCGGTCATTTTTCAGAATGCCGGAGATCAGCACGCCGGACTTCTTCTCGCCATTTACGAGGGTGCTGCCTTCAGAGGTGGTATACAGGGTGTCTGCATCATCTGCAAAATCCGCACCCGGGGCATTCACCGTGGACACTGCCACGCCGTAGCTTTCCACCATTGCCGCCACAGTCTCATTCACAGACCAGGCGCCGGTGTAGTACAGACCGTCTGCAGAGGGGCGCAGGGAAACATTGGTAAGCTTTACACCAATGCGGTGGAATTTGCCGTCCAGATGTAAATAACGGTTGCCGTTGGGAGCAGTAAAATCAGAAGCAACGGTGGTTTCCTCTGCCACAGCTGCGCTTCCTGCGGGGACAGTGTAGCCGTCACCGGAGGAGTCCATACCGTACAGGGTGTATGCGCCGGAAATGTTTGCTGCTTTGCCGTTCAGATCCACAGCGCAGTCTCTGGTCAGCACCACATCCTGATCCGCGTACAGCTTGACGAAGCTGTTTTCCCCGCAGGCTGCCACTGCAGCGGCACTGTCGGTGTACCAGGTCACATTGCCATCCTTGTCCTCCACCGTCACAGCGCCCACAAACAGGCTGCCGTCCTTGGCACAGAGGATGGGGCTGTCGTAATCGCCCTCCAGCGTAATATTGGCATTGAGGGTGTTGCAAACCGTGGTGGCAATTGCCTTGCCGTATACGCCGTCTCCCAGAAGAGAGGCGGAAATGCTCATAGAGAGACTGCCGGTCACACCGGCACCCACTTCCAGCTTGCCCTGATTGGATGCCTTATTCAGACACAGATCCAAGCCGGAAGAACCGGCATAGCCGCTTTGGATCTGCGCCGCATCCAGATACAGCACACCGGCGATGTAAATATTGCCGCCGTAACCCTTTGCGTAACCACCGGCAATAAGGGGAATGTTGCCCTGATCATCTGCCTGGATCCGGGTGTAATGGTCGCTGGTAGCGCTGTAATTGCCTGCTGCTGCACAGATATTGCCGCCGTAGGAGCTGGCTCTGCCAAAGGAGATCTCACCGCCCCGGATGGTATTATAGCCGATGCCGGCATTGAGGTTGCCGCCGACGGTGCCGCTGCCGCAGGCCAGGAGGGTATTGTCCAGTGTCAGATGGGAGGTGGTGGTGGCAACATGGATATTGCCGCCTTTTCCGGCGGACACACCGTTGAGAATAATGCTGTCTGTGACGGTGATATTACCACCGCTGCTGCAGTTCAGGTTGCCGCCGCTGCTGGAGGCGCCGCCTTCCACATAGCAGTCCTCCATAGTAACGGTGTAGTACAGGACACTCAGGTTACCGCCGCCCTTGGCTGCCGACACATCACCGCCGGTGATGCTGCAGCCAGAGAAGCTGGCAACGCCCCTGTTGCCGGAGGTGCCGTACAGACGGATGTTGCCGCCGCCGGAATCGGTGTCCTCGGACACAGCAGTACCGCCGTGGAACTGACCGCCGGTGATGGAAATATTTTTACTTGCCCCTAAGTACAGATTACCGCCGGTCCAGGCACTGCCGCCCACGAAACGGCCTGCGGTGATGTTCAGTGTCTTGTTGGCAGGCTGGTTCAGAGTACCGCCCTTATAGGAAAGGGTCTTGTCGGTGTCCGGGTCGGTCTCGGGAACGGCATACTGGCTGCCGTCCAGAATACCGCCATACACATTTACCGTGTCGGAGTTATAGATCAGACCGCCGTTTGTCACCACACGGGCGCTGTTCAGAACATACTGATATGTGCCGCCGTAAATATTCAGAATGCCGCCGTCATTATACAGCACGCCGCCGCCCTGTATAGAGGTAGAGCCGCTGCCCTTGAGGATGCCGTTGCCGCAGGAGTCCAACAGGGTCAGCTGATTGTTGTTGCCCTCGGCATCGTCGGGACGGATGTAGAAGGCTCTGCCGAAGGCAGTCACATCGTGACCTGCCAGGTCGATGACCACATCCTTTACAGCTTTGGTGCCGCTGAGGTAAACGCCGATGTAATACTGGGAGAACTTGGCGTAATCAGAGGTCATATAATAGTGACCGCTTTCCAGATGGAGACCGGAGCAGTTGGGGTCTGTGTCGGTGGCACTGTCCAAAAGACAGTTCTGCACTTTGGAGGAGGAAGTGCCGAAGGCATTCCAAACCACGGCTTCCCCACAGTGGGGGCAGTAGCCGCCGGTCTCGCCGGAGGCTGCCTGTGCTGCCACAAGGCTGCCTTCATTTTCCGCAATTACAGTACGCAATGCACCCTTAAAATAGGAGGCATTGGCATTTTCCGCAAAGCTGCCGGTGGCATCCACATAAATCTCAGAGCCCTCGGTCAGGCCCGTGGCATCCACTGTGGCAACGCTGGTATCGTACCACAGCTTCAGACCGCTGTTGAGAAGTCCGATCTTCACAAGACCGGTAAGGGTCAGGTCCTTGCCCACATAGCCCACATCACCGGGGAGCTGACAGTCCTTGACGGTCAGGCTTTTGGCGGAGGTAGCACCGTAAAGGTTGTTGCCCCGGCCGGCTGCCACACCGGCAAAGATCTGGGTATTTTCAACCGTGGCATAGGCAGTACCCACAAACAGGTTGCCGCCGTGGGCCGCCGTATAGCCGTTATTTATGGTGCAGTCCTTGATGGTGACTCTTGCACCGCCCATAAGGCACACATTGCCGCCGCCGTTGGAGGTCTGATGGCTGACACCGTGGGAGACGGTGCAGTTTTCCATACTCAGAGTGCCGCCGTTCTGGCACACATTGCCGCCGGAGGAGGCAGCCTCACCGCCGATGATGCGGCAGTTTTTCAGCACCGTGGTGCCGAGGTTATAGATCGCGCCGCCGTGGGTGGATGCATAACCTCCAATGAGCTCGCCGCCCAGGATCTCGATCCGGGCACTGGTATAAGCACCTGCCACCAGGCCGCCGGGGAAGTTGGTACCGGCTTCGTTGACGGTAGTACCGTTGAGCAGTCTGCCGCCGGTCATCCGGAAGGTGGAGTTTTCACCCAGATGGATCAGACCGCCACGCTTGGAGCCTTTGTTGTCCGGGTCGGGCATAATGGTGCCGCTGTGCAGCTCAAAGGTGGGGTCGTTGGACTCATTGGTGGAAACCATAACAACACCGCCGTAGGCACCGGGGGTCTTGGCGGAGAATACACCGCCGCCTACGGTGTCTATCACTGCCAGATAGCCGTAGATCAGAAACAGACGGGAATAGGTTTCGGTGGTCAGGGTGTGTCCCCGCAGGTCCAGCACGATCCGGTCACCGGAGATGATCTGCTCCTGCTCCTCCTGAACATAATCCCCCGTTAAGTAGTAGTGGCCGGAGGACAGCTCCGTGGGGCTGTTGGGATCCCAGACCTGCCACAGGGCATCGGAAAGTGCCAGTCCACAGCCGCAGGGACAGGTTTCACTTACCGCTGTTGTGTCTGCTGTGGCCTCTGCCCCGTTTACCGGCACAGTGATCAAGGTCATAACCATGATCACAGACAGAAGAAAGGAAAGAATTCGTTTCATTGTTGTATTACCTCCAGGAAAATAATATGTAAGCCTATATTAGATACACAAGGTATTGCGTACATCCACACCGCTGAGCTTCTGAACGGGAATATCCCCTTGCAGAGCCAGCATCGCGGCCGCACCTGCCGCTTCTCCCAGCTGGTTCAGGTTGACCATGACCCGGATCGCACCGAATGCGCCCTCATCCGCGTTGACCATTCTGCCCACAGGGATCAGGTTGGGCACTGTTTCCTGCACCAGAATGCGGAAGGGGACCTGATAATAAGGAGCGTAAGGCCCGGTGATGCCCGCCTCCTCCCGCCAGTTGCCGTGGATGGAGGGATTGCCTTTGCCGTAATGGGTGGTGATCTTACCGTTGAGGTACTTGAAGGTGATACCCCCGGATTCGTGGTGGTGAATGTCCACCCGGTAAGTGCCCCGCATCACCGTATCCTCGTAGCCTTCGCCCATAAGCAGGGGTTTTTCCGTGGCTTTGAAGCGGGTCTTATAATGGACCGTCTCCCGGATACCGATCTGACTGCAAAGCGCCACCATAGACAGGGCGGGATCATCGTATTTTCGAAGCAGTGCCTGCAAAGCATACAGCCGTTCCCGGCCTTCTATTTCTGCGGCTGTCAAATCGGCGGCCTTACTGCAATCTCTGCCGTAAATATGAAAATCTGCCCGCAAGCGGATATTTTGGATGCCGGGAATAAAGTCGTCCCAGCCCCAGTCATCGGGGAGCCCAAACTCTGCACCGTGGGCACGGATCAGGTCGCCCAGATTGTTTTGAATAGAGCCCTGCATCAGACAGCAGGGGCTGGGAGGCTGGATGTGGTCTGCACGGTAGGAAGGTACACCTGCATCCCGGCACAGATCACCGTCGCCGGTGGCATCAATAAAGAAGCTGCCCCGAAGCACACCGATGCCATCCTTATTGGTGACGACCACGCCGGTGAGCTTGCCCTCCTGCTGAAAAAGTGTGCTGTAAACGGTGTGGAAAAAGGGCGTAATGCCACTTTCTGTTACCAGCTTGTCCAGCACCCATTTCATAGCGTTGGGATCAAAATGGATGGCATCGGCAGGACCTCTGCCCCCTGCGGCATAGCCGTCCCGGGTGAGGATCTGTACGATCTCATCCGTAAGACCGCCGATGATCTGTTCTTTTCCGTCCACATCCAGCAGACTGTGCCAGATGTTTACAAGGCCGCTGGTGGCAACACCGCCAAAGCAACCGCTTTTTTCCACAATGGCTACCTTCAGACCCAGCCGTGCCGCCCGGACAGCGGCGCAGACACCGGTACAGCCGCCGCCGACTACTACCAGGTCAAAAGAACCAAATTCCCTGCAGGGAATTTGTAATGCATTCACAAAGGCACACCTCCTCTTTTACCACCAGTATACCATAGATTTTCCGTCATTACCTCTGTTTTTGTATTGACTATCTCCACTTTTGCACATAAAATAGACACAAAGGAGTGGTGGTATGGCGATCATATATGTTCCGGTAAGGCTCTCCCCGGGAGAAAAAGGACCTTATCTTTTTCATTCTCTGCGGATCGTGCGGATGATCAGCGGGGACTGCATTTGGCAGATCGGTGAACGGAAGGTGCATCTGGCAGCCGGGGATCTGCTGCTGCTCAATGACAGGATCCCCCGCCGCATTTTGGAAAACAGCGGCTTGAAGCTGGATATTTTTGCCTTCCGGAGCCGGGATATTTCCAGCTTTCCCCTGCTGCTGCGAACCTTTTACGGAGAAAATATCAAATACTGCAAGGTAAGTCCCCTGATGGCGCAGATCCTGGAGCTTCTGCGCAGCACCCTGAAGGAAGGAGAGGAGGAGACTGCCCGGCATCTGTTTGAGGCTGCCTGCAGCCTTTTGGAAAAGGAATTCCCGGAGCAAAGTGACCCGCGTATGGCGCGGATCGCCTTTGGTGCGGCGGATTATATCTGGGAGCATTTCCGGGAGAATATCTCCGTTCCCCAGGTGGCACAGGCTATGAACACCAGCAAAAACCACCTGGGGGGGTGCTTCCGCCAGCTCCACGGTGTGGGGGTGGGGGGTTATATCCGTATGATCCGTCTGCATCACGCAGAAAAAATGCTCCGCAGTGAGCCGGAGCGGTCGGTGCTGGACATTGCCTTCGCCTGCGGCTTCCGCAGCAGCGCAGGCTTCTATAAGGCCTATCAGTCCATTTACGGCAAACCGCCCCGAAAAGGGCTTTGAAATTCCGGTTTATCTTCCTGTCACCCCCGTTGTCATTGCGAACCAGTGACCTATGTCACTGGTGTGGCAATCCGTAAAGTAAATGTTTGGAACGGATTCCCACGCCAGTGTGTGCACTGGCTCGGAATGACACGGAGGATTGTACTGAACGATAAACAGGAATTTGAAAATTCACAAAAAATTCTGTTATTTTTCTGTCTTATGTGATATAATGGAAAAAATATACCCTGAAGGAGTTTCGATGTATGGGCTTTATCTCGAAAATTTTTGGCACGCGCTCTCAGAGAGAGCTGAAAAAGATCCGCCCTCTGGTGGACAGGATCCTCTCTCTGGAAGAGGAATATAAGGCACTTTCCGAGGAGGCGCTCCGGGGAAAGACTGCAGAATTTAAAGAAAGACTGGAAAAGGGCGAGACTCTGGACGAGCTGCTGCCTGAGGCATTTGCCACCGTCCGGGAGGCGGCGGACCGGGTGCTGGGTATGCGCCCCTACCCCGTGCAGCTCATCGGCGGCATCATCCTGCATCAGGGCCGCATTGCGGAAATGAAGACCGGCGAGGGCAAGACCCTGGTCGCCATTCTGCCCTGTTATCTCAATGCCCTCACCGGGCGGGGCGTCCATGTGGTCACCGTCAACGATTACCTTGCCAAGCGTGACTCCGAGTGGATGGGCAAGGTGCACCGGTATATGGGACTTTCCGTGGGTCTGATCATCCCCGGTATGTCCGGCGCAGAACGGCGGAAGGCCTATGCCGCAGACATTACCTACTGCACCAACAACGAATTGGGCTTTGACTACCTCCGGGACAATATGGCACTGTATCAGCAGGAGCTGGTGCAGAGAGGTCACGCCTTTGCCATCGTGGACGAGGTGGACTCCATTTTGATCGACGAGGCCCGTACCCCCCTGATCATTTCCGGCAAGGGCGAGGATTCCTCCAAGCTTTACGAAATGGCAGACTACTTTGTCTCCACCCTGCGGAAGCAGGTCTTTGCCAAGACCGAGGACAAGGAGCTTCAGGACAATTACGACTGCGACTACTTCGTGGATGAGAAGTCCCGCACCGTGTCCCTGACCGCGGAGGGCATTGCCAAGGCAGAAAAGCATTTCCACATTGAGAATCTGGCAGACCCGGAAAATGCCACCCTTGCCCACCACCTGAATCAGGCAATGAAGGCACGGGGTCTGATGAAGCGGGACACGGACTATATGATCGAAAACGGTCAGGTCATTATCATTGACGAGTTTACAGGCCGTCCCATGTACGGAAGACGGTACAACGAGGGTCTGCACCAGGCAATCGAGGCCAAGGAGCGGGTGAACGTGGAGCGGGAGAACAAGACCCTTGCCACCATCACCTTCCAGAACTACTTCCGTATGTACTCAAAGCTCGCCGGTATGACCGGCACCGCCGTCACTGAAGCCGAGGAGTTCGTGGCTATCTACGGGCTGGATATCATCGAAGTGCCCACCAATAAGCCCGTGGCACGAATCGACCACCCCGACTCCGTCTACAAGAACGAAAACGGCAAAAACCGCGCCATTATAAACCAGATAATCGCCTGCCACGAAAAGGGTCAGCCCGTTCTGGTGGGTACTGTGAGCATTGAAAAGAGCGAATTTATCTCTAAGCTTCTGCAGCGCACGGGCATCAAGCACAATGTGCTCAACGCCAAAAACCACGAGAAGGAAGCGGAGATCGTCGCCCAGGCGGGCAAGCTGGGCGCAGTTACCATCGCCACCAACATGGCGGGCCGCGGTACCGACATCATGCTTGGCGGCAACGCCGATTTCCTTGCCAAGGCAGAGCTGGCAAGGACCGACCTGCCCGAGGAGCTGCTGCGGGAGGCCGATTCCTTCGCCGAGACCAACGACCCCCAGGTGCTGGCCGTCCGTGCCCGGTACAACGATCTGCTGAAGAAGTACCGGGACGCCATTGCCGACGAAGCTGACAAGGTAAGATCCGCAGGCGGTCTGTTCATTATCGGCACCGAGCGCCATGAGTCCCGACGTATCGACAACCAGCTCCGGGGCCGCTCCGGCCGTCAGGGCGATCCCGGCGAGAGCCGCCTCTACCTGAGCCTCCAGGACGATCTGATGCGCCTGTTCGCCACCGACAAGGTGGCCGGCATGATGGACTCCCTGGGTCTGGAGGAGGATATGCCCATTGATGCCAAGATTCTCTCCGGTGCCGTGGAAAATGCCCAGAAAAATGTGGAATCCCGCCATTTCCGGGCCAGAAAGAACGTTCTGGAATACGATAACGTCATG
>JAZNZZ010000096.1:0-2739 GCA_045595205.1 Faecousia sp.
CCACGCCAGTGTGTGCACTGGCTCGGAATGACACGGAGGATTGTACTGAACGATAAATATGAATTTAATTCTCTTTATTGATTCTCCCAGTATTGTTCCATTTTGTGGTTTACATAATTCCACTCTCTGAAATCGTCCATAGTATATTTGCTCTTTTGCTTCACATACCGATAGGCTTCTGCCCGGATCTCAGGATCTGAGGCATTCTCTGCCAGTCGGTTCAGGTGGAAAAATGCGCCGTCGCCCAGAGAATACAGATGGTACACATCCACGGTTTCCAGCTTGCCTGTGAGGTAGGCATCCACATTGTACTTTGCCACCTGGGTGTCCACATCCGCCCATATAGTCGCAGCGCCAAGGATCAGCGCCGCCAGGAGCACTGCCCGCATATAGGGAAGCTTCGGAACAAAGAGCCAGATCGCCAAAATCACCGTGGTGATCGCCATAAAGAGCATAATGATCTGGGTCAGCACCCGCAGACGGGTCAGGCCGTAGGTGCCGATATACAGGAACATCTTTGCACCGGCAGTTGCCACTAAAAACAGATTTACAAGGCAGACAAACAGACACAGCAGCCGGGTCATCAAAGGGGCACTGCCCTCTCTGCGAACCAGTCCCAGGGCCAGCACCGTCACTGCCAGATTCACACCGCAAAGGCAGGACATTTCAAAAAATCCCCGGCGGGCGTACTGGGCGGTGGTATAGCCCTCCGGCAGGATGCCTGCAAAGCCGCCGGAAAGATATGCCAGCTGACTAAACAGGTACACCACATACAGAAGGCACACTGCCCACAAAACGGTATTGACCGTAATGGCGGAGACACCCTTCCCCTTCCGCACCTTGGGCGTTCCCTTTGGCTTATAGTGCAGCGCCGTACCCCGAACATAGAGAAAAACCCAAAGGTTGCTTCCCAGAAGCAGGGTGGAGAACAGCTCTTCAAATTTAAAATCCGGAAGCTTCTGCATCAGACCGTCAAAGGCAGCATCTGCGCTGATCAAAAGGGGGATCATAACAGCAAGCACCGGCACACAAAGGCAGATACCCAGCAAAAATGCGCCGCCCTTTTTGCCCACAGAGCCGCTGCGGTGAACACCCTGACCGATTCCCCGGAAGGCAGGTGCCATATTACCGAAGCTGAATCCAAAGGCTGTTCGGAACACATCGAAAAGGGATCGGAAAGAGCCAGTGGGCCGAAGGTTCTGACCCGCCTGGAGGCACAGTCCCAGATTGACACTCACAAAGAGGAAGCATACCATAACGAATTTTACAAAGCCGTCATCCGACCGGGCAAAGCCTGCGGCAATGATCACACTGAAAAGAAGAAGTGCGGCACTGTAAGGCTTCACCCTTCTGCCGGAAGCCAGCAGATAGAAAAAGCTGCTGGCAACGGTAGCGATCACACCAACGCCAAAGCCGAGGTTGAAGCCGCCGTAAATGGTAAAATTACAAAGGCAAAGGGCACTTACCAGCAAAAGCACACCAAAGGCAAACTCCCGCTTCCCTGCGAGAAACACAAGAGGCTGCTTCGGCTGATACTGCTCCTGAAAGGCTCTCTCTTCCATACTCAGTCCTCCACATATTCAAACAGATCACCGGGCTGACATTGCAGGATCCGGCAGATCTCATTCATCGTACTCAGGCGGATAGCCTTGGCTTTTCCGGTTTTCAGAATGGACAGGTTTGCCTGTGTGATGCCCAGCTTTTGGGAAAGCTCCAGAGAGGTCATTTTCCGCTTTGCCAGCATCACATCCAAATTGATCACGATCGACATCTTCCGCCCCCCTCATACCGTAAGGTCATTTTCTTCCCGGATGGTCACTGCCGCATCGATCACCCGGCATACCACACTGACTACCAGAGACAGAAAGCCCATAATGATCACAAGGAAAACCAGCGGATAATAGCACAGGGCCGCAGGGATGCAGATCAGACAGGTGGCAACACAGCACCAGCGGACAACGCTGATGCGTCGTACATTCTCCCGCACAAACACATCCCCTTTGCGGATGGCACAAAGAAGCCGATCCATATTCCACAGGGCAAGCCCCACCACCGCAGCGCAGCAGTAAAAGGCAACGATCAGTGCCATACGCTCGGTATCCGTAAGCGCCCGGTACTGGCAGTACCAGTCCAGCAGCATAGGAAGTGTAAACAAAAGCACCGTCAACAGCAGCGCCACCAGCCGGTTTGCCCATAGTGTCACCGTAACAGAATTAACAGTCTTTTTCAAGAATGATCTCCCCTTTCAGGGGTATATTACCACCTAAATTATCGTTTGTCAATAATTTTTTATTGTTTTTTAGAATCCATCTATTCAAATTCCAATTTGTTGTTCCGTATACCGTGTCATTCTGAGGACCCTGAGCGTAGTCGAAGGGGACGAAGATTCCCCTTCAAAATTGCGGTGTTTTACGATGGAGATTCTTCGCTTCGCTCAGAATGACAGGAAAACAAATACAATTTTGAAGAACAAGCAACAAAAATGCACCCTCCGGAGAGGGTGCATTTCGTATTGGAAAGGATTCCAGAAATTCTCTGCTTACTACTGATCGTTTAGCCCAGGGTCAGGGTTGCAGGTTCGGAGATGTACTCGATGCCGTCCAGACCGTAGACGACGCAGCGGTACTGGTAGTTATTGTTGTTGGACTTTACAGTCACATTCAGCGTATCGGTGGTGTTGCCGTCAGCAGAGGTGTTCTTCCAAACAGCATTGAGGGGGTTGTAGAACTGCCACTGATA
>JAZNZZ010000097.1:0-4263 GCA_045595205.1 Faecousia sp.
CAGGTAGTCGGTCATAAGGCAATGACCATGGCTATTGAAAAGGCAAAGAAGGTGGGCATGGCAATGGTCACTGTCCGCAACTCTAACCACTACGGTATTGCCGGTTATTATGCCAAGATGGCTTGTGACCAGGGCCTGATCGGCATGTCCTTTACCAATACCAATGCCATTATGGTTCCCACCTATGGCCGTATGGCTATGCTGGGGACCAACCCCATCGCTCTGGCAGTGCCTGCTGAGCCCTATGATTTCTTCTTTGATGCTTCCACCACCGTGGTTACCCGTGGTAAGCTGGAGGTCTACAACAAGCAGGGCGAAGCCCTCCACGACGGTTGGGCGCTGGACAAGAACGGTCATCCCTCTAACGATGCAGCCGATGTGCTGGATAACATCGCAGCCAAGAACGGCGGCGGCATTATGCCTCTGGGCGGCAGCACCGAGGATACCGGCAGCCACAAGGGCTACGGCTATTCTATGATGTGTGAGATCTTCTCCTCCATCATTTCTATGGGCACCACCTCCGATAAGACCGGTGTGGGCGGCAAGGGCGGCATCTGCCACGGCTTCCTGGTCATCGATCCCAAGATCTTCGGTGATGCCGAGGGCATCAAGAAGCACCTGTCCGACTACCTGGAGGAGCTGCGTAACTCTCCCAAGGCCGACGGTCAGGAGCGCATCTACACCCACGGCGAGAAGGAAGTGGAAGCCGAGAAGAGGCTTATGGAGAACGGCATCCCCGTCAACGACAACACCATGGTGGAAGTTTACGAGATGTGCCAGTACCTGAATATGGACTTCTCCAAGTACTTTGGCGACTATGTCCCCGAGGCCTCCGCAGGCTTCAAGTCCCCCGAGACCTTCAAGTAATTTAAATCGAAAACAGCCGTTGTCCACCCCGGACAACGGCTGTTTTGCTGTCATATTCAAATTTATCGTTCAGTACAATCCTCCGTGTCATTCCGAGCCAGTGCACACACTGGCGTGGGAATCCGTTCCAAATACTTACTTTACGGATTGCGAACCAGTGATTTGCAACGCAAATCACCATTGCCTTCGGCAATGACGGGCAGATAATATCTGCCCCTACGACATCATTTGGAAGAGCACGATAAATACGAATTTGAATGTAAAACGGGAGGGCGGTATGCCCTCCCTGAAGTGCTTATTGAACTTCCTTGCCGCCGCGGAAGACCCGCTTGGTGGCATAGTTTTCTGTGCACACAATAAAGTCGGCGTATTTGCCGGTTTCGATGGTGCCGATCTTACTGTCCGCAGCAATGGCGCAGGCGGGGTTGTGGGTACAGGCGCGGATCACATCTTCCTCGGGAATACCGCACTCCATCATCCGCTGCATACAGGTGTACAGATTGGTGATAGAGCCTGCCACAGTGCCGTCCAACAGTCTTCCTACCACATCCTCCAGCACCACGATCTGACCGCCCAGCTCATACTGACCCTTGGGCATACCGCAGCAGCGCAGGGCATCGGAAACGATGATCATCCGTTCCGGTCCGAATACGCTGAAGATCAGCCTTACAACAGGGGGCATTACATGGAAGGCATCACCGATGAGCTCTGCCCGGACTGCCTTGTTTTCGGCGGCAGCGGGGATCACACCGGGGGCGCGGTGGGCGATGGGGGACATGGCGTTAAAGGTATGGGTCAGGTGGGTAGCGCCGTTGTCGAATGCCATCTTTGCGTGGTCATAGTCGGAATCGGTGTGGGCAACGGACACGGTGCACAGCTTGCTTGCCTCTTTTACAAATTCCTCAGTGCCGGGCAGCTCCGGTGCCACATCCACGATACGCACAAGTCCGCCGCAGCTCTCCTGGAGCATGCGGAAGCCTTCAATATCAGGATTCTTCAGGTAAGCGCCGTTCTGAGCGCCCTTTTTCTTTTCGGAGAAATAAGGACCCTCCATATGGATGCCCATAAGGCGGGCGCAGTCCTCCGGTGCTTCGTCTGCCAGCCTGCGGCCTGTGGCAAAAGCCTTTTCCAGTACATCGTAGGGCAGGGTCATAGAGGCGGGAGCGAAGGATGTGATACCCTCCTTCAGAAGGTGGCGGGCCATATTCTTCAGACCCTCATAGTCACCATCGGAGAAATCCGCACCCATACAGCCGTGGATATGCACATCCACAAGACCGGGGATCACGGCAGCGCCGCACAGGTCAATGGCATCCTCCGGGACATTTTCCGGCAGGACAGCACCGAACAGACCGTCCTTCGTCACCTCAAAAGCGCCGGTATGGAAAGTGTGGTCGGCGCAGTAAATACGGGCATTTTTATAAAACATAGGTAATTACCTCCTTTTTTTACAGTTTATCACAAATGCCCAATAAATGCAATCTGTAAAGCGATTGGGAAGTATACAAAAAATTAACAAACTTTAGTACGATAAATGCGTGAATTGTTCTTGCTTTTTACGGCGAAATGAAGTAGAATATAGTGAACTATGCTTAAATTAAAATAGGTGCAGTATGACATTAACATAGAAAGGCGATTGACAGATGAAGAACAAAACCCTTGTTAGAATCACGAAGGTGAGCGTGATCCTGCTACTTGTTGCGGCGCTGGCTGCGGGTATTATTGCAATGCCCCAGGCACAGGCTGCAAACTACCGTGCCTCCTACATCAAGAGGCTGGAGAACATAAAGGTGGATTATTCCGATTATCTGGATTCCTCCGTTATGTATCAGCTTCCTGACACCGTCCGGGACGATCAGGAGATCTCTGTGATCATTCTGACCGACAACGCAACGGTGATGGATGCTTATGAAGCCGGTGATCAGAAAACCGACTTCAAGGATTTTGCTCTGAACGGAAAAGAGGCTGCACAGATCCGTGCAGATATTTCCGAAAAGAAGGAAGCTGCTCTGAAGCGGCTGGACGAGAGCGGCATTGCCTACAAGACCGGCGCGGATTATGACACCCTGATGGCCGGCTTTGAGGTGATGATCAAGGCCGGGGACTTTAAGACGATGACCAAGTCCCTGGGCAGCGGCTACGGCGTCTATGTCAGTGAGGAGTACAAGGTCGCTGAGACCAAGCTGGTGGAAAATACCGTCAATGTCTACGAGACCGGTATTTTCAAGAGCGGCGAAAGCGGCTATGACGGCACCGGTATGGTGGTTGCCGTTCTGGACACCGGTCTTGACTCCAAGCACACCGCCTTCAGTCTGGATAACTTCACATCCGACAAGCTGGGTATGACCTACGAGGATGTGGCAAAGGTCGTGAACAAGACCAAGGCATATGAGCTGGCCGGCGGCCTGAGCGTTGACGATGTGTTCATCAACAACAAGGTCCCCTTCGGCTATGACTATGCCGACAACGACCCTGATGTTTACTCTACCCATAATAACCACGGCACCCACGTTTCCGGTGTCATTGTGGGCAAGGACGACACGATCACCGGTGTTGCCCCCAACGCCCAGCTGGTGTCTATGAAGGTCTTCTCTGATGTTATGGACACCGCCCGTGCATCCTGGATCCTGAATGCTTTGGAGGACTGTGTCATTCTGGGCGTTGATGTGATCAATATGTCCCTGGGTACTGCCTGCGGCTTCAGCCGTGAGGGTGACGAGGAGCTGGAGAGCGGCGTTTACGAGAAGATCCGCAAGGCAGGCATCGGTCTGATCGTTGCTGCCTCCAACAGCTACAACTCTGCATACAGCTCCGAAAAGAACGGTAACCTGGGTCTGACCTCCAACCCCGACACCGGCACAGTGGGCTCTCCCGGTACTTATGCCGGCGCGATGTCTGTTGCCTCCATCAACGGTGAGGAGACTCCCTACATTAAATATAAGGACACCATCATCTACTTTGATGAATCCACCAACGGCACTACCAAGGAAAACGATTTCTTTGAGACCCTGCTGGGTGACAAGAGCTCCCAGACCTTTGAGTACATCGTGATCCCCGGCGTGGGCAGAACTGCTGACTACACCGGTGTGGATGTAAAGGGCAAGATCGCTCTGGTGCGCCGCGGCGACAACACCTTTGAGGAAAAGGCAATGATCGCAGAGGCACAGGGTGCAGCCGGTATCATTATATATAATAATGTATCCGGTGAGATCAAAATGAATGTGGGCACTGCCAAGCTGGCTGTGTGCTCCATCTCTCAGGATGACGGAGAAATGCTGGCAGAGCAGGGTGGCGGCAAGCTGACCATCAGCAAGAAGCAGACCTCCGGTCCTTTTATCTCTGACTTCTCCTCCTGGGGTCCCGGACCGAACCTTGAGATTAAGCCGGAGATCACCG
>JAZNZZ010000098.1:0-22192 GCA_045595205.1 Faecousia sp.
TATTCTGCCAGTACTATGCCCAGCCGGAAATTCTGTTTGATGTGCCTGCGCACTGTTTCCTTCCCCAGCCGAAAGTCACCAGTGCGGTCATTACACTGCGGATCCGGAAAGAACTGCCTTGGAACATTCTTGACAAGGATATTTTCTTCCGGGCTGTGCGCGCCAGCTTTGCCATGCGCCGAAAAACACTGCAAAACGGTCTTGCCGCCGGCTTCCCCCAGCTGGGAAAAGCCGGTGCCGGTGAAGTGATCACCGCCTGCGGTCTGCCCCTCACCGTCCGGGGCGAGACATTGTCCATTGAACAGTTCGCAGCCATTGCAAACGAGATCGGGAGAAGGATCAAATGATAAAGTATTTATTACTGGATATTGACGATACGATTCTGGATTTTCACAAATCAGAGCACCTTGCCATAAAAAACACCCTCCGGGATTTTGGGATCGAGCCTACCCAGGAGGTCTGCGACCTTTACAGCCGCATCAACCAGGCGCATTGGGAGCGCCTGGAGCGCAAGGAGATCACACGCCCCCAGGTGCTGGTGGGCCGTTTCGCGGTGCTGATGGAGACACTGAAGGTTTCCGGAGATGCCGCCGCCTGCTGCCGCAGGTATATGGAAAACCTCACCAATGAGACCCATTTTCTCCCGGAAGCAAGGGAGGCACTGGAAAGTCTGTCTCAGCACTATGACCTTTACGGTGTCAGCAACGGAAATCTCAGCGTCCAGAGAGGACGGCTGGCGGCTGCCAACATTTCCCATCTGTTCCAAAGGATCTTTATTTCCGAGGAGGTAGGTGCAGACAAGCCGGACCCCCGGTTCTTCAAGGTCGTATTTGATGCCATTCCCGGCTTTGATCCCCAGAAGGCAATGATCGTCGGTGACAGTCTCACCTCCGATATTCTGGGCGGTATTCGCTCCGGCATCCGCACCTGCTGGATCAATGCAAAGCACAAGCAGCATCCTGAGGATATTTGTCCGGACTATGAAATTGAAAAGCTCTCTCAGTTAATGGACCTGCTGCGGTAAATATGCCTTTGAAAAATCGGCACGCAAAAAGCGTGCCGATTTTGGTTTATTCAGATTTCAGGGATTTGAGCATTTCCACATAGTTGTCTGCCAGCAGCTCGCCGGTGCCCTCTGCATAGAAGCCGGTGTCCACCTCGTAGTTACGGTAGGTGTAGCCAACCTGAGCAGGCACATAGCTGCTGTTGCCGGTGATGATCACCGTGGTCTCAAAGGGAGAATTCTCCTTGACAAACATAGCGTTGGTGGAGAACATCTCATAAGTACCGGTGGTAAAGCCCACATCACCGATGCTGAAGGCGCGGACATCCATAGAGATGATGCTGCCCATACTGAAACGGCTGCGGATAGCACGGGCCTGGTAAACAGAGGAGAAGCCGTACTTTTTGCCTGCCTCGTCACCGGTGGCCTTATCCGTGGATTTCCACAGATCATAGATCTCGTTTGCCGCATCGATCATATGATCCCAGGAGTGGTCCACATTCGCATCCACGATCCGGTTGGTGGTTTTGATCTCTGTCCCCTCCACCTTCTGGAAGCTGTCGAACATACCCTCAGCCAGCTCTGCCAGCTTTTCGCCGTAATCGTCCCACTCCAGATTGTTTGCTTCCGAAGCAATGCGGCTGTCGGTATTCTGGTTGCCGGAAGCGCCGGTAAAGTATGCTACCAGCATTCCCGTGTCCTTCTCCAGCTTGTTGCGAAGCGGTCCGATAAAGCCGGGAGAGATCATATTATAGCCGATGGAGCTGGCAGCATCCGGGTGTGCCTGCCAATGGACCGTAAGAATGTCCTTCTTGTCTCCCTCGCGGTCAAACTTCAGAAGGATCATCTCCGGGTCTGTCTCCATAGGATGACCCACAAGCCGGTCCTCCAGACCACGGGCATCGCTGTTGGCTAGGAATGTGCCGTCATCCAGAACATAGTGACGGACAAAGTTCATTTTTTCGTGGTTTGCCTTTGCCCGGTAGAAGGTGGCAGGTGCCATATCTGCCAGTGCCTCTGTACCTGCCTGGGCGCAATACTTCTGCATATCACCAGCAAATCGATTTGCAGTATCATAACCAGACAGCGCAGGGCAATTATGTCCGTGAGTAGCACCGATGAACACTTTATCCATGGGGATCTGTGTCGCGCCGCTTACTACAGAGCGAATGGCATCCTTGTCATTGCGGCCAAGTCCGCAGGTATCGATGGTGTACAGCAGGATGGTCTCCTCACCGGAGCCGATGGCAAGACAGGTCACATAAATGTAATCCAGAAAGCCTTCGGAAGTCCGGGTCTCCGCATCGGAATAGCCGCCCAGACCTGTCACATAGCCGGGGGTCAGGTTGACCTTGGCATAGCCTACCTTCAGGCCGCTTGCATCCACCTTTTCATTGGAGCCGCCACCGCAGGCGCACAGGGAAAACACCGTCAGAACACAAAGAAACAGCGCAAAGATTTTTCTCATAATCTACACTTCCTTTCGCGACCTGAGTATATTATAAAAAAGTATCGATAAAAATGCAAGGAAAACTTTTCGCTCCCCCACCCATAAATTATTTTTATAATACCTATTCACTTTTTCTTATAATCGTGCTATAATCCCTTACATACTATTTACCTGAAGGGGTGATTTTCGTGAGAACTTTTGAGAAAGCAAACAAGCTGGAGCATGTCCTGTACGATGTCCGTGGACCGGTGGTGGATGAAGCGGCGCGTATGGAGGAAATGGGAAAGAAGATCCTGAAGCTCAACATCGGAAATCCTGCGCCCTTTGGCTTTACCGCGCCTGAGGAGGTCCTGCTGGACATCCGGCACAACATTCCCGACAGTCAGGGCTACTCCGACTCCCGGGGCATTTTTGCCGCCCGGAAAGCAGTAATGCAGTATGCCCAGATCAAGAATATCCCCAATGTGACGATGAAGGACATTTACACCGGCAACGGTGCCAGCGAGCTGATCCAGCTGTCCCTGAATGCCCTTTTAAATTCCGGGGATGAGGTTCTGATCCCCAGTCCCGACTATCCCCTCTGGACCGCCTGTACCAATCTTGCCGGCGGCACAGCTGTGCATTATATCTGCGACGAGCAGTCCGAGTGGTATCCGGACATTGCCGATATTGAGAGCAAGATCACGCCCAAAACAAAGGCCATCGTGGTCATCAATCCCAACAACCCCACCGGCGCTCTGTATCCCAGAGAGCTTTTGGAGCGGATCGTGGAGATTGCCCGCCGTCACGAGCTGATCATCTTCTCCGACGAGATCTATGACCGGCTGGTAATGGACGGTCTGGAGCATATCTCCATTGCCTCCCTCGCGCCGGATCTGCTTTGCATCACCTTCAGCGGTCTCAGCAAATCCCATATGGTCTGCGGCTTCCGGGTAGGCTGGATGATCCTCTCCGGCAACAAGGACATTGCAAGAGATTATATTGAGGGCATCAATATGCTGTCCAATATGCGCCTTTGCTCCAATGTGCCCGGTCAGTCCATTATCCAGACCGCCTTGGGCGGCTACCAGAGCGTCAACGAATACATCGTTCCCGGCGGCCGTGTGTACGAGCAAAGAGAATGCATCTGCAAGGCGCTGAATGACATTCCCGGCATCAGCGTGGTGAGGCCCAAGGCTGCCTTTTATGTATTCCCCAAAATCGACATTAAAAAGTTTAACATTCACGATGACCAGCAGTTTGCTCTGGATTTCCTGCGGGAGAAGCGGGTGCTGATCGTACCCGGCAGTGGTTTTAACTGGCATCAGCCGGATCATTTCCGGGTGGTATATCTGCCCCGCTGCGAGGTGCTGACAGAGGCTGCCGGCAAGCTGGCGGATTTTCTGCAGAATTATCGTCAAAAATAACGCTACCGGCGGTTGAAGCTTCCCACTCAACCGCCGGTTTGTTTCTTTTGAAGGCTTTTGCTGCTATACTGAACACGAAAGGAGGCATCCTATGGACCAGGTTAAGATTGGAAAATTCATTGCCCGGTGCAGAAAGGAAAAGGGACTGACCCAGCTGCAGCTGGCAGAAAAGCTGAGTATCACTGACAGAGCTGTGTCCAAGTGGGAGACGGGCAAAGCAATGCCGGATTCTTCCATTATGCTGGAGCTGTGCGGCATTCTGGGCATCACCGTAAATGATTTATTAAGCGGGGAGATCGTAACGATGGAAAACTACAACAAGGAAACAGAAAGCAATCTGCTGGAAATGATCCGGCAAAAAGAGCAGGCAGATAAGCGCCTGCTGTCACTGGAGGTTTTTGTTGGCGTTGCCTGTGTGTTCCTGCTGCTTGCTTTGGTAGTATTTGCAGCCTATGTACAAATGGAAGAGGGTCTGCGGATATTGCTGATCATCATCGCTCTCATTCCATTTCTTGCGGTTTTGCCGTGTCTTCTGAAAATTGAGCAGACAGCAGGCTATTACAAATGCGCCAAATGCGGACACCGATATGTTCCCAGCTATGGCAGCGTGTTTAAGGCTATGCATATGGGCAGGACCAGATATATGCGCTGTCCCAAGTGCAATCAAAAATCCTGGCAGAAAAAGGTCCTTACCAAAGAGTAAAAAACCAGGACGCATCGCGTCCTGACTTTTCATTCCCTTTTCAAAGGTTTCCAATATTTTCTCCACCAGCTCCGGGTTTACCTCGCTGTAAAGGCGGTGATCCACGGTTTTGTAATACGCGGCAAGCTCCTCTTCCGTCAGCGCACTGCCTTTCTCCTCCTGCATATGCTGCAGGGAAGCTTCTACAGAGAGGATGTATTCCTCTGCTGCCCCGGAGCGAAGGATCCCCGTGTGAGTCCCCTGCACCCCTTCAAACCACTGCACCGTTACATTGGGGTTTGTAAGCCGGTCAAGGTATGCCGTCACGGACAGTCCGTCGTGGGTAATGTCCGTATCCTCCTTCCCCTGGGCGATCAGCACGGGAGTGTCCACGGAATTGATGCCCGTCACCGCATCGTACCGGGTATAGTCTCCGAAAAGGATTTTCTGGTACACATCAAAAACAGGCTTCGCGGCATAGGCGACCGGACCGATCATCTCATAGCTTCTGCCAAACATCAGATCTGCACCGTCGCACACCGGGGCAATGGCAGCGCAGGCCGCCACCTCCGGGTGGAGCGCCAGCACCGAGGTCACCGCATAGCCACCGAGGCTGTGTCCCACCAGCAGCTTCGGCATTGCGGCATAAGGCGCGTTCACAGAAAGCCAGTCAAGCACCGCATCCAGATCCTTCAGGCTCTGGCACATACCAATGCCCCCATCACCGCCGGAGGAATAGTTCCCTGTGCCGTCATAAGCAAAGACTGCGTAGCCGCCCTTTACCAGCGCCTCCGTCAAGGGCAGCAGATCGTCTGCTCCGGCGTGATAGCCGTGGACCACCACCGCCAACCCCTTGGGGTCTTGGACCGGATAGTAATAGGCTGCAAGGTCTGCATCCTCCGTTTCCACCGTCAGGGTCTCCCGGGGAAGACTGCCCGCAAAGCGCCCGTAATCGTACATACCCGGCTGAAGCCGGTAATCCGGGCGCTCATAGCGGACAAAAAAGGCATCGTGAACGATCACTGCCGCCACTGCATTTCCCACAAGCAGGAACAGCAAAAATGCCGCAAGCAGCAGTGCCAGTGTCTTTTTCCGATTTTCTTTTGAAAAAGCCTTTTTGATCATTCCAAACGCCGCCTTACTTCAGCTCAATATTTTCAAAGATTCGGAGCTTTTCCGGTGTTTCCGTGGCAACTGAGAGGAAGAAGTCCGCCTCCCCCACAGTCTTTTGAAAGCTTTGGACTGAACCTTTCTCCGTATCCCAGTCTGCAGGCACAAACTGCGCCCCCTGAGAGGCTTTATAAAGCGCCTCCTTTGCCGTCCAGCATTTCAGAAAGGCAGCCTTCTTTTCCTGCTCCGGCAAGGATAAAAACGCTGCAAGCTCACCCTTTGTCATAGCGCGCTCTGCCATTTCAGGGCGAAAGGCAGCTGTGAGCGCTTCCACATCCACTCCCACCGGTTTCCGGGAGACTGCAGCTGCCAGTGCATTTTCGCTGTGGGACAGAGAAAAGCACACACCCTCTGCAGTATAAAAGCCTTTTTCATCCCGGGTAAAGGTCATTTCCCCGATCCTTTTCCCAAGGCTTCGCTCCAGACCGTAGCCGAGAAGCTTCCACACATAGTATCTCTGCCGTTTCAGAAGCTCATTCCTTGTCTCCTCCACTTCCTTCTGCCGCAGCGGGCAGGCAAGAGGCTCCTCCGGCATTTTTTCGGGCAGCATCCCCAGATACACATCCACCACAGGAAGGCTGCGAAACAGCGCCCGCACATCCTCCGTCTGCCGGCACAGCCGCTTCCCGGTGACACACTCGCTGGCAAAGTGCTCACAGTTATTATAGAGGATATGATACCCTTTCATACCCAGCCTTGACCGGGCAAATGCCACCACCTCCTCCGGGCGGCGGTGATCCTTCCGCTCCTCCTCAGAGAATGCACAAACCTCTGCTTCTCCGTTGGCGGTAAACTCGCAGAAGGGCGCAGCCAGCACCTCCACCTCGCTGTCCTGCAGGGCGGCGCGGCGATCGGGTGCAAGGCCAAACTGAATCACTTCGGCATCTGATACATAGATGCCGAAGTGATAAAGACCTCCCACCCCTACCCGGATCATTTCTCCGGGTGCAGGCTTTCTTTTTACCCAGTTCATCTGCCTTGCTTCTTCTGGATGTAATCCACCACATCACCAATGGTCTTGAAATCCGCAAAGCCCACATCGTCAAAGCGTATGCCAAAGAACTCCTCAATGGCGATGACGATGTACAGGACACCCACAGAGGACAGACCCAGGTCCTTCACAAGGTTCGTATCCTCAGAAACAGAGGCTGCATCCAGCTCTGCGCCGGGCATCGCCATTTTGATCACATCGGTGAGCTTTTCTATAATATCACTTCTTGACATTGCCATTTAAATTCCTCGCAATCTTCATCGCAGGTGTGCGGACAAAGTCCGTATCCCGGATGACCAGTTTGTTGATCCTTTCAAAGGAGGGCAGTGTCTCGTTGATTTTCTCCACCGCTTCCTTAATATATCCGTAAACATCCGTGATGCCCAGCTCCCTGACCTTGGTCATTCGGGGCAGCACCTCCAGCACCAGCTGCTCTGCACCGTTTTCCCGGGTATCGTACACCAGGCAGTCCTGCACCACATCGATGTTGTAAAACTTCACCTCAAGCTCTGCAGGAGAGATATTTTCGCCGTTGGAGAGAACGATGATCTCCTTGATCCTGCCGGTAATGTACAGGAAGCCCTCCTCATCGATGCGCGCAAGGTCACCGGTCTTGAAGTAGCCGTCCTCATAGGCTGCGGCATTATCCTCTTCCGTTACATAGCCGTCCATCATATTGATGCCCTTGAGCCACAGCTCACCGTCCACGAGCTTGTAGTCCATACCGTCATAGATCAGACCCACGGACTCCGGCTTTCTCAGCGCCTCAGGGTTGCCGCTGACAAGGTTTGCAGACTCTGTCAGGCCGTAGCCGGGGAGCAGTGCCACACCCAGCTTGTCATACTCTGTTACAAGGTAGGGGGCAACCGGAGCAGCGCCGCAGATAACGGTCTTCAGATCGGGACCCCACATATTTCTGCCAAACTGAGCAGAGAGATTCAGTGCCATTTCCGCAAGGGCGGGCACCAGTACCATAATGGTAGGCTTAAACACCGCCACATCCCGGAACATATCCTTGTTGTTGCGGCAGATATACAGAGCGCTACCGGTGTACAGGGAGGTCAGCAGATTACGCACAAGACCAAAAACATGGGTCAGGGGCAGCACCAGCAGATAACGCTGCTTAAAGATCTCTTTAATACCGTAGCAGCCGTTTCGGGTGCCTGCCAGCAGCGCCTTGTGGCTCAGTTTCGCGCCCTTGCTCTTGCCGGTAGTACCGCCGGTGAACAAAATGGCCGCCGGGGTCTCACCGGGCACAGGAATAGCGGGGGTCCGGGTCTCGGAGGTGGCAGAGGACGGGATCAGTGCCACGGCGGGATTTTTCTCCCGCAGGACTGCCACCTTTTCCTCCAATGCCTCGTCATAGACCACGGCCTTCATACCGAATTTGGAGGCAATGCCAAACACCGTGCCTGCATCCAGATGCACCGGCATCAGCACCGCAGGAACGCCAAAGGTTGCAGCCGCCAAAAAAGCTTTTACAAAGCCATAGGAATTGGGGCAGAAAATACCGATCAAAGAGCCGGGGGCAGCGCCGTGTTCCTTCAACACCGTTCTGAAGGCGGCAGCATCTGCATCCAGTCTTGCATAGGTGTAGCTTTCGCCGTCCACAATGGCAACCTCCTCAGGGTAGTTTGCCACGCTGTGTGCCCACATTGCCGTGAGATTGGGGTGCTCAATGATTTTCTCAAAGGTCTCCTGGTCCGTGTATTTCCGGAATTTCTCGTTCATAGTATTCTTCCTCTCTTATGTATCCATCTTATATTTTTCGTAAACAGGAAGGCTTTCAAAGCAGCTTTTCAGGCTCTCCTCTTTTTCCCGCAAAAGGTCATTTACCTGGTTCAGCGCCTGCATAGAGGGCATTTTCCCAAGTAGTCCCGCAACATCCACAGGCTGACCCATAACGATGTGCTGCCGCTGATACCATTTTTTCCGTTTCACGATATACATTGGCAGAATGGGTGCTCCCGCCCTGTGCGCCATCAACACAGCGCCGGACTTAAAGGCATCCATTTTGGCTGTACCGTCCACATTCACATGTCCCTCCGGGAAGATCAGCACCAGCTTTCCCTCCTCCAGCCGGCTCACCACCTCGTGGAAGGAGGAAAGACTGAAGTTTTCCTTATCCACAATGATGCAGTGCATCAGGGTAAAGAAACGCAGCTTTGCTTCCGTGTCAAAAAGGTCCTTTGTGGCAAGGCTGTTCATCCGCCGGAAGGGAAATGCCACCTGCGCCAGAATAGGATCGATCCAGGTGGGATGATTGGAGATCACCATCAGAGGTCCTGTCTTTTTAGGCTTTCCCTCCGGGTAGTGCAGCTTCGGACGCAGCCAGAGCAGTGCACCGGGCAAGCCTGTCACCTTCACAAAATCATAGCAAAAATTGTAAAAGGGACGGAATTTTCTTTTCTTTTTCTGTTTCAATTAGGGGTGCTCCTTACAATGCTGTTATTTTTGTAAGTATAGCACAATCTGCCCCCGATGGCAACTTTTTTGCACAAAAAAATCACGAACCCGCCGTTGACAAAAGAGCGCTTTTATAATACATTAAAAAAACAAGGAGTGATATTTATGGACAATGTTCTGACCACAAAGGATCTGTGCAAAAAATACAAAAAGCAAATGGCAGTGGACCACCTCAATATGACCATCGACCGGGGTGACATCTACGGCTTTGTGGGTGAAAACGGCTCCGGCAAGACTACGGTCATCCGCTTGATCACAGGTCTTATTTTCCCTTACGAGGGAAGCTTTACCCTTTTCGGCACGGACAACGAAGCGGGCGACATCGGCAGGGCCCGCAGCCGGATAGGTGCTATTGTGGAGAGTCCTTCCATCTATATGAATATGTCTGCCTATGACAATTTAAAGACCCAGTGTGCTGTGCTGGGTGTGGAGGACGAAAACAAGATCCTCGCTGCCCTGCAGGATGTGGGTCTGGAGGCGCTTTACAGTGAGAAAAAGCACGCAGGAAACTTCTCTCTGGGTATGCGCCAGCGGCTGGGCATCGCTATGGCGCTGCTGGGAGATCCGGAATTTCTGATCCTGGATGAGCCGATGAACGGTCTTGATCCCGCGGGCATCGTGGACATTCGCGAGCTGATCCTGAAGCTGAACCGGGAGCGGAACATCACCTTCCTGATCTCCTCCCACATTCTCACAGAGCTCTCCCTTGTTGCCACCAAGTACGGCATCATCTCCAGAGGCAGGCTGATCAAGGAGATCACCGCAGAGCAGCTGCACAACGAGTGTGCCAAAACCACCGTGATCAGTGCCGACGATCCCCAGAAGCTGGCAGAGGTGGTCAAAAACACCATGGACAACACCATAGAATACACCGCAGACGGTGTTAAGATCATCGGCGCACTGGATCTGACGGCACTGCTTTCCACCATCATCGAAAGCGGTTTAAAGATTTTAAGCGTCAACTGCAGGGAGACGACCTTTGAGGATTACTATTTGTCACTGATCGGAGGTGCAAGATAATGGGCAATCTTTTAAAAGCTGATTTCAGACGCGTTTTCAAGGACAAGCTTACCCTGGTGCTTGGCATTCTGGCGGTGGTCTTTGCCCTGTTTACGCCCCTTCTGTATCTGCTCATCGTCGCCGCCACAGGCGAGCTCGGTGATTCGGTCATTTCCAGCCTTGTTACCGCCAAGGCGCAGTTCTTCGGCTCTTTTTCCATCACCAACAATCTGGGCATCATCGCCCCTGTGCTGCTGGTCATTGCCCTTTGGAAGGACTTTTCCTACGGCACGGTACGGAACAAGATCATTGCCGGCAAGAGCCGCGCCGCCATTTTCTTCTCTATGTTCATCACCTGCAGCGCTGCGCTTATTGCCGTTATCCTGCTCCACGCCCTGGTCACCCTGGGTATAAGCCTGATCTTCTTTGATTATCAGGAAAAGGCATTTGCTTTCTCTGACCTTCTTTATCTTCTGGAATCCCTTGCCTATGAGCTGCTTGTGTTCCTGTTCGTGGCCTCCGTGCTCTCCTGGCTGTGCGCTGCAATGAAGAACATCGGACTTGTGATCGTTCTGTATATCGCCTTCACCTTCCTTCTTGCCATCGTTGCCAGCATCTGTCAGGTGGGCATCGCCGTTCTGGAGCTTGTGGAGGACAGTGAGTCCATCGTTTCTGCTCTGAAGTTCATTGACAGGATCAACATTGGAAATGCCGGTCGTTACATCGGTGTCGGTGACAGCTACACCCTGGAGGACAGACTTTTCCTCACCATCCCCGCCATCACCGGGATCCTGATGTGCACCAGCTTTGGTCTTGTAAGCTTCAACAAAAAAGATCTGAAGTAATTCCAAAACAGAAAAAGCCTGTAAGAAGTGCTTTTGTGCACCTCTTACAGGCTTTTTTGTTTGGTTTGTTTTGGGGTCTCTCCGGTGATCTTTTTATAGTACCGGCAAAAATAGCCAAGGTTTTCAAAGCCGGAGGCATATGCCGCCTCAGCAACGGTGCAGTGATCGTACTCCAGCAGCTGTCTTGCCCGGTTGATCCGAAGCCGGTTACGGTACTGCAGAGGCGACATTCCATACTGCTTGTGAAACAGCTTTCGGAAAGCACTTTCGCTCATATTGCACTGCTTTGCAAACATCTCCACCGGAAGGCTTTCAAGATAGGTCTGCTTCATCAGCAGCACGCCCTTGGTGATCTGGGGATACTGCTGCTCCGCAAACAGCTCGTTATCACTGAAAACCGCCCCCAGAAGGCGGAAGATCAATTCGTTTCTTCGGAACTGCCCCGCCATATTCTGGGCTGCGCTGCACTGCTCCAGCTTGGACATAATATTGGCAATGGTATATATTCCATTGTCGCGTCCCATCACCGTAATGTCCTCCGCCAGTGCAAAGGGCTGCATATTCTCCCGATAAAGCTCAAAGTTCACCACCACAAAGGTGGTATTTTCCCCGGTGTACTGAAGCTTATATTTCAGGTTCTTGGGCAGATACACCAGCTGACCTTCAGAGATCTTTAAGCTCCTGCCCCGCCCCAGATCAACAGCAGCCTCACCGCTCCAAATATAGAGAAATCCGTGTTTAGAGCGGCCGGACTTTCCCACAGTATGTGTCCGACCTGCGGGGCGAATGCCGGAGATCACCACCACATCACCCACATAAATGTTTTCGGATAATTGCCCGTTTTCAGAGATCATAAGCTTTCCCCTGTGTCCACAAGCACCTTGTCCAGCACGGACCGGCAATAGCCGCACTTGTGACACTGCTTGTGGCAGGCTGCGGTCCTTTCAAACCAGTCCTCCGGGAAGGCGGAATTGTCCAGAATATACGGTGCCAGCGCCCGTCCAAAGCCGGGTTCAAACAGATCCAGCACATTGCCGACATACCGCCTGCGGCAATAGGCGTCGATCACAAGTCCCGGAAGGCTGTGCATTCTGGTTGCCAGCTTCACCGTATCAAACAGACCTTCATAATGGTGAATGTCCTCCGGGCGGACCCAGGTGTTCTGCAAGATCCTTACCCAGTTCTCCCGGTCCTTCAGCTGCCGCCAGCAGACATAGGGATTGAAATCCTTCAGATTCTGCACCTCGCAGATCTCCGCTTCGTGGGCAACATTGTTGTCGTGGAAGATCTGCCCCGAGCAGTGGGCAAAGCAGCCGCTGTTGGCAAGCATCAGAAGCTTTTTTCCACTGGCGTCTGCCCACGCCTTCAGCTCCTTCAGATATTCAAGATCCCGGTTATACTCCCGCTGGACATAGAAGGAATCAAAGAGATCCGATACATATTCCATTCCCTTGATCGTGCCGATCTTCATATTCACCGAGGCACGAACCTCCACCGCCGGAAAATACTTCTTCACCGTGTGGGCAATGGCAAGGGAGGTGGTGGTGATAATATCCACACCGCAGCCGATGCTTTCCAGATGCTCCAGAACAGAGCAGACCGTGTTCGCCAGCTTTTCGGACAGCGCGTATGCACCGTAGCAATTGCCGTTAAACAAGAGGTCCAGCTTCACGCCCATTTCTTTTATGGCCTTCAGCTCTGCCTCGGTACGGCTCTGGGCAGTCCAGTCTGTATAGCCGTGGGCAGCGGTGACACCGCCTCTGCCGGAGGGCATATCCTGCCAGGAGAAAAACACCTCTGAAATATGGTCCAAATAATCGGCAACGAGCCGGGAGAAGGGCTCTTCCCCCGGTTCGTACAGCTGAAATCCTACTGCATACTTTATCATATCAGTCCGTATCCGATACTTTTATCTTGCAGTTGGGGGAGTTAAGTCCCTCATAGGGAGGCTTGTAGTCCACTTCAACGGCATCATTCTCCCAATCCACCCGCCAGGGCTTGGAGGTACGGAAGGGGCTGTGGAACTTGTTGCCCAAAAGGCCCCGGGCCTCCAGGCTGATCATACAGGCGCGGGTACAGCCGGCTGCGCCGCAGACCGCCTTGCCGGAGTTATAAAGACGCGGAGGTGCAGCTTCAAAGGGAGAAATGCTGGATGCCTTATACTTACCTGCCCGCTTCTGGCTGATCTTATCATAATAAGTACCGGTCTCACCCTCCGGCACTCTTTCTGCGCCCTGGAACACGATGTCACATTTGTGCATATCCACATCTGCCCACTCCAGCTCATAGCCGTTTACATTCGCCTTGATGGTTCGGTCCTTGGGGATACAGCCGCCGGGACACTCCCGGACACAGGCCATACAGCGGTTGCAAAGCGTACCGGGCTCCATAATGGGATCCGGCTCCAACTCCATATCGGTGATGATAATGCCCACACGGACACGGGGACCGAACTCCGGGGTCAGCAGCATCTTGGAATAGCCGATCTCACCCAGACCGCACAGGAAAGCTGCGATCCTCAGGTTGATCATCACATCAGGAGCAGCCTTGCCGGGCGCAACAGGGCGGGAATAATTCTTTTTCAGATAACCCACATTGTCAATGCTGCGCCAGTCGCTCTGGTGACCCATAGGCACAGCCTCGTAGCCCTCATCCTCGATCATTTTGCTCAAATTGATCACAGTCATAGGCATATACAGGTAAGTAATACCGCCGTAGCCCATAGCGGAGTAGTTGGAAAAATATGTGCCCTCTTCAACACCCCGGAGAGAGCCGCGCATAACGCGGAAGCCCATAGCAATGACGGATTTTGCGTTGGGCATGATCTGCTTGGGGTCCATCTGAATGGGTGCAGTGCTCCAACGGTCAATGGAACCGATGCCCACAATGTCGGCACCCAGCCGCTTGGCAGCATCTTTGACTTGCTGAGAAGTGATCATAACAATTTCTCCTTTTGTTTTTATTTACCCTGTCATTGTAAAACAAAACGCAAAAAAAGGAAACAGATAAAACAGCACGGTTTTTACACAAAATGGGACACACCCATTGTAGCACAGCAAGCTGTATATTTCAAGATAAACAGCACAAAGGACACCAAGATCAAAGCAACCGAGCCGCCCCAAAGTGCCAGCTCGCCTTTTGAAAAGTATGCAGTCAGTTTTTTCATAAATCCTCCTGATACAAAAAATAAGCACCCGCCTGCACATCTTCCAAGACCTAACGATGTGCAAACAAGCGCTTTTCGCTCACTACCCGGTGGCAGTACAATATTCTGCCGGAATTATAACGGAAAGCCGGAATAATGTCAAGGCAAAAAAACACCGCAAATGCCGTGATTGCAGCATTTGCGGTATTTAAATATCAGGAGTTGGAAAGCAGCCTTGCCTTTTCCTCCTCCACAAGCTTGCTGATCCACGCCGCCTCACCGGGCTTCAGGGATTCCTCGCCCACTACGGATTCGTCTGCAAAGCTGTCAAATTGCAGCTGCTTGGTTTTCAGCAGCTCCAGCATACTTTCATCAATGGTATCATCTGCCAGAAGCCGGTAGACCAGCACATCCCGTACCTGTCCCATCCGGTAAGCCCGGGCAATGGCCTGATTCTCAATGGAGGGCTTGATCTGGGGTTCGCAGAAAATGATCACACTGGCGCTTTGAATGTTCAGACCTGTACCGCCGGCCTGCACCTGACTGACAAGCACTGCACCGTCCTCCGCCTGGGCAAAGGCATCCACGATCTCCTGCCGCCGTTGGGGAGAGATCTCACCGGTAATGGGCTCTGTGCAGCGGTCACCCAGCAGCTGCATCACCTTTTGGATGGTGGAACGGAAGAAGGAAAACACAATAACCTTTCTCCCCTGCTCCTTTGCCTGCTCGCAAAGCTCCAAAAGCCGCTGTGCCTTGGAGGAATCCTTCAGGTCATCCACCTGCCAGGACACCTGACGGATGGCCATAAAGTTACCGGAAAGCACTGCGTCCCTGTAATCCTTTTTCTCCCGGGGACCCAGATCACACCACTGCTCTTTTTCAATGAGCTCCGGCAGCTCCTGCAGAACAGCCTCCCGGGTGCGGCGCAAATACACCGGTGCCAGCTGCAAACGGAACTGCTCTGCCGTGGAAAGGAATTTTACCGCCTCCAGCTCCCGGGCGATCTCCGGCTGCAGACAGCTGACCAGAAAGCACATCTCCTCCACCTTGTTTTCCAGGGGTGTGCCAGACATAAACAAAGCATATTCTGTTTGCTGCAGCAGCTTCAGCAGTGCCTTGGTGCGCTGGGTATCGGGGTTTTTCACATAATGCGCCTCATCGGTGACCACCATAGAGACCCTGAATTTTTCCGGCAGGCTGAACCGGCTGATGGACTCAAAGGTGGTGACCATCACGCCGCCGTTTTCCCGCCAGTACAGAAGTGCTTCTTCATCATTTCCGTGGACCTTGGTCACTTCCAGATCGCTGAATTTCTTCACCTCGCGGCACCAGTTGATCAGCACGCTGGCAGGACAGACCACCATAAAGTGGCTCTTTCCCGCGGCTGCCAGAGCCGCTATGGATGCAATGGCCTGAACGGTCTTGCCAAGACCCATCTCGTCACCCAAAAGGGTCTTCTTTTGATGGACGATATATTTTGCGCCGAAGGTCTGATAGCCTCTCAGGGTGGCCTTTAAATGCCGCAGGTCCAGCTGCTGTGCCTCTATTTCTGCTGCCAGCTCTGCGGGCAGACCCGTTGGCGTTTCCTGCTTTTCCCAGTCAAGACCGAGGTTTTCCAGCTCTGTGTAATAAACGGGTGCGTTCTTTTTATAGTCTGACCAATAGGTATCCGGGGAGACATTTTCCATCTCCTCCCAGGCTTCCAGACCGCTGCCAAGCTCACCCTCCAGGCGTATTTCCAGCGCAGCCACCCCGTCTACAATCTGCTGCTTGACAGCTTGGGACTTGAACAGCCAGCCAAAGCCGTTAAGGGCCTTTCTTGCCAGCACCAGCTCCTGCTGCAGCGGTTTATGATGCTTTTTGTACAGCACCTTTCCCTGCTCCCGCAAGGTCCGTCCGTGGATGCGGATATAGAGCGCGCGGATCAGCGCATCGTCCACCGGGTCGGGAGCGTCCATACGGATGCGGATACGGATAGTAGCTTTTGTGTTATCCACGATGCCCTTCACCGTTTCCAGGATCTTTCGGGCAGACTGCTCTCCCAGACCGTCAATGCCGCACAGCTGCTGAAAGCTTTTTTGGGAAAGCTGCCAGATATTTTCGATGCCGCTGTCCCGCAGCAGCCCCACGCGGATGCCCTGCTTCCCCCGGTTGATATGCTCAATATCCATTTCCATAAGCGCCTTGCAGATGCGGTCATCATAGAGTGCTTGCGCCGCCTGCTGTGCAGCACGGCGCTGGTCCTTCTCAGAATTCTGCACTGCAAGCAGACCGGCATCGATCCGGGTCGCTTCTGCGATCATAGCCTTTACCGCAGTCGCCTCCGGGCGCAGTATTTTCTCTTTTGCCATTGCCTTCACCCTTCCTTTTTCTCAAATCCAGGTATCCGTTTGTATCATAGCACATTCCTGAAGAAAAAACTACCTTTAAATAACGATTCCGAAAGCATAGCTTTCGGAATCGTTGTAACTTATTCGGTTTTATTTTGCTTCCATATATGCAGGTAGACAAAAATGGCAGTAAGGGGAAAAAGCATACCGCAAAGCATACCGGCACGCATACCCAGCTGTTCGGAGGTCACAGACAGGTTCTCTGCAAGAGCTTGGGCAGCGGGGTTTGCAATGACCCAGTCTGTTACGATGCCCACAAGCTGCGGCACTACCGACGCTCCCAGATCACCGCCTGCCGCCATAATGGCAAAGATAAACACGCCGCCCTGAGGAAATTTCCGGGCTGCCACCATCAAATTGCCCGGCCAGCACATAGACACGCAAAAGCCGGTGAAAACGCAGGCCAACAGTCCAAGCCAGGGAATATTCGACACAGCAAGGACAATGTAGCAGACCGTCGCTCCCACAGCGCCCAGGGTCAGGACTCTGCCAATGTTCTTTCCGATGCTTGCATAGAGGGAGCGTCCCAGTCCCAGGGCAACAGAGAACAGAGCCACGCCCAGCAGATCCCCCCATACCTTGGGGATCCCAAAAGCCTGCTCCAGGTAGCCGGAGCTCCACTGCGCCATAGTGCATTCTGCTGCACCGCCCAAAAAGATGGCAAATATGCAGAACCATACATCCTTACGGGTCAGAAGCTTCAGTGCCGCCGAGGTTTTCTTGGGTGTTTCCATAGGAGGGATCCGGCTGCCTGCAAAAAGGAGTGCCGAAAGCAGGGGCAGAAGTGTAAATCCCAGTGCCAACCAGGGCCAGCTTTCACTTCCTGCCAAAAGCAGCACCACTGTGCTGACCACGATCACAAACACAACGCCCCAGGCATAGACGGAATGAAGCTTGCTCAGCTCCCGTTCCGGGTCATCTGCCGGGATGGCTTCGATCACCGGACTCAGAAGCACCTCATTGAACCCACTGGCTGCAGAAAAGATCACCGTTCCCAGCACAAGACCCACATAAACACTGTCCGGAGCAAAAAAGGGCCAGAGCCCATAGATCAGAAAGCCAACCGCTGCCGTCACCGGAATGAATTTAACGGTTTTCGGTATGTTGAACCTGTGGGAAAACAGGCTGAAGATCACATCCACCGTCAGCTGCGTCACAAAATTGATCAGCACAAGAAGGCCTAAAGCCGCATAGGAAATGCCGTACAGGGATCGGAAGGTGATAAACAGCACCGGCGAAAGATTCGCCACTGCCGACATCGTCATATTAGACAGGTAGCAGGCATATTTCAGCCGCAGCATCTTTTTATCCATATTTCCGTCATCATCCTTGCCGGTTCTGTTTGCGGATCTGGCGGCGCTTTTGGGCAGCTTCCCATTCCTGCCGCTGTTCTTCCGTTTCGATTTCCAGCCCAGGGACCTCCATAGGATGCCCCTTGCAGTCAATGGCCACCATATCGATATAGGCGCGGTTGATCAGCTCCCGATGCCCGTCCAGCGCCTCACGGTAAGTATCCACCCGAACCTCCATAGAGGTCCTTCCCACGCAGGTCACACAGCCACGCAAAACGATCATATCACCGGTGTAGGCAGGTGCTCTGAATTGCAGATTGTCAATGGCAGCCGTGGTCACCGTGCTGCCGCAGTGACGGATCGCCACGATTCCGGCAAGCTCATCGATCCACTTCAGCAGCTGACCGCCAAAGAGCCTTCCGTAATGATTGATGTGGGCAGGGCAGATCAGATACTGCTGCTCTGTCAGGGAGTCTTCCATTTTCTTTGCTGTTCTCATAGCGCTCTCCTTCGTATATGCTCATAGAATTGTATGCAGAAAGCCTTCCTTTGTCAAGCTTTTGCTGTGCCGTCATCAAAAAAGTGCCATCCTGCGCGAGCGCAGCGAGCTGAAGGATCCCCCGTGTTTTTAAAAGGGGATCCTTCGTCGCGTTGCTTCTCAGAATGACACTTTAAATCGTTATTCTAATAACATTGGTTGCGGGCACAGCCTGTAGTATTATTGAAATTTCAGGAATTCCTTGGAACGGCATCCGGCTTGTCCACACCTGTCACCGGCTAAACGATCCCGCTGGATGTCCCACTGCGTCAGGCAAAGGGTTTTCCCGAAAATTGGGAAGTCATATTATTGTAAGGTCGCACCGGTTTAGATGTTGTTCATTCAAAAGAAACTGTTTTTGCCCACTCAATAATTCTGGATTTGTTGGCATCAGCATTTTCTGTCAGGGTAGCAAACTGCACCAACCAAAACGCATCCTTTGCTTTATAAATAAACGAAAAATATCTACATATGTCCTTTGTGTCAGGATTTGTAAACTCATATTCAAATCCGGTTAACCCTTCTATTTTTTCCAATTCAAAAGAAGAAAGGTTATTATTTTGCAGCAGCAAATCGCCATACTGTTCCAAAGTATAATCTTCGAAACCGTCAACTAACGAAAACGATTCTTTCAATGCAAAAACAGCCACATTTTTTGAATCGTATGCAACAGTACAGTTCTCAATATCTGTTTTCACAAATTCATCCGTCAGGGTTATGGTCATTCCGTCGGAAGAAAAATCTTTCGGTTCAGGCTTCTTATTTGACAAAAGGATAGCGGAGACCGAATAACCGAAAACGACGCCCACAATAATTGCTGCGATTAATACAAACAAACCTTTTCGCATACCCTTTTTGCGATTTGCAATAATTTCGCCGCTTTCATTGTTGTCGAAGCGAAATGCATTTCCGTTAGCAGGGTTAAACTTGTTCTTTCCGGAAAGGAAAACATCTTCTTGCCCGTCAGGAAGCTGATAATACTCGTTGCAATACTCTTTGCTCAGATTATCTGCAATTACAAATACTTTTGCTTTCTGTTCATTGATCTCAAAGGTTTTCTCTTCTCCGTTTTTTAAATCGCCGATTTTTCGGCAAGGGGTACCGTTTATGCGAATCTCATCGAAAGCAGGGTCTTCTATGTAAATTTTCAATTTTGCCAGACTGCCTACAAAGCTTTTTTCTCTTTTGATCGTTAATCTTCTCATTTCAATTCCTCCTCGTATAAAGCATTTTAGCACAAATCAGCTTTCTAAACAACACCTTTTCGTTCAAGACTTTCTTAAAAATTCTCTCATAACTTTTTTGTCCCAAAAAGAACAAATACAAGAGGGAGTCTTAGGGGTTTGAATAGGTTTTGCCCGTGTTTTTGGAAGTGCTATCTGGGGAGTGCTATTTCAAAGTGCTACCGCAAAATTAGTATTTTGAAACTTCCAACTTTTTATGGTTGCGGAGGCAGGACTCGATTTGCATTTTCTGCCTTTAGGCAGAAAATAAAGGTTCAGCTGCGTCCAGCCGCAGCGGGGAACGCTCGTCCGCGTTGCATTTAGATGGGTTCGAGTCCACTCAGCTTCGTAGCAAGAAAAGAAAAAAGCCATCCCGGTTGGGATGACTTTTTCTTTTCTGACATAAACTATGCTGTTTGATACAATGCAACACTATTGGGCAATTATGGTTCGATCAGTACCATTCCGGCGCAAGGAACCACCAGCGCCGTCAATTTCTGTAGTACACCCCGTGCTACTTCACGACCACGGCAATCCACAATACGATAGAACGCATCCGCAAAATCGTCGAAATAGATTTTTCGCTCAGGACCGCAGTTTACTGCTGTGGTCTTTTCCGTTTCTTTCTGAACCACAGTGTCTGTATAGAGCACCGTAATACTTTCCCCTTCCAGCTGCGCAGAAGCTTTGCTGTAAAAAGCTTGCGGATCCCAAAGCCGCAAGGTGCCATCCAAGAGCAACTTTCGGTTCTTTTGCCAGAAATTTAAATAATAGGATAACATCTCTTTCTGTTCTAAGGATATTGCTTCCATCCGCACAGAAATCTGCGGCACAGCAAACAGTACAGACGCCAATTGCAAGGCCGCCTTTTCTGCCGGTTCATCCGGATGCCACATCAGCATATCGGAGTGAACGGGCGTTTTGCCGGAAGTCAAGCGCAGATCCAACACCGCTGTCTTGTTGCTCAACGCATCGTTTGGACAATCAGCCGCCCGAAGCATATTACCGTAACTGCGCATAGCAGGCCCGATATACCCCTGCCGAAATTCAATTAACAGTTCCGGTTTCAGCTGCCGCAATCGCGTCGTAACCTCCTGCAGCAGCCTTTCGATTGCCTCTTCCAGCGAAACAACATCCATTTCCGGGTCATCCACAGGCGTATCCTCTGTAAGCCGGAAAGCGTTAACGAAATCCAACTTCAATCCGTCCAGATCCCAGTTTCGCACCGCCGTTTCGTACTGCTGCACCAAATATTGCCGCACACAGGCGTAGCGAGGATCCAATGCCGCTATGCCCCTGTGTTGATCAACATACAAATATTTCCCGTGGAATTGGGTGTATTTCTTCGCACGAATACCCATATATGGCACCGAATACCAAAGCATCAGCTTCATTTCCAGCTTATGGATCTCGTCCGCCAGTTTCCGCATATCCGAAATTTTTGCAGTAGCCAACTCCCAATCGCCGCAGTAGGCATATCCACGGTTATTATTTTCTGTCTGCCAGCCGTCATCCAAAATGACCGTCTTTACACCGTAGGGCTTATGCAACCGGCACTCCTTCAAAATCGTTTCCGTATCCAATGCCTGATGAAAACTATACCAAAGAGAATCAACCGCCTCCCGTGCCGCTTCCGGTACCGGCATTGGGCGTAACCCGTATTCCTCTTCCCACCATGTTACTGTGTGGGGGATACTCTCATAAAACGGTATATCACGCATATCAAGGCGCAGCACAGCGCTGTACTCGCAAAGCGGCGCCGTGATCTGTGTAAAAAAGACAACTTTGCAATCCAACTCTGCGCGTTCCTCAGAAATACCAGTGCCAATGGACAAGGGTGTTTTCACATCCGATACCGCAATCGTAATACGGTTTTTCCCCGCTGCGGACAGAACACTATGTACCGGTAAACCGTGTGCAAAACGGGAATTTGTGACTTTCTTTTTCCAGTTGGGTCCCAGCTTGCGCATACCGTTTGCATCCGTCTGGGGACTCCATACGCTGTGCATATCTACAGAAGGAATGGAAAACGTAACAGAAAAAGCCTTCGGTGTGATTGCCACAGCGCTCACAAACCGGAGTTCGGCATACAAAATCTCTCCTCCTGCCCACTCTTTTTCTATCCACAAACGGGTTCCGGCATTGGGATTATTTAACGCAAACGTCACCTGCTTCATATGCTGTCCTCCCTTGTTCTTTTGCGATCTTTTTCATTATATCCATACAATTGTACCCTGTCAACAAAACGCGCGCAATCGCAGAACCTCTGCAAAACCAAACCTTATTCCCAAGCACAACTGCCCAAGATATAAACATTTAACAATCAGAAAAACAAAAAGGGGCAGACTCTGCGAAATAAATCGCAAAATCTGTCCCCAAATGCCCGGATATTTCCTTCAACTCCTCCCCAAAGGTCGTTTTGGAGAAATGATATCTTTTGAATTCCACCTTGGAAAATGGCACGACAAAACCATTTTATCACTATGGCGTACCGCCCTTGGGATGACTTTTTCTTTTCTGGCACATCGCACCGAAAAAGATATCATTTACAACTCCTTTCTTTTTTCATAATTGTGTGCTATAATATGTTAT
>JAZNZZ010000099.1:0-3858 GCA_045595205.1 Faecousia sp.
TCACGCGGGCGATTGATAATCGCCCCTACAATGTCATTCGATAGACTGAACGATAAATAAGAATTTAATTATGCATTATGCATTATGCATTCTGCATTTTTAAAAGTCTTGCCAAATGGGGTACAGGGTGATATAATTCCCCCAGAAAGATAAGGAGGCGGTTTTAATGGATAAGCCTTTGTCCGGCGTTAAGGTGCTGGATCTGACCACCTTTGTGGCAGCCCCTGTATGCGGCAGACTTCTGGCGGATCTGGGTGCAGATGTGATCAAGGTGGAGCGTCCCGACGGTGACACCTGGCGCACCACCGGCAAGAACTACAACCTGTCCCGGTTTTCTGATGCAGAAAACCCTGTGTTTGACATTTACAACAGCGGTAAGCGGTGCATTGCCCTGAACCTGAAGGACCCGGAGGGTATGGAGGTGTTCAGGAAGCTGCTGGCACAGGCAGATGTGTTTATTACCAACACCCGCCCTGCGGCACTGCGCCGTCTGGGCATTGCCTACGAGGATCTGAAGGAGGAGTTCCCCGGTCTGATCTACGGCATCGTGGAGGGCTACGGCGAAAAAGGTCCTGCTAAGGACGATCCCGCCTTCGACACCACTGCATTCTGGTCCAGAAGCGGCTTTTTGCGGGATATGGCACCGTACAGCGAGCACTATGCCCCTGTGCTGCCGCCCTACGGTGTGGGTGACACCATCACCGGCTACCTGCTGCTGAGTCAGGTGCTGGCTGCCCTGTACCGCCGTGTCCAGACCGGCAAGGGCGACTTCGTCTGCTCCAGCCTGTACCACAACGGCATCTTCACTATGGGCACCATGCAGATCATTTCCCAGGCTCCCTGGGGACGGACCTGGCCCACCACCCGCATTGCCTACGGTGTGCCCGGAGGCACTTACCGCTGTGCAGACGGGGAGTACATTTTCATTTCCATCAGCTACGCGGAAAAGAAGCTGCTGCCCCTGCTTTACAAGATGATCGGAAGAGAGGATCTTCTCTCTAACCCCAGGTTCTGCGACGGTCCTACGGGCAGAAAGCACCCGGAGGAATATTACCGGATCTTCAAGGAAGCCTTCCTGACCCAGCCCAGTACCTACTGGCTGGAAAAGGCACGGGAATACGATATGCCTGTGGTGCTGATGAACCACTTCAGGGATGTGACCCAGGATCCCCAGGCCTGGGAGAACGATTACCTGGAGTATATGCACTATCCCAACGGCAATGTGGACATTATGCCCCGCTGCCCGCTGGAAATGGCATCTATGGGCCCGGTGGACACCAGGCAGGCACCTGCCATCGGTGAGCACACGGACAGCGTGCTGGGCGCTCTGGGCTATACCCCTGAGGACATTGCGAGAATGAAGCAAACCGGCGCGATTAAGTGAATTCATAATTGCGGGCAAGCGCCCGCGGGCTCCTCGTGCATCACGCCTTTGTTTTCGTAACATTTTTGGCTCGGTAACGATCTATTGTACTGTATTTCAAATTCGTATTTATCGTTCTGTCGCACCCCCGTTGTCATTGCGAACCAGTGACCGATGTCACTGGTGTGGCAATCCGTAAAGTAAATATTTGGAACGGATTCCCACGCCAGTGTGTGCACTGGCTCGGAATGACACGGAGGATTGTACTGAACGATAAATACGAATTTAATTCTGCATTAAAACGCCCCCGTCACCTTTTCGGTCAATGTCATTTAGATAAGAAAAAGCGTGTCATTCTGAGGACCCTGAGCGTAGTCGAAGGGGACGAAGAATCTCCTACAAAATATGATGGAGATCCTTCGCTGCGCTCAGGATGACACGCTTAACTTAATGACATTGACTTTTCGGTGACGGGGGCGTTTTTACAGGTCCTCAAGGTTGGTGCGGATGGCTTTGTCCGGGTCTTCCTTTTCGGTGAATACCTTGTTGGGGTCCTCCAGGGGGCGGAAGGCCTCATAGTACCGGTTGCCGAATTCATACAGGGCAGCGGCGGAGAAATGGAGACTGTCACCGTTGTGACCGAGACCCTCTGCAGGCACAAATGCCATCCTGGGGTCGCTTTGGGTCAGCTTTTCCATTGCTTCGTTGATCCTGGGCCACTGGTCGTGGCTGCCGTTATTATAGCCGTTCAGGAAATCCCCCAGACCGCCCACAAGCACCGGCACATCCCACAGGTCCAGCTCCTTTCGCATCGTGTCCAGCACCAGCTTCAGCTTCTTTTCGTGGACAAGATACCGGTCATTCTCACTGTCGGATTCTCCCTGATGCCACAAAATTCCCGCAACAGTGGCGCTTCGCATAGCAAGCTTTGCCTGAAATACCGCGTGGTCGAACAGCCGGGTGCCCGGGAGCCACTGATCGATGCGGGTACCGCCGTCGGCACAGGGGATCAGCCCCACCTTTACACCGGGGTGATCCTGAACATAACGAGCCGCGAAGCTCTCAGCAAGGCACACGCCGGAGGTCTTTCTGTCCGGATTCACGGGACGGTACATTGCCCGCCAGCGGCCGTTACGCAGCACGGAGATGCCGGTGGTATCAAAGGGCACTGCCTCCTCAATGCGCCCGCGCCCTGCCATATTGGACTGTCCGATGAGTAAAAAAGAATGGATCACAAGAATACACCTCTTCCTTTTTTGGTAAATTATAGCATCGGAAAAACCCGGTGTCAAATTATTACAATTTATTGACGGCGGGGTGTGGGTCTGCTATAATAAAATCAAGGAGGCGATGGTTATGAACTGGGAAGCCTTGATCTGGCTGATTCTAATGATCGTATTTCTCATTGCGGAGGGGGCAACGGTGATGATCGTGTCCCTGTGGTTTGCCGCCGGTGCGCTGGCGGCGATGGTCACCAGCCTGTGCGGCGGTGAGCTCTGGCTGCAGATGACGGTATTTGTCTTTGTGTCTGCGGCGCTGCTGCTGTCCCTGCGGCCCATTACAAAGAAATATTTTACCCCCCGGCTCACCCGCACCAATGTGGATGCCATCATCGGCACACAGGGCGTGGTGCTGGAGACTGTGGACAATGTGAAGGCTGCAGGCCGGGTGAAGCTGGATACGATGGAATGGGCAGCAAGAAGCACCACCGGGGATATTTTGCAGCCCGGTGACCGTGTTGTCGTTGATCGGGTGGAGGGCGTGAAGCTGTTCGTGTCCCTTCTGCCTGTGGAAACCAAGGTTTAATGGAGGTATAATTATGGAGTATTTGTTTCTTTTGATCCCTGTGGCACTGATCGTTTTGATCCTTCTGAAAAATATTTATGTGGTGCAGCAGTCCCGTGCCTATGTCATTGAACGGCTGGGCGCGTTCCAGGCGGTGCAGGGTGTGGGTCTGCATTTGAAATGGCCCTTTATCGACCGCATTGCCCGCCGTGTTTCCCTGAAGGAGCAGGTGCTGGACTATCCCCCCCAGCCTGTGATCACCAAGGATAATGTCACGATGCAGATCGACACAGTGGTGTACTTCCAGATCACAGATCCCAAGCTGTACACCTACGGTGTGGAGCAGCCCATGATGGCTATGGAGACCCTTACCGCCACCACCCTGCGTAACATCATCGGCGACCTGGAACTGGACCAGACCCTGACCTCCCGTGATATCATCAATACCAAGATGCGTGCCATCCTGGACGAAGCCACCGACCCCTGGGGCATCAAGGTCAACCGCGTGGAGCTGAAGAACATTCTGCCTCCCGCCGACATCCAGAGCTCCATGGAAAAGCAGATGAAGGCCGAGCGTGACCGCCGCCAGGCTATCCTGCAGGCCGAGGGCCAGAAGAAGTCCGCCATCCTGATCGCCGAAGGTGAGAAGGAATCCGCCATCCTCCGGGCTTCCGCTGAGAAGGAAGCCGCCATCCTGAAGGCAGAAGCTG
>JAZNZZ010000100.1:0-32850 GCA_045595205.1 Faecousia sp.
TGATCAGAAGAACCTGCTTGGAGTCGCACACCGTACCCACACCCACGGACAGGGCTGTCTTCGGCACCTTGTTGGGGTCACCCCCGAAGAAACGGGAGTTGACGATCAGCGTATCCTCGGTCAGCGCCCGGACACCGGTGCGGGAGGTCAGGCTGGTGAAGGGCTCGTTGAAGGCAATGTGGCCGTCCACACCGCTGCCGCCCAGGAACAGGTCGATACCGCCGTAGGAAGCGATCTTCTCCTCGTAGCGGCGGCACTCAGCCTCCAGATCCTCAGCCATACCGTTAAGGATGTTCACATTCTCAGCGGGGATGTCGATGTGGTTGAAGAAGTTGTCATGCATAAAGTACCAGTAGCTCTGGTCGTGCTCCCGGGGCAGGCCCACATACTCGTCCATATTGAAGGTGACCACATTCTTAAAGGTGACCTTGCCGGCCTTGTTCATCTCGATCAGGCGCTTGTAAACACCCAGAGGGGAAGAACCGGTGGGAAGACCCAGCACGAAGGGACGGGCTTCCTTGTGACCGTTGGTGGCATCGGCAATGTGCTCTGCTGCCCACTGGCACATAGCATCGTAATCGTTTTTGATAATGAGTTTCATAGAAATTCACGCTCCATAAATGTTTTATTCCTATCTATTATACAACGGATTTTCCGTTTGTCCATAGGGAATTTTTAAAGCAATGGGCTGTCGGTGGACTTTAGGGCACAAATTTGCCGGTGTAGAGCACGGGACACTCACCTGTGCCCAGCTGGCAGGAGATCTCCACGGTGTAGCCCTTATCCGCGTAGGGTGTCCACTCTGTGGTGGAGAGGGCACTGTAGATGTTGGTTTTGGTAATGCCGGCGGTGTCTGCCCGGTATACATTCCGGAGCACCACCCGGTCCCCGTCCTTCAGAAGGATGAATACATCGGAGATGCCGTAATTTGCCTCCACAGGGGCAGCCATCAGCTGGCGCATATTGATGGTATCACCCTCGTGACCGAAGGTGCAGACGGTGTCCTCCACAGGATCAGTCCCCAAAAACTCAGCAAAGGTGAAGGGGAGGTAGCCGGCATTTAACAGCTGATGGAAGGTCATCTTCCGTCCCACATAGTCCTTGTGGACATAGGTGGTGCCGTCCGGGGCAGTGGCATCCTTCCAGGAGCCAAACTGGTCGATGATCTCCACATAGCTTTGCTGCCCGTCCACCTTGCCATCCGCACCAAGGACCACCACCGGGTCCCGGTAGCACATCATGGTGTGACCGGCCTCGTTATAATTCACAAGCCCATCTGCCATTTTCATCCGGGCATAGGATGCAAACATCACCTCAGGGCCGTTCTCATTGGCGATCTGATCGGTGGTGGGGTTTGCACCGCCGCCGAAGCGGACCACATTGTCACTGTAGGTGTAAGGACCGACCCGGAGGAAGCCGTTTTTCTGTACCATCTCATAGGTCCAGCTGTAGTCGGCAGAGTTGATCACCCGCGCCCAGCCCCAGTAAGCGCCGATGGAGCACTGGTTGCCGAAAAGCTTGGGGTTCTTTTCTGCCTCTGTCAGGTCCACAACACCGTTTTCATCGGCATATTCTGCCAGCCGGTACACATTGCCGCTGGAGACACCAATGTAGGGAAGACCTCCGTACACCGTGCCCAGATGGATGTCGTCGGTGCTGCCGTCCTTTGTCTTTGTGTAGTGGAATTCCCGGTCCGGAGTCCATAGGGCGGTTTTGGAGTATTCAAAAAAGTCCACGCAAAGCCCGCGCAATTCCGTTTCCGTCATAGCACTGCTTTTCACCGGAAACTGCGCCAGCTGCCCCTGACTGACCGGGTTCTCAATGGCAGGGTAATTGTAGTCATATTTCTTTTCTGCAGTTTCTCCTTCGCCGCCGGTGGCGCAGCCGCAAAGGGTAAGCATCACAAGGGCGAGAATAAATGCGAGCTTTTTCATAATGACACCTCCTTATTCCTATCATACCATATTGCAGTTCCGGATGCAACGGGAAAACCCTCTTGTGCCGGGAGGATTCCTTTGGTATAATGGTTTTGAAAGAGGGGAAGAACCGTGAAGTATTCCAGAGCCTATGTGGAGATCACCAACATCTGCAATATGCACTGCTCCTTCTGCCACGGACACAGCCGCAGAAAGCGGCAGCTTACGGAGGCGGAGTTTGACCACATCCTCCGTCAGCTGGAGGGAAAAACAGAATATGTGTATTATCACCTGATGGGTGAGCCGCTTACCCATCCGCTGTTGGGGCAGTTTGTGGAGCTGGCGGGAAGCCGTGGCTTTCGCAGTGTGATCACCACCAACGGCACCCTTTTGGAAAAGCGTGGGGACGAGCTGATCCGTGCCGGTGTCCATAAGGTCAGCGTGTCACTGCACAGCTTTGAAGAGGGGGACACCAATGACCAGATCAAATATGTGATGCAGGTGGCGGAGTTTGCCCGGAAGGCATCACAGGCCGGTGTGATCGTCTGCCTGCGCCTTTGGAACAAGGGGTGCGACCGGGGGAAAAATATGGTGACAGAGGAGTGCCTGTATGAGGCATTCCCCGAGCCCTGGCAGGAGAACAGCCGCGGCTACCGCATTCAGGACAGACTGTTTCTGGAGTGGGGTGACCGTTTTGTGTGGCCGGACAAGGCTGCCCCGGAGCAGGGACAGCAGGTGTTCTGCTACGGAATGCGGGATCATTTCGGCATTCTGGTGGACGGTACTGTAGTGCCCTGCTGTCTGGACAGTGAGGGTGTGATCGATTTGGGGAATGTATTTGCCCAGGACCTGGAAGAAATTCTGACTTCACCCCGTGCCACAGCTATGGCAAAAGGCTTTGCTGACCGCAAAGCCACAGAGGACCTGTGCCGCCGCTGCAGCTACGCCAGGAAGTTTTAGAAAGGCGCGCTGTTTATCGATCGACTTTGTAGGGGCGATTATCAATCGCCCGCGTGATTTGCCACGCAAATCACCATTGCCTGCGGCAATGACTGTTTTAATATCCGCCCCTACAACAAAAACATAAATGCAGAGCCGCATCCGGGTGGATGCGGCTTTTTGTTATAATTTCCATTTTGTGTAGAGAATGGAGGGGTAATTGTCACCGGGGCAGCGCTGGTAGTACACGGTCAGCAAGCTTCCGTCCGGCAGCTCCACCGTAGAGCCGTAGCCAAGATCCCGGCTGTCGGTGTTATCATCGATTACATACTCTTCTGTCCAGGTTTTACCCAGATCGTGGCTGATCATTGCGTATTCACCGTATGGCGGCTCCCGTCTGCCGAAGGTGCAGATCACTGCACCGGAGGAGTGCTGCAGCAGATGGGGCGGGGCACCGCTGACATCGGTGCAGACAAAGTCCGTCCAGCTTTTGCCGCCGTCAAAGGAAAAGGCGGTTGCCATCGTAAAGGGCGTTCTGCCCTCCACCCGGACAGCACCCAGCAGCCTTCCGTCGGAAAGCTCGATCACATGGGGCTCACAGAACCGTTCCCCCGGCTGCAGCCATGCAGGATTTTGAATGGTGCTGACCTCCTGCCAGGTTTTGCCGTCATCACGGCTGCGGAACAGCTTGTTTTTGGGAGTTCCAATGCGCTGCCCTACAGGTCTGTGTTCCGTGCCAAGGTAGATGAGGCTGCCGTCACGGCACAATGTAGGACCGTGGGGGGCGGTAACGGGAAGGGAGTAGGTCTCACCCCAGGTGACACCGTAATCCTCGGATACACGGACATAGGAGCCGATGGCCTTTACTTCCGCAGGAAGCTGTGTAGAGGCGACCATACCACCGGCAATGGTGGTGCGACCTGCAAGGGGCGCAGCTTCCATCATAGCTTTGTGCTTTTCACTGCTGTACTCCTCTGCATTGCGGGTAAACCAGCTGACCAGCAGCTTGCCGTTTCCCAAATACAGAATACCGGCATCCCGGTCATCCAGATAGGTATCATTGATCACAATGGGAGGTGTCCAGGTTTTGCCGCCGTTGCGGCTGATGTACATAACGGTCTTGCCGAAGGGGTCTACATGGCGGATACGGAAACCGGAGGCAACGGCATACAGCGTGCCGTTTTCGTCCTGCGCCACTGTAGGCCATGCCTGATAAGAATATAAAGAGGTGGTTACACGGTTCACAATGCCGTGGGTGGCTTCGGGTCTTACAGATTTCATAGCATTCACCTTTCTTCCAGGCTGTTCAGTAATTGCCGGGACTCCCGGATCAGCAGCTCACCAACACCTGCACGGAAGTTGGAGCTTCTTGCCTCGTAGCCGCCCTCTGTGTAGGAATCCTCCATAGGGAAGTAGCCTTCGTAGCCGTTGGTATTGCAGGTCAGCAGCACCGTTTCAAAACCGGGCAGCTCCTGTACCCCCTTGCTGATGGCGGCAAAGGGCTCACCGGGGATACCCATCAGTGCTACGGGACCAACAGAGACGGCACTAAGAGGCATTTCAAAGTATTCAGGTCCGTTTTCCAGCCGCACCATACGAAGTGCCTCTGCCACCACGGTGGTCAGCTGCATACCGGTGTAGGGGATCTGACCGTCCTTGCCTTCGTTGTGAAGGGCTGCGTATTTTTTTGCAAGGGGCATATCCTCCGGGGATGGCACATTGGCAGGGACTTTTACCGTAGCCTGTGCAAAGGAAAGTGTATCCACATCGGTGTATTCCACAATGTCATAGATCTGGAGCGCAGTGCCTGCAAGGATTCTGCCGTAGCGACGGGTGGCGTTGTAGCCCCGGTACACATCGTCAAAATCCAATGTCAGGTCATTCATATCCCCGGACTTGGGGAACACATTCTGCACACCCACATCACCCTCTGCACCGTTAAAGAAAATAACCCTTGCGTTGGGGATGGCCTGCTCAAAGGTCCTCCGGGCAAAGCCGGGCCAGTCCGCAGAGAGCTTTGTGCCGCCCACACTGTCCGGGTGCATACCGAAGTGCATCAGCACCAGACTGTCCTCCTCCCGGTCAAAGCGCAGAAGGCGAAGGGAGTCGTCCGGTCCGCCCAGAGGCTCCAGAATGTCCGGGTTGCCGATGCCGGGATTGGTACGCACAGAGCCGTCCTTCATACGAAAGCGCCGGGAAAAGGCAAGACCGGGGAGCTTGGCAGTGCGCCAACCCATCCGGGCAGGCTTCCGGTCTGCAAGGGCCTGGGTGGCTGCCTGAGAGAGCAGGCTTTCCAGCTCCCTGCGGTAAGCAACATTCAGGGGCTCTTCCCACTTTGCGCCCACAGCACCGGCGGTATGAGAGTGGGTGCAGTGGATAAAAAGCGCCTCCTTGGGAAGTCCTGTAGCCTGACACACCGCCTCCTGCATAGGCTTCAGATAAGCCTGGGGAATGCCTAAGTTGTCCAGTGACATCAGAAGCACGGTTTTATCTCCGCAGGAAAGGGCAAGACAGCTTGCCTCCAGAGGGTCTAAAACGCCGTCAGCTTTCCGGACATTAAAATAGCCGTTGATGGTGATGCCCATTGGCGGTGTAATATCCACCCGGGAAAACCCGGCCATAAGAGTGTGCATAGGAGGACCTCCATCGTTTTGAACTCCAATTTAGCGTTCTGCCATCGTAGGGGAGGGTCTTGACCCTCCCGCCTGAAAATGCTTGCATTTTCAGGATTTACGAAGTAAATACCTATATAATTCCCTTTGGGAATTGTGATTTGCTGCACAAACCACCGGGAGGGTCAAGACCCTCCCCTACAGAGATTGTACATTAACAGGCGTTGATCTCGTCCAAAAAGACTTCTCTGCCGTTTTCTTCCCGGCTTTTGATGCCGCCGATGACCAGCTTCATCAGCTCCACGGTCTCAGAGAAGGGGAAAGGCTCTTCTCCGGTGCGAAGCCAGTGGACAAATACCTCCAGCTGCCGCTTAAAGGCATAGTAGGAGTCGCCGGATTTCAAAACCACAGCGCCCTTGTCACCCAGCACTGTCATACCGCAGGTATTCAGTCCCGGTGCCTGCACGATATGCACATCACAGCCGCTTTTGTGCTTGATGTGTACCACAGTCTTTTCTTTTGTTCCGGTGTTCCGTACAGATACAAAGCCGGGTCCCAGCAGGGGATACATCCGCTCCAGAGCGTGGATGCCGTAGGTTTCGTAGTATTTCGCCATAGGGGAGCAAATGTACATCAAATTGCCAAGCTCATAGTGGTTTTCGTAGTAAGGCTCGATCTCCTTACAGTACCGAAGGGAGGAGGAGCTGATAAAGTGCGCCCCTTCTTCCCTCCATTTTACAAAGGTGCGGAGATCCTCCTCCTTGTTTACAAGGGGCTTGTCAATGAACATAGGGATGCCCGCCTCCACAAAGGGTCGGCAGCGCTCTGAATGCTCGTCACCCACATCTGTGGCAACGATCACCGCATCCACATTGCCGATCATTTCCTCAGGACGGTCATATACCGTGGGAATTTTGGCTGCCCGGGCAATATGCTCTGCCTCGGCTCTTTGGGCATAGCCGGTGCAGCACACGCAAGTGATCTTTGCACCGGGGATGCCGAAGGTGTGGGGCGATTGCTTTTCTAAATATCGGGGGATCACGGGAAAGCCGCAGCTTTCCATTTCTTCCTTGTCATAGCCGTTGAACATTGCACTCCAGGAATAGGGATGTCCGTTGCCCTCCGTCATACCCAGAATACCGATGCGGAGCTCTTTTTCGCCAAAGGGAAACATTTGCTCACTCCTTGCAGTGTTTTATGCTACCTTCAGAACAGTGGTGAAGGCCTCCTTCAACTCACCGTTGGACATACGCACATAGATGTGGACGGTGTTCTTGCCGTTTGCATAGGAAGCTGCCGCCTCCTCGAAGTCACTGTTGCTGATAAATGCGTGATAAGTATAGGGGGTGGTCTGGTTGTCGCAGTAGCCGGTCAAAAGCACCTTGCCCTCCGGATCCTTAACCTGTGCCTCTATGGTGCAGATGGCATAGTTGGTAAACAAGGTCTTGGCAAGCACATCACTCAGGACCATATCCGTGCCGTTTTCGATCCGGGTGGTCTGGCTGCCGATCCAGGCGTCACCGGCCTCCACGGGCTCCTGACCGATCAGCTCCTTGACGGTGAAGGGGATATAGCCCTTGTCCAGAAGATCCTGGAAGGTGTACTTGTTGTCTACACCGCCCAGAGGGCGCATAGTCTTGCCGTTTTCCTGCACATAGTTTTTCTTCTCGGTCTTGGTGCCTATGGCATCCTGCTCCAGGACCAGCACATAGCTCTCCTCCCGGTCGATCTTGCCGTCCTTGTCGTAAACGATCACGGGGTTGTCGGCGACCATCATCACATGGTAGGAAGAGGAGGAGTACACGCCGTCAGCAGGCTTCATAACGGCATAGGAATCCACGATCACATCCTCGCCGTTGTCACGGATAATATCCTTGGTGCCGCTTCCGTTGCCAAAGGCGTACTTACCGGGTGCGTAGTTGTAGGAGCCAACCAGAGCAATGTTGGAGTTATACTGGCTGTAGCTGGACATAGTCTCCAGACCGGTGGAGTTGGATACACGACTCCAGCCCCACTCACAGCCGCGGGCGCAGGCACTGGAGAGCACGCTCAGAAGCTGACCGCCCATTGCCTCAATGTCCATAGCGCCGGTCTCGGGGTCATAATACCGCAGTGCCTTCCACACATTGCCCCGGGCATTGTTGTTGCAGTAGAACAGACCGGAGTAGGCGGTCTTGTTGGCAGGCAGGCTTACCTCGGAGGTTCGCTCCAGAAGTGTAAAGCTGTAGTTAATATCCATAGTCGGCGTCCAGGGGAAGGTCAGGTTGAACCGCATCGCAGCCACGCAAAGCTGCCGCAGCTCATCCTCGGACATATTCTCGTTGGCGATGGGAAGTGCCATCAATTCGTCGTACCAGGTCTTGGGGTCCTGCACATAGCCGGCAAAGGCGGAGTAGTCCCGCTTGGGCGTGTTTGTGGACTCCGGTGCTTTTTCGCCGCAGCCGAACAGGGAGAGAACAGTCAGCACACAAAGAATCAGGGCGATCCATTTTTTCATAGCAGTTACCTCACTTTTTTGGTTTTGATAAGACTTTCATAATTTGGGGAATGTCCACGCGGTTAAATTCTTCATTCAGAAGCGCTATGGTGTCGGCGGTCAGTTGGGGGGTGTCAAAGCAGGTGAGATTGTTTTTGACCTGCTCCGGGGTGTCTGCTCCCAGCACCAGACCGGAGATCCCGGGCTGATCCCGTATGAAGGCAATGGCAAGCTGGGCAACGGTCATATGCAGCGCTTCTGCGAGCCTGCGGAGCTTGCGGATGTAAGGGACAGCGTATTGGGTCAGAAGGGGATCGGTGATGCTGTCCGGGTCCAGGAAGAAAAGACCCTGTAAAAAAACACTGCGGACATAGACAGTATAGCCGGCGTGCTGCAGCGCATCCACAGAGCCGTCGGTCAGCAGCTGCTGATCGAAAATACTCATTGGCACCTGAGTCACAGAGAATACATCGTAGGGAAGCATTTCCCGGATGTCCTCTCCGGTATAGACGGAAACGCCCACCCGGTCGGTGTAGCCCAGCTCCAGCAGGGTCTTCATTGCATCGGCGCAGGCTGCTCCGTGAATGGCGGGGTCTTTTGCCCCGTGGAGCATCACCGCGGAGACCTTGCTGACCCCCAGACGGTCCAGGGATTCCTCCATACAGCCAACGGCAAAGGCAGTCAGCTCCTTCGGGGTGCTGCCCTGAAGCCTGGGAATCTTTGTGACGATGTTGGGAGCAGCGCCCTTCCAGGTCTTCAGGAATCTGCCAATGACCTCTTCGGAATTTCCGTAGGCGCGGGCAGTGTCCAGGGTAGTGACACCGCCCTCCAAAGCGGCACGCAAAATGGAAAAGCTTTTTTCCTCACTGGGTTTTCCGTGGCAGTTGGCAATGCCGTAGTCCATACCCAGCTGCACCGTACCCAGAACCATAGGTGTTTGTTTCATTTATCGGTCTCCTGCAATACTGCGCCCGGAAATGTTGGCAACAATATCCTTGTAATACTTCCAAAGCGCCACCACATCCGCGCCGACGCTGATGAAGGTGTAGCCCATTTCCACCAGAGCATCAAAATTGCCTGTGCCGCCTACAGTGCCGGCAAATTTGCCGTATTTCCGCGCTGTGGCAGCCACCAGACGGCGGGTCTCGTCGATCCGGGGATCAGCCGAGCAGGGCGCGCCGATGCCCTGACCGAAATCCGCAGGTCCGAAGAAGATCATATCGATGCCGGGGAGCTGACAGATCTCCTCCAGCTCTGCCAGAGGCTCGGGATCTTCGATCTGCACCACGGTGAAGCGTTCCTCGTTTGCCTGCCGGATGTAGTCCTTGGCATCCACAAGGCAGTAGGCACCGTCTGCGTTGCCGCCGTCCAGGGGGCGGCGGCCGACGGGATGAAACTTGGTGTAGTAAACGATCTGTTTTGCCTCCTCCAGACTCATCAGGTGGGGCACCATCACACCGGTGGAATCCCCCTCCAGAGGACGGACGATGTCGCTGTAGCAGCCCTTGCTGACCCGGGTCAGCACATCCACATCGTGGATCTTGGCGGCACGGACTACCTCCTCCACGGAGCTCATATTGTTGGGAACGTGCTCTAAGTCGATCCAGATGCAGTCAAAGCCGCACATAGCGGCGATCTCCGTGACCCGGGGATCGGACAGATTCTGCTTGACACAGGTGGCTACCTTGCCGTTTCGCATTTGCCGCAGGACGCGGCTCTTTCTCATATCCATAGTTTTTCCTCCTTACTTGGCGCTGTAGCCGCCGTCTACGGGGATCACGGCGCCGGTCACATACCCGGAGGCATCAGAGGCGAGATACACCAGAATGCCTTTTACATCCTCCGGTCCTGCCATACGCCCCAGAAGGGTCGCCTTGGCGTAGGCCTCCAGAAAGGGCGCAGGCTGGTTATTAAACAGACCGCCCAGACTCAGGCAGTTGCAGCGAACACCCTTGGGACCGTAGCGGGATGCGGCGTAGCGGGTGAAATTGTGCATACCGCCCTTGTGGAAGAAATAGTCTGCGCCGCCGATGCTGCTGATCTGGGGGCAGCCCTCGTAAAGGGCTTCGTTGCAGCCGAGGCTTCCCATATAAGAGCCGATGTTGATAATGCTGCCCCTGCCCCGGTCAGCCATATGGTCGCCGAAGATCCGGGTAATAAGGATCAAGCCTGTGGCATTGACGGAAAAGCTTTTGTTCAGCTCCTCTGCTGACTTGTAGTAGCCTTTTCCGCAGCGGATCACAGAGTTGTTTACCAGAATATCTACCCCTCCGTGCTTCGCCGTGACGGTGTCAAGAAGTGCCTGAATGCTGCCCTCCTCCCCCTGATCGTAAGCGGCAGCGTGGACATCCAGACCCTTTTCCTGCATCTGGGCAGCAAGCGCCTGATTCTTCTCTAAGCTGCGGGAGGCGGTCCATACCGTTGCTCCTGCCTCTGCCAGTGCCTCCACCATTTGTCTGCCGTAATTGCCTGCCCCGCCTGTGACAAGGGCGACCTTGCCCTTCAGGCTGAGCATATCCATAACATGCATATATTCACCCCCCATTTTTCTTTTATTGTAAAGGAAAACCGGAGAAAAAACAAGGACACCGCAAGACATAAACGGACATGCAGTGTCCGGTTTTCGGAAGTTATTCGTACCGGTGGCTTTTGTAGCTGCCGGGGGCAATGCCATAGCGCTTGTGGAAGGCCTCGTAGAAGCCGGATACGGAGGTGTAGCCAACCAGAGCTGCCACCTCGCTGGCGGGGGTGTCGGTGTTGCCCAGAAGCTCTGCGGCGCGGCTCAGACGGATGTCGATGAGCAGCTGTCGGAAGCTCATTCCGTAAAGCTGCTGCAGCACCCGGTTCAGCTGCCGCTTGGACAGATGCACCTCCGCTGCCAGATCCTCCTCTGTCAGGGGGCGGGTATAGTTCCGGTTCAGGTACTCCTCGATGGAAAGCCTGCGGTCCGTCACCTGCCGGGGCAGGGGGGCGGGGATGGCAGAGGCATCGGAGGAGCAGAGCCTGCGGAAGAGCTCGATCAGCAGAAGGGACAGGAGATTTTGCACGCAGGCATCCGACGCAAGGCGTGGCTGCTGCAATTCTTCACACAGCTGACGGGTAAGGGCGTGTAATGCCGGCTGCACGCCCAGATCCAGAACCGGCGCAGTGTTTTCTTCCATTGCAGCGAGAAACGCGCCGTAGATCCTGCCGGAGCGGAGATTCCGGGTGCAGAAAAAGCGGATGGCAAGCTTTCGGTTTGCATCGTCTCCCAGGGTGCGGTGGTAGACCCGGGGCGGGATGAGGCAGAAGGAGGCAGCTTGCATGGGGATCACTGTGCCGTCGGAAAGGGCAAGCTCTATACTCCCCTCAGGGCAGAGCATCAGCTCATAATAAGTGTGGGCGTGAAGATCTGCGGCCCGGGAAAAGGTGCTCCAAAAGCCGTTGTCAAGAACGACCTCCAGATGCATATCTTCAATGTCCAGGAAAAATACAGGTTGCTGTGCCGCCATAGCTGCACCTCCTTTCGGGAATGTTACTCCACGATGCTTACGGCAACATTGTAGTCGTTAAACATCAGCTGCACGGATTCTCTTTTGGCGATCTCTCTTGCCAGCGCCTCGTCAATGGTAAGGATGCGGGCAGGCTTGCCGTTATAAAGAAGATCCATATACCAGTAGCCGTTCTTGCCCTGGGTGACGGTCAGGCTGCCGGGGGCGGGATTCAGATAGGTATAGCCGTTGGTGAAGGGCTCGAAGGGAGCTTCCACATAGCCCTCTGCCTTTTCCTGCTGGGACTGACCGCTGGCAGCAAAGGTCTTTGCCATCATTTCGGAAAGCTGATCCCGCAGGGCTTCACCGGCACCCTCGCCGTACAGGGTGTTGCTGGTCTCATAGCTGTAGAAATCAAAGGCTTCTGCGTAGGGCAGGTAGCGCATACCGTTGCCTGCGTTGGCGCAGGAGGCATAGAAGGTGTATTTGTAGGGGGAAGACTCACGGACTGCCCTTGCGTGCATATCGAAGATCTCGAAGGGCGCAAAGGCACAGGCAAACTCACCGAAGCCGAAGGTGTACACCGGGTGCTTTCGGGTCTCAAACACAAAGTTGTCGGCGGTGAGATAGATCTTGCCGGTCTGGGCAGGCTGGAAATTCTCTGCTGCCTTCACAGCCTCTGCTGCCAGAAGCTTGCCGTGGGTGATGTAGCTTTCTGCGGTGTATTCAGAGACGATGTGGGTATTTGCGATCTTGGTGTTGCAAACCAGATTGCCTGCGCCGCCCAGCACAAAGGCAGCGTGGCAGTTCAGCTGCTGCTCCAGCTCGCTGCGCAGAACACCGGGGTAGTCGGCAGAAATGCCGTTGTAATTGATAGTGTTGGCACCGCAGTAGTGTGCCTGCCAGTTGACGATGATAACATCCTTGCCGCCTTCCCGGGTGAACTTCACCAGCTGCAGCAGATTGTCTGCCTTGCCCATATGACCGTGGACCGCAGAAGCAGGCAGAAGACCTACCTTGTAAGCCTGATAGGTGCCGTCCTCCAGAATATAGTAGCGGCGGTAGTTCAGATCGTTGGGGCGGGTAAAGGTGGCGTGCATCTGGGCAGGCTTCCGGTCTGCCATTGCCTGCTTGGCAGCCTCCAGACAGCCCTGGCGGAACTTTTCAGCTGCCATAGCCTGGGAGCCGCCCACATTGCCCAGATCTACGGAGCTGTGGGTGTGGGTGGCGGAGAACTGGATGTAATCGGCCGGTACGCCGGTGGCCTCGGTAATGAGAGCGCGAGCCTCATTGGCACGATCCTCATCGGTGTTCAGAAGATCAAGACCCAGCATCAGAACCGTGGTGCCTGCCTCGTCGGTAAAGGCAACGCAGGTGGCGTAAATGGGATCCATCACCTGGTTGGAGTAGCGCTCCTGATTGTCGCCGAAGCCGGCAAGGGGAACAGAGTCTTCGGGGGTAATGTCTGCCTTGCCGTAGCCGACGCTGAATACACCGGCAAGGGCGGCGTCCTGCTCAGGCTCCTTCTCACATCCGGAGAAGATGCCCAAAGTGAGCACAAGACAAAGGGCAAGGGAAAGAATGCGTTTCATAGTTATGACCTCCTTAATGTATCATTCCCGGTGGAGCAGCTGCCGGGAAAAGTCGGTGAAATCAGCAAAAAACTCCGGACCAAGCTTTTTACGAATGGAATTTGCGGCAAGCTCCAGCCTGGGGGCACGGGTGGTCAGATTGTGGCTGTCACTGCCGAGAAAGTGGATCAGACCGTGCTTCAGCTGCTTCAGCGCCCAGCTGCGGGAGAGGAGCTTTTCAAAGGCATCGGCATTGCACTGGAACAGCACATCGCTTTCAAGAAGCTGCTGAAAGTATTTGGGGAACTGACTGCTGCCTCTGTAGCGGTCTATATGGGCAAGCACCGGGGTCAGACCCAGATGGACGGAGATGGCGCATATATCTGCTGCCATACGGTCCGTCCAGGGGCGGAAGGGCATTTCCACCAGCAGCAGCCGGGTGCTTCCAAGCTGCAGAGAGATCAGATCCTCGCAGTTCTGCATTCCGGGGAAATATGCCACCTCTGCACCGATGTGCAAAGGAAGGTCTGTCTCCGGCATCCGGGAAAGTGCTTCCTCCCGGCGGCGGAGAAAATCCTCCGGGCGCTCCCGGTCGGCGTAAAAGTGGGGCGTTGCGGCAAGCTCAGTGACACCCTGAGCCTTCAGCATTTGCAGCAGCTTTTCCGTCTCCTCTGTGCTTTTGCTGCCATCGTCCATTTGGGGTAAAATGTGAGAGTGTAGGTCGATCATTGTGTATTCCTCTGGGTTTATTGCTGATAGAATCGGATAAAGTCCCGGTAAGTCCGGATCCCCCAGTGGGAGAAGCGGAACATTGGGGGGTCACCTGCAAGCGCCTGATACCAGGCAAGGGTCTGCTGCATATGGGGCACCGGCACGCCTGCCAGCTCTGCCACCTGTACCAGAATGGCAAGGCCGTAGGAAAAATCGGCGGTGAAATACCGGGAGCTCAGGTCGGGGATAAAGCCGCCCTCCACCGCCACCTGTGGGGAGGGAAGTCCCATAAAGGCGGGAATGTGGGAAATTTTATAAGTCATTTTCGGCACGGTGTCACTTTCGTAATGCTCCTTCAAGGACCTGACACCGGAAAGGTCAAAGTCCTGAAGCGCTTTGCAAAGCTTCTGCACCTCATCGTCACAGGCAAAGAGCAGCCGGGAGCTTTCGTCGGTCCACTCCTCGTAAAAAAGAGGGATCCGGGGATAGACCGCACCGGGGGCGTAGTCTCCGAAAAGGGTCTTCAGCCGGGTGGTGTGGAGAATGGGATTGGAGGGGGTCAGGGTCAGATTCAGGTAATCGGGAAGCGCCGCGCAGGGAATGTCAAAAATGCTTTCCAGAAGCTGGCAGCATCCCTCTGTTTCTGACTTGGGAAGGGCGGCTGCGTGGAGCAGTCCCCGGTAGCCGGTGGAGCAGACGGTGCTTCCGTATTCCCGCAGACGGGCAACGGCAGGCACTCTCTGCAGACCGAAAAGGGTCACACCCTTTTCCAGGCATTCTCCGAAGGGGCATTCGCCGCCTCCTGTGCCGGGGATCAGTCCGAGCTTTAGGCCCTTCCTTGCGTAGGGCGTGATCTTTTCTGCATACTGCGCCATACAGTCCGCAGGCACAGTGACAAAGATCACATCTGCAGCAGAAAAGGCCTCCTCCGGGTCTGCGGTGGCGCAGTGGAGCTGCCCGGAGAGCGTCTCTTTTCCTTCCGCATTTATGCACCGCACGGTTTTCTGAAAACGCTCCGGCCTGGAGGAAAAGACAGTTACCTTATGCCCCTTGTGGGCGCAGTGGACGGCAAACTGGGTTCCGATGTTGCCGCCGCCGACAACGGTGATGTTCATAGGCTCAGCTCCTGCTTCAATGCGGCAATGAGCTTGTCATTGTCCTTCGTATCCCGGATCGCCAGACGGACATACTGACCGCCCTTCAGCTTGGGGGAGAGATCCTTGATAAACAGGTTGTGCCGGAGCAGCAGCTGCCGGGTCAGTCCCCGGGCAGTGATGCCGCCGGTGAGCTGGACCATGATATAGTTTGCCTGAGAGGGGATCACCCGCAGACCGGGGATAGCCTCCAGCTGCTTCCGGAAGCGGTCACGCTCCTGCCGGAACAGCAAAAGGGCAGCATCGTAATCCTTCTGATATTTCTCTGCGATCTGCAGGTAAAACTCCGCGAAGGAGTTGATGTTCCAGATGGACACATCCTTTTTCAGCCTTGCGACGGTTTCCCTGTCACCGGAGGCGAGGATGCCCAGCCGCAGACCGGGTACGCCGTAGGACTTGGAAATGCTCTTCATCACGAAAAGATGGGGGTTGCTCTCCAAAAGCGCCTGACGGAGCATCGTGCTGTCCTTCTCCTCTGCAAAGTCCACAAAGGATTCGTCGATGAGAAGGCGGATGCCCTTTTCCTTTGTCCAGGCGGTCAGCTTCAAAAGACCCTCTCTGGGGATATAGTTGCCGGAGGGATTGTCCGGGTTGATCACAAACAGGGTGCGGATATCCGTAGCATCAAAGAACCGGATCAGATCCTCTGCTGTATAGGAAAAGTCGGGATTTTGGGGCACAAAGACCACAGAATCTTCCCTGCTGTAGCGGTTGGGATACTCCTCAAAGGTGGGGCGGATGAAGCCTGCCTTGCCGGAGGTCTCGTTCATAAATGCTTTGATCAGCTCCGCAGCGCCGTTGCCCACAAGAATATTCTCCTGACGGATGCCAAAATTCTTGGCAGCCAGCAGGGCGTTGACCCGCATACCCGAGGGGTACTGGGTCAGAAGCTTTTCAAAGCTGGCCTTGATCTCGTCCATCAGCTTCTGGGGCGGGAAGTAGGGGTTCACCAGATAGCAGAAGTCCAGCAGCTGGGGATAGCGCCAGTAGCCGCCGTAGCGGCCGGCTATGAGCTCCACCTTCTCCTCCCGGTCGGGGGTGAACATAGAGGTGGCAATGTCCAGATCCTGAATGTCATCGATCTCATACCACAGCTGACCGGTGAGCTTCTTTGCCCGGATCTCCGGGTCATCCAGCATAGTGATCACCCGCAGCACCTGCTCGTAGTATTCGTTGACACCCAGCGCCTCCTGATAGGCCTCCAAAAAGGGGACATAATACTTTTCGCAGAAGTGCCTGCTGAACTTATAAATATTGACAGTCTTGTAGTAGTCCTTGATCTCGTCAAACTTAAACTTTTTTCCGGGGACAAAGGCATCGATGCTGTCATCGCTTCCCAGCTTGACACAGGTGCCGTCCATCCAGCTTTCGTATTTGTCCACCAGCGCCAGAGTATCCCGGGGATCCTCCAGCAGCACATCGATCACCGAGTCCTCAAAGATCAGGTCGGATTCAAACAGCAGGGTGTCATCCTCCAGAAGCTGCTGCTTGGCAAGGGCAAGGGAGTAGATGTTGTTGGTCTTGTTGTAAATGGGGTTGTTCACATAGACGATGGGGGTCCTGATGCCCAGAGTGGAGATGTAGTCCACAAGCTTCTGGGACTCATAGCCCACCACTATCACGATCCGGGATAAATTGTGCTTTTCGATTTGGTGCAGCATCCGGTCGATGAGGGTGACACCGTTGACCTTGACCATACATTTGGTGTTGTTCTGGGTCAGCTCCTTCAGCCGTCTGCCCATACCTGCTGCAAGAATGATTGCCTGCATATAGAGGATCCTCCTGTAAATAGGCGGTTTTGTTATTTTCGTGCTGCCAGCTGCTCCAGGATCTTTTTGTTGGGACAGCTGTTTTCTTCTCCGAAATATTTGTCAAGCACCTGCTGCCGCGCTTCCTTCTTGGGGTCGATGCCCTGCTTCAGATCCGCAAGGCGCTTTTCCAGCTCCTGTACGGTGTAGACCACATAGCTGGCCTCCAGCATTTTTTCTGTGGTCTGCTCCAATGTCAGGTGCATATTGGAGGCGCAGAAGATCAGTGGCTTTCCTGTGGAGAAATACTCCGGGATAATGCCGGAAATATCGCTGATGAGCACATCTGCACCCCAGAAGGTGGCAGAGTATTCCTTTTCTTTGTCCAGAGACACATTGGGAAGGGTATTACACCGGTGGAGGAAATCCTCCGCCTGCTCCCGGGTCAGCTCCCCGGTCTCCAGAAAATGGTCGATGGCAAGGGGATGGGGGCGGAACAGGAAGCTGTAGCCGTCGTCCTTTTCCGCCAGGTCCAGAAGAAATTCATAAAAGGTAAAGAAATTGCTGCCGCCCAGAGACAGGTCCGTGGTCCAGCGGGGCGTCCACATTGCCCGGAGGGTGTTTTCCTTTGCAAAATCCCAGGCAGGACAGGGCAGCTCCTTTGCTCCGCGGATGGCCTCTACCCCGGGAATGCCGTAGTAAACGCTTTTCTGCAGCCCAAGGGTGTGGAGCAGCCAGCCGTTTTTCCTGTTTTGTACCCGGGGGAAGGGGAGCTCTGCAAAGTAGCAGTATACATACCGGAAGAAATCCCGGTTCAGGGTGACCCGGACTACCTCCCGGGTCACATTCATACCGTACAGGATCAGAAGGATCCTGCTGTGACGGAACACCGCCTGACTTTGATAGCAGGGGGGCATATAGGCATTGTAGGGCCGGGGATAGAACACATAGTCAAGCTCCATTTCCCGAAGCTCCAGCCAGCTGCCGTCAGGCTGCAGGGCATTCAGTGCCTCCCGGTAGCCGTGGCTGTGGAAGTAATCCAGCGTGTTGTTTTCTTTCCCTGTGATGCACAGGACACCGTCCTTGATGGTGTCGGGCACGCAGATCAGGAAGGGCTCAAAACGGGGGTCCTCCCGCATTGCCTCGTACACCGGCTGGAGCTTGACCCAGGAGGGGATGTACTGGCACAGAAAGCCTACCCGCACAGGACCGCTGCCCCGGGGACATTTTCTTTCTGCCAGAAAGCCGGGGATGGCACGGGCATCCTTCAGGGCATTCTTCAGTCCCCTTGCCAGAGGGTAAAGAAGGGGTATTTTTTTCACAGTCTCTTTCAGGGACACAGAGAGTTCACTTCCTCACAAGGACAGATTTTACAAAGGCAATGACTTTTTTGTGGAAGATGACAAGACCCAGGAGCACCGCGGCAATGATCCCCCACCGCACCCAGAACAGCTTGTAAAGTGCCATGGCAAGGAAAGCAAGGGCGGCGAATATGCAGAAAATCAGACACAGTGCCTTCAGGTCGAAATAGTCAAGGGAAAGCTTTTCCCGCTTTGCCACCGCCCGTACCGCCAGATAGTTGGCAAAGGCAAAGAGCATATAGCTCACAAGGGTGGTGTAGCCGGCGGCGATGAAGCCAAAGCGGGGGATCAGCAGCCAGTTGAGAAGTATATTCAAGGCGGCAGAGCCGATGGAGCCCCAGACCAGCATATTCTTTTCCTCGTAGTAAAACTCCACATTGATGAAAAGCTGGGCGTAAAACAAAAGCAGGATGCTCATTGCCACCGGGGGAACCACCCACACAGCGGCTTCATAGCCGTCGTCTGCCATAATGCCGATAAATTCCGGGGCAATGGCGATCACCGCCAGCAGAAGAAATGCCATCAAAATGGCAATGCTGTTGGCAAGGGGTCGGTTATCTCTTCCTTTGTTCTCCCGGAGCTTGCCGTAGAGCCAGGGTACATAAGAGCCGTTGATGGAGTTGAGCACGAAGGTCATCAGCGTAGCCAGATTGTAGGCAACACCGTACATTGCCACATTGTCCGTGCCGTCAGGACCGCTTAAATGCTCGATCATAATGATGTCGGACTGGTTGAATACCACCTGAGACAGGTAGTAGGGGATCAGAGGGATGTTAAAGTACAGAGCGTACTTCCAATACTCCTTTTTAAAACCGCCTCTGCCCCGGATCAGCGCCGCCACAAAGAAGATAACACCGGCAAGAATATTTACACTGCTGTAGCCTATGATCCGGGCATAGCCTTTTTCTTCACTGCAGGAGACCAGCAGGTACGCCAGCACCGGCGCAGCCACTGCCACCGACAGGGTGACCGCCACCACGCTTTTGTACTTGTTTTCAAACCGCCGTTGTCCGTACCAGCACAAAAGGGCGCACTGGAATACGATCTCACCCACCATCAGCAGCATCACCGGTGTGGGCAGCTCCAGCAGGGGATTCCAGATATGGCGCAGAGGCAGATACAAAAGCAGGAAAAGACCGCCCAGTATAAGGGTGACATTCTGCACCGCCGCCACATAGCCGTAGCGGTCCTTTTCAAATTTGACCATAGCCTTGGAAAAAGAGCCGTATGCCAGATTCAGAGTAATAAAAATGGTGAAAATGTTCATCCAGGTGCTGTAAAGGGTGTACTGTCCGTATTGTTCCTGGGTGAGGATCCGGGTGAAAAGTGGCATTGTGACCATAGACAGACACCGCTGCAGAATGCTGCAGACGGTGTATGCCACAGATGCCTTGACACCCTCGGGGATACCTCTTATTTTGTCGGAGAGCTTACGGAACATAGCTTACCTTCCTTTTCAGCGGTGAACGAACCAGATAAATTCAGTATTTTGCTCCGGGGTGTAAGCATCCCGGATGGCGGGGGGCACAGCATCTGTGCGGGAATAGCCGTTTTTGTCGTAGAAACGGACTGCCCGGGCATTGTGCCGGGAAACGCACCAGTAAATGGCGGAAAGTCCCAGCTTTTCCAGTCCCATAGCCAGAATGGCAGCCATACCGAACCGGGAATAGCCCTTGCCCATGGCACAGGAACGGACGGTGATGGCAAATTCTGCCGTGCCGCCGTGAATGTGCTTCAGACTGACCGTGCCCATATAGGTGTCTTCTTCATCCGCAACTGCCAGATGGAGATCGCTTTCGGTGCTGTTTGCCCAGGCGATAAAGCTTTCACAGTCCTGCAGGGTCTTTTCCTCAAAATTGGTGCTCAGAAAGCATACCACATCCGGGTCGTGCATCCATTCCAGCATTAGGGGCGCATCCCGGGACTCCAAGGGTCGAAGCTTCATAAAAACTCCTTATTGACTGCGTCGATGACATATTGGATCTCGTCCTCTGTCATACCGTAGTACATGGGGAGGCTCAGCTGGGTGGCGGAGATCTCCTCGGCAATGGGAAGGCTTCCCTGGGTAAGACCGAGATCCTTGTAGCACGCCTGCAGGTGCATCGGAATGGGATAGTGCCGGTTTGTGCCGATGCCCCGGTCTGCAAGGTGCTGGGCAAGGGCATCCCGTTCTTTGGTGCGGACGGCAAAAATGTGCCACACCGGCACAGCATACTCCGGCACAAAGGGCAGGATGATCCGGGGATTTTTGATGCCCTCCAGATACCTTTGGGCAGTGGCGCGGCGGTTCTTGTTCACCTTGTCCATCAGAGGCAGCTTGGCAGACAGAAAAGCCGCCTGCAGCTCATCCAGACGGGAGTTGCTGCCCTTGTAGATGTGGTGGTACTTGTAGTCAGAGCCGTAGTTTCCCAGGGCGCGGAGCTTTTTTGCCAACGCTTCACTGTTGGTCACCGCAGCACCTGCATCTCCCAGAGCACCCAGATTTTTGCCGGGGTAGAAGCTGAAGCCGGCGGCATCTCCGAAAGAGCCGATGACCTGCCCCTTGTAGGTGGCACCGTGGGCCTGGGCGCAGTCCTCGATCACAAAAAGACCGTGCTTTTTGGCAATCTCCAGAATGGGGTCCATATCACAGGGCAGACCGTAAAGGTGCACCGGCATAATGGCTTTGGTCCTGGGGGTAAGCTTTTCCTCGATTTTAGAGGGGTCGATGTTGTAGGTACGGATGTCCGGCTCTGCAAATACGGGGGCAGCACCGGTATAGGTCACCGCAAGGGCGGTGGCGATAAAGGTGTTGGAGGGAACGATGACCTCGTCGCCTGCACCGATGTCCAGTGCCTTCAGCGCCAGCATCAGGGCATCCAGACCGTTGCCGCAGCCAACGCAGTATTTACAGTCGCAGTAGATGGCAAAGGCATCCTCAAAGGCCTTGTCCTCCCTGCCGTCAATGTACCAGCTGTTTTCCAGCACCCGGTCAAAGGCGGCACGGAGCTGGCTGTCCAGCTCGGCTTCCAGAGGCTTAAAGCTTACAAAGGGAACATTCATTCTCCATTCTCCTTTTCCCTGACGGTTTTCAGGAAATCGTCGTAGTTGCGGATATAGTCCTTTTCGTCATAGTATTCCGATGCCAGCACCAGAAGCACCGCACCGGGGGTGAAATCGTACATCTCCCGCCATATATCGTTGGAAATGTAAAGACCCTTGGTGGGGTCATCCAGCACCACCTCGGCAGTATCGTGACCGTCATCCAGATGGACCTTGCAGCTTCCGGTGACACACACCAAAATCTGCTGCAGATTCCGGTGGGAATGGAAGCCCCGGCGCACATCGGTGAGGGTGTCATAAATATAATAGACCCGCTTGATCTCAAAGGGGAGGTCGATGAACTCCTCGATGGCGATCAGCTGTCCCCGCGCATCTCCGTGGGGCGGGAAGTGGTAGAGTTTTACATCCATAGCAAGTGCCTCGTTTACTTGATTTTCAAAAGTGCAGAAAGCCGCGCAAGAGCATCTTCGTCACAGCGGAGCTCTGCGGGTGCAGAACGCTTCAGGGCGGCAAGGCGGAGCATCAGAACAGGGTGGCGCAGAAGCTTTTTCAGGACCCGGCGGAAACGGCTTTTTTCCTGCAGATTCAAAAAGGCAATGTCCACAAAGGGATCTCCGGGATACAGCCTTTTCAGCTTTCCAAAGGAGCGCAGGGCATCCCGGTGCAAAAGCCTTTGCCATTTTTCGCTGACACCGGTGGATACCCCTGTGCCGTCCTCATAAAAGACCATATTCCGGTCATACCGGCAAAGCCGGTGGCCGGCAGCCAGGGCAAAGGCAGTGGAGGGGGAGTCCTCGGTGTACCTGCTCTCCTGCCAGAGCTGCTCCAGACAGGAAAGAAATACCCTCCGATCCCGGAAATAGGAAGCGCCGATGATCCAGTCCCCGGCGAAAAAGCTTAATTTTCCTGTTTTCTCTGCTTTCTCCGGGGCGAAAAGCTGAGGTCTTGCAGGTGCGCCTATGGTCCTTGTAAGACGGGGCACACCGTTTTCTGCACAGTAGAACACTGCATTTCCAAAGGAGAGAGGACAATCCTGTTCTTTGGCGAAGCGGTAAAAGTCCCGGAGGACATACTCGTCAAAAAGGTAATCGCCCGGGGAGGTGAGGAACACATATTCCCCGGTGGCTTCTCTGACGGCGCTGAGGCAGCTGCCCACAGTGCCCCGGTTTTCTTCGTGGGCAAGAAGCCGGTATTGGGTAACGCCGAGGGAGGAAAGGTATGCATCCAGAAAGGAGAAATCCTTTTGGGCAGAGCCGTCATCGCTGATGATCAGCTCTGTTTCCACATCCTTCTGGGCGGCAATGGCGTGAAGCGTCTGCCGCAGCTTTCGGTTGTCGGGGTTATAGGTCAGCACAATAACAGAAACCTGTGGCATAGCTGCTCCCTTCTCAATCGGCGGATCGTTCTTTCAAAATAATGTTGGCAAGACAAATGATGGCGGCAAAGAGGATCCATTCCAGCTTTGCAACGGAGCTGATGGTCAGAAGGCACAGCATATAGGCAATGAATGCCAGACCCAGCTGCTCCATCAGAGGATCTTTGCGGAATTTTTTGGCTGCGGTGGTGAGGAAAACAGAGCCGTACAAAGCGCCGTAGCCAAGAATACCTGCCAGACCGTACTGGCAGACGATGGCCACAAGACCCATATCAAAGGTTTTTGTGGTCCACCACTGACCCTCCACGATCTGGAAGGCTATGAGACCCCGGACATGGGCATTGGAGCCGAAGCCGAACAGCGGCTTTTTGGAAAGTGTCCAGTAGATGCCGCTGAGCTGCACCAGTCTGGAGCGTGTGCCTGCCGCATTTTCACCGTATTCCGGCATAGGCTCTGTGGGAATGGTGGGGGCAGGGGTAGAGGGGATGGGAAGGTCAGGACCTACGGAGGTCTCCGGGATAAAGACACTGACCAGAGAGCGCACAGTCTCAGTCAGGAAGTACATACCGTAGGGCAGACACAGGATGACCACGGTCAGAAGTCCCAGGGTCATCAGGAAAACCGGGATGTAGGTGCGAAGGAAAGCCTTGAATTCCTTTTTCAGGATGCGTACAAGGACGATGAGTACAAAAAGGCACCCGAAGGCAAGAAGAGAGCCTCTGGAGTTGGAAAGCAGCAGGCTCACAAGGTTCAAAGACATAGTGCCGGAGAAGAGAAGTCTTTGCCAGCGGGCATCGGAATGCTCGATAAAGTACATATGAAGGGGCACCATCACGGCACAGAACGCGCCGAAATACACCGGGTGACCGAAGCCTGCCTCTGCCCGAAGCACGCCCAGCCGGTAGTAGGTGGTCATCAGCATCTCCCGCTCCACGGTGTTGAGCCAGTGGAAGGGGTTGACATTGAAGATGCAGCCGATGATAGCAATGAGGGAAACGCAGCCGGAGGCAAGGGTGAGGGTGCGAAGGGCGGTCAGCAGCTTTTTCCGGGTATCCAGGATCAGGGTCAAAAGCCACACCATAAAGTATTCTTCAATGAGAAGCACAAAAAGTGCCTTTAAAGATTCTCCGTGGTCTGCGGGGAACAGCGCCACATCTGCAAGCAGCAGAAGACTAAAGTAGATCAGAAGACCCCAGCGCAGAAGCTTGCACTCCGTAAGACCCAGATTCAGCGCCTTCAGATTCGGCTTTTGCAGGCGGAACAGGTCCTTGCTTCGGCGGATCAGCAGCATAAGGGCGAGCAGCACCAAAAGCCCTCTGCTCAGGGTGATCAGAGGCAGACGGCTGTGCAGCTCCACAGCCAGATAGCTGGGCGCCATAATATAAAGGGCGAAAAAGAGCAGGACATCCCAGCCAAGGCGCTGTCCTTTGCCGGATGCATTATGCTGCAAAGAAGGGGACATAGGTGTTCCTCCTAAAATTAGTGGTTTCTGAAAAGGATAGAAAGCCGTACAGTCACGGCCATATTTTTTCCGTTAAAGCGGGGTTTTCGTGAGAAGGCCAGGCGGAGGGTGTTTTTAAACGATGCGGGATATGCCGCCACCAGCTGTAAAAACCGGAGCTTTTCTCCGTCCTCCGGGTGGGGGTCCTGATCCAGAAGGCTCTGTGCCATCCGGGAGACCGTGACCTGTTTCCTTTTGGTGATCCGGGCAAGCCGGTCCTTCAGCGCCGCCCACCTGGTCCACTGAGAGCCTACCACATTGTTGCCGTGCTGCCGGTAATCCATATGGGGCAGGGGATCGTACAGGATCACCCCGTCAAAGAGGGTGCATACAAGGGCGCAGTAGTAATCGTGCATAATGAGATCTTTGGGGCGGCTGAAGCCTTCCAGAAGCTTTGCAAGCGCCCGGTTCATCACAACGGTGCAGCCGAGGATGCCGCCGGAGAGAAGCACGGAGTAAAAGTCCACAGGTGGCTGCCGGTTGTACACATTTCTTCCAATGGGAGCTAAGCTGCCGTCCACCAGCCGCGCATTGGAAAATGCCATTGCAGGGCGCTCCTCCTGCTGCAAAAGGGAGATGCCCGCTTGCAGCTTGTCAGGATACCAGTGATCGTCCTGATCGCAGAAGGCATAGTAATCATAGCCGGGGCAGTGGGAAAGAAGCTCCATAAAGCTGCGGGCAGGCTTTAAATTCTCCCCGCAGTACCAGTTAAGCTTTCCTTCCTTTGCATAACGCTCCAGAATACTGCGGGTATTGTCCGTAGAGCCGTCATCCCGGACCCAGAGAGACAGCTTCCCGTCACATTTCTGGGCAAGGACGGTGTTGATCTGTTCTTCTATATAAGCTTCTCCGTTGTAGGAGGACATCAAAACCGCAATTTTCACAACTGTATCCTTCTTCTTGGTTGGTCATAGGTTGGCATCCATCGCCCTTTGATAGACCTCCATCAGTCTGGGGTAGTGGGAGGTCTGGGTGTAGCTGCTTTCAAACAGGGCAAGGGATGCTTTTTGCAGCGCCGCATATTCTTCGGCACTGAGGGACTCCAGCGCCAGAACTGCCTTTCTCAGGGAATCCGGGTCACCGCTTTCAAACAGACTGCCGTTGCCGTCCACCAGCTCGGGAATGCCGCCGATCCGGGCACCCAGCACGGGTCTGCCCAGCTGCAGGGCTTCAATGGCGGAGTAAGGACCGTTTTCGTACCACTCCGAGGGGAGGATCACTGCCCTGGCATTGCCCACGATGTCAGTGAGCTCTGTGCCCTGGAGAAAACCGAAGAGACGGATGTTGGAATATTTTTCGTCCTGAAGGGTCTTTTCCAGCTGCTCCCGGATAGGACCGGAGCCAACGATGTACAGGGGAAGACCTGTGCCCTCAAAGGCTTTGATCAGGGTGGGCACGCCCTTTTCTTCCGAAAGGCGGCCAAAATAGAGATAGTATTTTTCCTTATCCTCCCGGGGCTTCACCGCCGGGGCAGTCTTGTCAAGGAAATTGGGAATGTGCACCAGCCGGTCTGCCGCCACCCCGAATTCCGCCATCTTGCTTTTGTAAAAGGCGCTGGGGGTGATGACGGTGTGGATCACATCGTAGCTTTTGCGAAGCCTGTGGACATAGCCCTCTGCCACATTGATGCAGCTTTTCAGAAAGGACTCCTTCACACAGCGGTTTTTGGCACAGCGGTAAAGCTTGCCGGTCCTGCAGTCCTCGCAAAGCTTTCCGTGGTGCATCATCTTATAGTTCAGGCACACCATTTTCAGATCGTGGGCGGTGTACACCGTGGGGATATGAAATTCCTTACACACATCCAGAATGGAAGGGGAGAGCTGATGCTGAAAAATATGCAGATGCACCAGGTCCGGCTGGGTGTCCTTCACAAGCTGCCGGAACTTTTTCTTTGCCTCCCGGGAATAGATGATGTTGGAAGCTGCCCGCAGCTTTTCCTTTAAGCCACAGCTGTTGGCATAATCCACATTCTTTACAAAGTAGGCACTGTAGTCACAGGGGAAATTTTGCCCGTCCTCCATAGAGAAGTCGATCACCGTATGCCCCTTTGCCTCCAGAAGCCGCTTCAGGGCAAAATAGTAGGTCTCGCTGCCGCCTTTGATGTAGTGGAATTTGTTCACCATCAGGATCTTCAACGGTTTTCCCTCCTGTGCGCCTTACTCCCGGGGCTGCCTGTGCAGGAACAGCTTTTCGTATTCGTCGGCAATGAACTGCCAGCTGTAGGCCTCTGCGATCCGGGCCTTTGCCTTGACTCCCAGCTGGGCGATCTCCTCCGGGGAGAGCTTGTCTGCCGTCTCAATGAGCTTTGCCAGCTTGCCCGCCTTTTTGGACCAGTAGAGGGCAGCACAGCACGCCACCTCCCGGTTAAAGCCCACATCCAGCAAAAGGTTCAGATCCGTGCTGCTGAGGGCCTCCAAAAGGCTGGGGTTGGTGCCGCCCACCTGATGACCGTGGAAATAGCCGTAGGCATTTTCCCGTATCTTCATCAGAAGCTCCTGATCGTACACCGTACCCACAAAGCGGATCCGGGGGTCCCGGCGGAAGCCGGTCTTTTCCTCCAGCTCGTTGAGAAAGCTTTTGGACACATTGGTGATCAGGGCAAACTTTTTCTTGGTCTTGCTCTTCATAAATTCCCGGATCATCGTCTCAAAATTGTTCTCCGGGACAAAACGGCCCACCACCAGATAGTATTCCTTCGGGGCAAGTCCGTGCTTTTCGTACCACTGGGTAAGGACCTCTGCATCGTCTGCCAAATGACTGCGCCGGGTCTCAGCGCCGTAGGCGATGTAGGTGGATCTGGGTGCAAAGTCCGCATAGGCACTGTGGATGTAGTTTTCAATATTCTTGCTGTCACAGACCATCAGATCCGCGTGGCGGGTCATCATTCGCTCAGAGATCTTCCAGTATTTCCGCACCGGGCGGGGCCACTTGGCGCGAAGCCATTCGTGTCCGTCGGGGTTTACATATACCACGCCCCCCAGCTTGTGCAGCTTCTTTACGAAATGCTTCATAAATGGACCGATGCGGCAGGCGAGTATGTAAACGATGGGATGCTGGATCTTGTTCGCTTTGATGTACTTGCAGCAGGCGGAAAGGGCAGCCACATCGTACAAAATGGCCTGGGCAGGACCGATATTGGGCACCTTCAGATGGAAGCACCGGGCATTGTGGTAGATCTCTTCCTTCTTTTGGGTGTCCTTGCAGGCAACGTGGTATCGAAGCTGGGGATGGTTCTGGTGATACTCGGTGAGCTTATCAACAAAGGTCTCATACCCGCCGTAGGCACCGGGAATGCCCTTGGAGCCTACGATGAAAACGTGTTGCATAGCCAATTCTCCTAACAGTGAATTGTATTTTTATTAAAAGTGGAAGGTATCTGCAAACAAGGGCCAGTTCTGATCCTTTTCACTGAGGGTCAGCCGGGTCCCGTCGGTAAGGGTATAGCCTTCCCCGGAGGCACTGCCCCGGTATTCGCCCACCAGCTCCGGCCACTGGATGTTGATGGTGGGATCGTTCCAGGGAATGCCGCCGTCATCACCGGGGTGGTAGAAGTCCGTGCACTTGTAGCAGAACACCGCAGTGTCGGAAAGTACAAGGAAGCCGTGGGCAAAGCCCTCGGAGATATAGAACTGCTTTTTATTCTCCTCTGTCAGCTCCACGCCGTACCACTGACCGAAGGTCTTGGAGTTGGAGCGCATATCCACTGCCACATCAAACACTCTGCCGGACAGGACGCGGACCAGCTTGCCCTGGGGGTAGTGCTTCTGGAAGTGCAGACCCCGGAGCACGCCCTTGGTGGACATATTCTGATTGTCCTGTACGAATACCATATCAAGACCTGCCTCCTGCATATCCTGCTGGTTGTAGGTCTCCATAAAATATCCCCGCTCATCACCGTGCACCGTAGGCTCGATGATGTAAAGTCCCTCAATGGGGCAAGGTGTAACTTTGATCTGACCCATATCTCTATACCTCGATTTCTTTCAAATATCTTGTAAGTGCATCCTGCCAGTGGGGCAGGGGTGTAAATCCGTTGGCTGTGAGCTTTTTCTTGTCAAGACGGCTGTTGAAGGGGCGGGCAGCTCTGCTGAGCCCGTATTCCTCAGTGGAAACGGGTACGATCTTTGTGCTGTAGCCTGCCTGCCGGTAGATCTCACAGGTAAAGTCATACCAGGAGATGTAGCCGCCCTCGTTGGTGGCGTGGTAGTAGCCGTACTTCTCCGTTTCCAGCATATCCACCAGAAGCCGGGAGAGGTCCGGCGTGTAGGTGGGCGTGCCGATCTGGTCATTGACCACCCGGACGGTGTCATATTTTTTGCCCACACTCAGCATCGTTTTGATAAAATTCTTTCCGTTTTTGCCAAAGACCCAGGCAATACGCACGATGAAATACTTTTCAAGGGTCTCTGCCACCGCCAGCTCACCCTCCAGCTTGGTCTGTCCGTAGACATTCAGAGGGCGGTAGTCCCTGCAGTCCGGCACCCAGGGAGCAGTGCCCTGACCGTCAAAGACATAGTCTGTGGAAAGATAGAGCATTTTGCAGCCCAGCTTTTTGCAGACCCCGGCAATGTTTTTTGTGCCGTCGGCATTGATGGCGCGAACCTTGCTTTGGTTCTCCGGCAGCTCTGCATCGTCCACTGCAGTCCAGGCGGCGCAATGCACCACCGCATCCGGCTTTACCTCGGAGAGCACACGCTCCACCGCCGCAGCATCTGTAATATCCATAGAACAGTAGGGCGCATTTACCACGGCGGGAGCTGCACTGCTGATGCTGTACCCGGGGGCAATATCACTGCCGATCCCTGTGTGTCCGCGCCGATCCAATTCGCAAATAACATCGTGACCAAGCTGGCCCGCGACGCCTGTAACGAATACCTTCATTTTGGGTTTTCTCCTTTAAGGCTATAATCTCCCTAATTATGGAGATTATAGCTTGTTTTTGCCGAACTGTCAACTGAGGCAACTCTCCGGAAAGTGCAAATTTCCCAATAAAAACCTGCTGCAATGCCGCAATTTTCCGCAAATAGCACAAAGAGCGAAAGAAAACACCGACAGGAAGACACCCGGAGCGTTGTTTTCTGTAAAAACCGAAGGGTTATTTTAAAAACCGGATGGTTTTTTTCAAAACCCAAAAAAGCCAAAGAGAAGGAGAAGGAAAAAGAAAAGGAAAAAGAAAAGGAAAATGAGAACGAAAAAAAGAGAGATAATATATTGGCGCTCTCTTTTGCTCCGGGGAGATTTTTCTTTTATTCTTTGCGTTTTTTCGGGGAAAATCCCCTGCCCTTGCTTTTTCTTCCAAAAAATGATATAATGTAAAATAGACAGGTATTTGGCAATGTGTGCCAAGGACCGAGGATCCTGAAAAAGGAGGAACTGCGAACTTGAATAAACGAATGATAAGCCTGCTGCTTGCTGTGGCACTGGTCATAAGCCTTTGCCCTGTGACCGCCCTTGCTGCGGATGAGCAGGTGTCTGCTTCCGAAGCTGTGGCAGAGACCACGGAAGCCGCAGAAGAAACGACTGCGCCCTCTATGGAGCTGGTGGAGGGTCCCTACAAGACCACATATGCCCTGGGTGAGAAATTTGATCCTGCGGGTATGACGGTGGTGATCCACGCTGCCGACGGCTCATCCTTCACCAGTGTGGACGGTGAGCTCCTGGAGATCTCCAGAGAGTCTCTGACAGAGGAGGGAAAGCAGGAGATCACCGCAGCTATGGGCGAGCTGACCCTGCAGATCCCTGTTTATGTGGATCCTGAGCTGGGACCCTGTGCCCAGAAAGGACCTCTAACTTACCGGGTGGAAAAGGGAACTGCCATCGTCACCGACTGCGAGAACGGTTACTCCGGTGCTGTTGTGATCCCGGACACCCTCAGCGGCTGCCCTGTGACGGCCATCGGTCTGTATGCCTTTGAAGGCTGCACGGAGATCACCGCTGTCACCGTACCTGACACCGTAGCCTCTGTCAGCACCTGCGCCTTTTCCGGGTGCTTCGGTCTGAAGGAGGTCTGCATTGAAAGCGTGGCAGCCTGGTGCGGCATCACCTTCTATGATGTGCAGGCAAACCCCCTGTACTATGCAAGAAATCTGTATCTGGACGGCAGCCCCGTCACAGCACTGGAGATCCCGGCAGGTGTCCAGATCGTTGGCGCCTATGCCTTCTACGGCTGTGACAAGCTGAAAACCGTGTCCTTCCCCTCCGACCTTCGCTGGATCGAGGACAATGCCTTTGCCTGGTGCACCGGGCTTCAGAATGTGGTGATCCCCTCCGGTGTCACCAGTGTGGGCGAGTTTGCCTTCTACGGCTGCACCGGTATGAAAAGCCTGTCCCTTCCCAATACGGTGACAGCTCTGGTGTATAAGTCCTTCGGCGGCTGTACCGGCCTTACAGATGTGGTCATTCCCGATAAGGTGACCTCCATCGGTGACGGCGTTTTCTCAGACTGCACCGGTCTTTCCTCCGTTACCATTCCGGCATCCACCACCTTTATCGGCTCTGCGGCATTTTCCCAATGTGAAAGCCTTGGCTATGTGAATATCCCCGAAAAGGTGACCTTCATCGGCGCAGAGGCCTTCTATAACTGCAAAAGCCTCCGTACAGTGTGCATTCCTTACTCTGTGGAATTCATTTCTATGAATGCCTTCCGGGGCTGTGAGAGCCTTACGGATGTGTACTATGACGATATGGAGGCTTACTGGGAGATCCTGTCCGCCTACATCCAGCCGGGCAATGAGAGCCTTACGGGAGCGACCCTGCATTATGAGCACATCCACCAGTATTCGGAGCAGACGGTAACCGAGCCTACCTGCACCGAGGGCGGCTACACCCTGTGCACCTGCGCCTGCGGCGGCACCCGGACCACGGATGTGACGGCGGCCACCGGACATAAGTGGGGTGACGGAGAATATGTGTCACCCACCACAGAGGAAAACGGCTATGACATCTACCGCTGCGAAAGCTGTGAAGCATTTTACACGCAGGAGCATCCCGGTACGCGGATGGCAATTTTGGAGCAGCCTGCCTCTGTTACCGCAGACAGCGGTGAAACAGTAAAATTCCAGGTGGAGGTCTCCGGCGCAGTAAGCTCCTACAGATGGGAGTACCGCAAGATCTATACCTGGTACGGAACGACGCTGTCCGGCTACAAGACCAATACCCTCACCGTTCCTGCTACCGGCGCCCGAAACGGCTATGACTACCGCTGTGTCATCACCTATAAGGACGGCACGGTACTCACCACCGAGCCCGCTGAGCTGACGGTCAGGACCTATATGGACATTACCTATCACCCCAACGATCAGACTGTGGTTCTGGGCTACAAGGGTCAGTTCACCGCAAAGGCAGAGGGCGAGGGCATCAGGTATCAGTGGCAGTACAAGCGACCCAATACCGATAAGTGGTACAACACCCAAATGGAAGGCTGCACCAAGGCGACGGTTTACATCGAGACCACCACTGCCCGTGACGGTTATCAGTACCGTTGCAAGATCACGGATGTGACCGGCAATGTAAAATACACCGAGGCTGCTACTATGCGTGTCCTGTCTTTTACCGATCATCCCGATGAGGCCTTTGCCGCATCCGGCACCAAGGTGCAGTTCACTGTGGCAGCCAGCGTAGCTGAGGGCTTCACCTATCAGTGGCAGTACCGCAGAAGCGCGGCGCACAACTGGACCAACACCTCTATGACCGGCTATAACACGGCTACCCTGACGGTAGACGCAACGGCTTCTCGTAACGGCTACCAGTACCGCTGTGTGCTTACCGGCTCCAAGAACTCTGAGATCGCTTCCAAGTCCGCCACCCTGTATGTTGGCGATCCTGTTGTGTTCACCGAACAGCCTGAGAGTGTGACCTGCGCAGTTGGCGGGGTTGCAACCTTCAAGGTTGTAGCTGAGAATGCTTACGCCTATCAGTGGCAGTTCTACAACCCCACCAATGCTGTGTGGAGGAATACATCTGCGGATGGCAACACTACAGATACGCTGAAGGTGACGGTGAAGTCCAACAACAATAACTACCAGTACCGCTGCATCGTCTGCGGTCTGGACGGCATCGAGTACATATCCGAACCTGCAACTCTGACTGTTGAAAAATAAACGCAAAAGGGCAGATTATATTCAGATTTGGCAATCTGCGATTTCAAAAAAATAAGAATTACAAAAAAACGGCTGCTTGCAAAAAACAAGCAGCCGGTTTGCTGTTGGATTTATCGGTTTTTGTACATCTTTTCGTAGTAGTTCTGATACTCGCCGGAGATGATCTCTTCCCACCATTCCTTGTTTTCCAGATACCAGGCGATGGTCTTCTGAATGCCGTCGGCAAACTTGGTCTCCGGCAGCCAGCCGAGCTCCGTGTGGATCTTGGTGGGGTCGATGGCGTAGCGCATATCGTGACCCTTCCGGTCTGTCACATAGGTGATCAGGCTCTCAGGCTTGCCCAGCGCCTTGCAGATGATTTTCACAATGTCGATGTTACGCATCTCGTTGTGACCGCCGATGTTGTACACCTCACCCACACGGCCCTTGTGAATGATCAGGTCAATGGCCTTGCAGTGGTCCTCCACATACAGCCAGTCCCGGACATTCAGACCCTCGCCGTAAACGGGCAGAGGCTTGTCATTCAGGGCATTGGCGATCATCAGGGGGATCAGCTTCTCCGGGAAGTGATAGGGGCCATAGTTGTTGGAGCACCGGGAAATGGTCACCGGCAATCCGTAGGTGCGATGATAAGCCTGGACCAACAGATCCGCGCCGGCCTTGGAGGAGGAGTAGGGAGAGCTGGTGTGGATGGGTGTCTGCTCGGTGAAGAACAGGTCGGGCCGGTCCAGGGGCAGATCGCCGTAGACCTCAACGGTAGACACCTGGTGATAGCGCTCGATGCCATACTTGCGGCAGGCATCCATCAGCACCTGGGTACCCAAAATATTGGTCTGCAGGAACACCTCGGGATTCTCGATGGAGCGATCCACATG
>JAZNZZ010000101.1:0-2466 GCA_045595205.1 Faecousia sp.
TGGGCGCGCAGCAGGCTGTTCCCAATCCTCAGGCGCAGCCCACACCGGAAGCCGCTATGGGCTGGAAGTGTGCCTGCGGCGCTGTTGCCACGGGTAAGTTCTGCCCCGAGTGCGGCGCTAAGAAGCCGGAAGCTCCTGCAGGCTGGAAATGCAAGTGCGGTGCAACTGCTACGGGCAAATTCTGCCCCGAGTGCGGCAGTCCCAAGCCTGCAGAGGACGGCTGGACCTGCGCCTGCGGCGCTGTGAACACCGGCAAGTTCTGCCAGAGCTGCGGCGCGAAGAAGCCTGCAGGCGTGCCCCAGTACAAGTGCGACAAGTGCGGCTGGACACCGGAGGACCCCACCAAGGCACCCAGATTCTGCCCCGAGTGCGGCGATCCCTTTGACAGCGGCGACATAATATAAGCCCATCCGAAAGGAGCTAAACCAATATGGCTGTATTACAAGAATACAAATGCCCTTGCTGCGGCGGTGCCATTGCCTTTGATTCCGGCGCGCAGAAAATGAAATGTCCCTACTGCGATACGGAATTTGAAATGGAGACCCTTGCCGATTATGACAAGGCGCTGCACGAGGAAAAAACAGATTCCCTGGAGTGGAAAGCTGCCTCCACAGAAAGCTGGCAGGAAGCGGACGGTATGCGCCGCTATGTCTGCCAATCCTGCGGCGGTGAGATCCTCGGTGACGAAAGCACCGCTGCCACCGCCTGTCCCTTCTGCGGCAACCCTGTGGTGATGATGGAGCAGTTTGCCGGTGACCTGAAGCCGGACTGTGTCATCCCCTTCAAGCTGGACAAAAAGGCTGCTATGGCAGCACTGAAAAAGCACTACAACGGCAAAAAGCTTTTGCCCAAGGCCTTCAAGGACGAAAATCACCTGAAGGAGATCCGCGGGCTCTATGTTCCCGTGTGGCTCTTTGATGCGGAGGCGGACGCAGATATGCGCTTCAAGGCCACCCAGGTGCGGATGTGGAGCGACAGCAAATACGACTACACCCAGACCAACCACTTTGCCCTCTCCCGCAGCGGACAGATGGAATTTGTCTGCATCCCTGTGGACGGCTCCTCCAAGATGGACGATGCTATGATGGAATCCATTGAGCCTTACGATTTCTCCCAGGCGGTGGATTTCCAGACTGCCTATCTGGCAGGCTACCTGGCTGACCGGTACGATGTGGATGCCGAAGCAAGCATCCCCCGCGCCAACGAGCGGGTCAAGCGCAGTGCCGAGGATGCCATTGCCGCCACGGTCAGCGGCTACACCACCGTTGTCCCCGACTACTCCAGCATTCAGCTTCGCAAGGGACAGACCCGGTACGCCCTGTATCCCGTGTGGCTTCTGAACACAAAGTGGAAGGACAAGACCTACACCTTCGCTATGAACGGGCAGACCGGCAAATTTGTGGGTGACCTGCCTATGGACAAGGGACTTTTCTGGAAGTATTTCGGTATCGTCCTTGGCATTACCACCGCCGTTGCCTTTGCGCTGAGCTGGCTGCTGTGGAACCTGTAAGGGAGGGAATGGAAATGAAAAGAAGAATTATTATCCTTTTGACCGTTCTTTGCCTGGTGGCAGCCTTCCTTTGCTCCGTTCAGGCAGCAACCCCCCGGCTGGCAGACGAGGCAGGACTTCTGACTGCAGACGAAGCCGCCGCACTGGAGAAGCAGCTGGATGCCGTCAGTGACCGCCACGGTGTGGATGTGGTGATCCTGACTGTGGATTCCATCGGCACCTTCTCCCCTATGGAATTTGCCGATGATTACTATGACTACAACGGCTATGGGGAATCCGGCATTTTGCTGCTGGTGAGTATGGAGGAACGGGACTGGTGGATCTCCACCGCAGGCAGCTGCATCACCGCCTTCACCGATGCAGGACTGGAGCACATCTCAGAACAGTTTCTGCCCTTCCTTTCTGACGGTGACTATGCCCTCGCCTTTGAGTCCTTTGTGGACTCCTGCGACAGCTTTATGACCCAGGCCGCCACCGGTGAGCCCTATGACACCCAAAACCTCCCCGAAGAGCCCTTCCCCGTTTTTGCCGCCTTTCTCGTTTCCCTTGTGGTGGGACTTGTGGTGGCGCTCATCGTCACCGGCATTATGAAGGCACAGCTGAAGTCTGTGGCAATGAAGACCCAGGCAGATGACTATGTGAAGAATATGGAGCTGACCAATTCCCGGGATCTGTTCCTGTACTCCACCATGTCCCGCCGTCCCCGTCCCCAGAGCAGCAGCGGCGGCTCCTCCACCCACAGAGGCTCCTCCGGGGTTTCCCACGGCGGCAGAGGGGGCAAATTTTAATACAAGGCAAGGAAGATAAACAAAAATACAAACGAAAGGACGGGTGTGGGGCTGTCGGTGTACGACTCCTCACTGCTTAAGCAGTGGGGAATTGAACCCCGATAGGTTTACAGGGGCAGCTTTCCGCCAATACTGCGGAAAATCCCTTGAAAATACCCTAATAAAAGG
>JAZNZZ010000102.1:0-2609 GCA_045595205.1 Faecousia sp.
AATTGAGAATTGAGAGTTGAGAATTGTGGTATTTTCCTGCGGAAAATGATTAAAATAGTCGCTTTGCGACACACATTAACTCTGAACTCTCAACTCTGAACTCTCAACTGTTTATCGAGCCAATGGATCGATAAACTGGAATATGAACGCTAAACTCTGAATTTTCAATTCTCAACGCTCAACTCTTGACAGCTTCCATTATATTTTTCTTGCTATTTTTTTATTTTGGGGCTATAATTATCCTGCGATGTTATATCTGCTTTGGAGGTCAGTATGGGCTTTGAAGGTCTTTTGGGAAACACCCGGCTGAAGGAAAACTTAAAAACCGGTGCAGCCAGGGGAAAGCTTTCTCATTTTTACCTGATCTCCGGCCCGGAGGGCAGCGGTAAAAAGACCCTTGCCCGACTGCTGGGTGCTGCCAGCCTCTGTCAGGGGGAGGACAAGCCCTGTCTTGCCTGTGCCTCCTGCCGAAAGGTGATGGCAGACACCCATCCGGACTTTATTACTGTGGCAGATCCCGAGCATAAGACAGTGCCGGTAAAAATGGTAAGGCAGTACCGGGAGGATATGTTCATCCGTCCCAACGAGGCGGAGAAGAAGATCTACCTGTTTCCTCAGGAGCTGGGCGTGGAGGGCTACAATGCCCTTCTGAAGGTGCTGGAGGAGCCGCCGTCCTACGGTGTGTTCATCCTTTTGACCGACAACCCGGAAAAGATCCTGCCCACGGTGCGCTCCCGGTGTACGGAGCTGTCCCTGCTGCCCCTTTCCCCGGAGCTTTTGGGGCAGGCGCTGCGGAAGGCATTTCCCGACGCACAGGAGGATACCGTGTGCGGCGCTGTGGAGCGCAGCGGCGGCTACCTGGGTCAGGCACTGAAGCTGCTTGAGGAGGGTCTGGACACCGATCTCCAGACAAAGGGCTTTCAGGAGAGCTTTATCCGCCGGGATCCGCTGGCACTGATGGAGGTGCTGGTCCCTATGGAGAAATGGAAGCGGGATCAGGTCCTGCCGGTCTTGAACCGCTGGGCAGAGCTTTTGCAGCAGGCGCTGGTGTGCCGCAGCGGCAGTAAGGTGCTGTCCGAGGGCGCACGGCAGATGGCAGCGCAGAGAAGTGCAGCGGAGCTTTTGAATGCCCTTCGCTGTGTACAAATGGCGATCGAATATACCCGGGGCAACTGCTCAGTGGCCGCAGTGTGCGGCTATCTGGCCTGGGCCCTGCGATAACAAGGAGAATAAAATGGAAGAGATCAAAAAACCGGAGTATGCGGAGGTAGTGGACATCCAGTTCCGCCCCGGTCAGAAAATTTATTATTTTGCCCCTGCGGGGGTGCGGTGCAAGGCCGGTGACGAGGTGATCATCGACACCGCCCGCGGCCCGGAGTACGGCTACTGCACCGCCGGCAACCACCGGATCCCCAAAAAGGATGTGGTGGCACCGCTGCGCCCCGTGCTGCGCCTTGCCAACGAGCACGACAAGCGTGTGGCGGCAGAGAACCGGGAGAAGGAAAAAAAGGCAGCGGCTGCCTGTGCAGAAAAGATCCGGGAGTACGGTCTGGATATGCAGCTGGTCAGCGCCGAATGCGCCTTTGACGGCAGCAAGATCCTGTTTTTCTTTACTGCGGATGAGCGCGTGGATTTCCGTGAGCTGGTGAAGAGCCTTGCCGCTGTGTTCCATACCCGCATCGAGCTGCGGCAGATCGGTGTCCGGGACAAGGCAAAGATGGTGGGCGGTCTGGGCATCTGCGGCAGACCCTTCTGCTGTGCAAGCTTTCTGGATGATTTCCAGCCTGTGTCCATTAAAATGGCAAAGACCCAGAACCTGAGTCTGAGTCCCACAAAAATTTCCGGCACCTGCGGCAGACTGATGTGCTGTCTGAAGTATGAGCAGGATGCTTATGAGGATCTGATCCGCAACAGTCCCAAGAACGAGTCCTTTGTGGACACCCCCGACGGACGGGGCACGGTGGTGGAGCTGGATCTTCTCCGCAGCCGGGTGAAGGTGCGTATGGAGGACCGCCCCGAGGTCATCGGCACCTATGCCAACAGTGAGATCGCGGTGCTGCGAAACGGCAAGGCAAAGAAGACCGATCCTCCCATCCCCGCAGACCTTGCCCCCATTTCCGGCGGCGGCAAGCGGAGAAAGAAGCTTATGAGCGAGGAGGAGCTGCAGCAGCTGGATTCCATCCGATTCCGTTACAGCACAGAGACCATTGCCGAGGAGCAGAAGATCCCGGAGGCAGCGGAGGAAGCGCCGGAGGAAAAGAATAAGGAGAAGGAGGGCCGCCGCCGCAACCGGAACCGCCGGAAGCCAAAGGCCCAGCCGCAGGAGACAGCAGCACCTAAGGAGCAGCCGAAGCAGGAGAAAAAGCAGACGCCGCCTCCGGAGAAAAAGCAGGCAGCCCCCCAGGAGGGAAAGCCCGGTGAAGAGGGCGGGGAAAAGCCAAAGCGCCAAAACCGCCGTCCCCGTTACCGCCACCGCAAGCCTGCCCCCAAAGGTGACAGCTAAACCAGAAAAAATGTAGGGGAGGCTCTTGAGCCTCCCGGGTGGTTTGCACTGCAAATCACCATCGCGTAAGCGATAGTACGGAGCTATCGCCTGATGGCGATCAAGG
>JAZNZZ010000103.1:0-15167 GCA_045595205.1 Faecousia sp.
TGGCCTACAAGGGCATCGATGAGATCATTTCTCATATCGGTCCTACGGTTGACATCGTGGAGCGGATCACTCCTGTGTATAACTTCAAGGCAGCAGAATAACTTTTAACCACAAGTTGAATGACAAATTCAAGACCTTGTGCTATACTGACTTTAGAAACCAAGAACAACTACTTTTACAGAAAGGAACGCATTATGAAGACGGTTATGTTTACTTTTGCTTACAGTGAATGTCAAGCTATATTCCTGCGAGAGGAATATGGCTTCGCGGAGCGCGCTCATTTTCAGGATAAGCAGAAGTATCGGACCGGTATGCGTACCCGGGGGTAGACCCGGGCATCATCCTCTCTGAATTATGGAAAGCCGCTTGTCTTGAGACAGGCGGCTTTTTGCGTCCACTTACGGTCAAATAATTCAGAACAGGAGGTGTTTGAGGTATGAGCATTCCAACCGTTGATCTGGCACTGACCGGTGCCAATATCACAAAATTACGGAAGGCTGCAGGTCTGTCTGTTGCAGATATGCAAATGGTCTTCGGTTTTAATTCCCCACAGGCAATTTACAAGTGGCAGAATGGAGCAACGCTTCCAACTGTGGATAATCTGATCGTTCTTGCAGCACTTTTCGGTGTGCGGATCGACGATATTCTTGTAACAACGCGATCCTGAGGCAGGATGCTCTGCATCCTGCAAATCCGGTCCGTTCGTCTAAATGGTTAGGACACAGCCCTTTCAAGGCTGCAATGCCCGGTTCGAGCCCGGCACGGATCACCAAACGGAACTGTAGCTCAATTGGTCAGAGCCCGCGACTTATAATCGCGAGGTTGATGGTTCAAGCCCGTCCGGTTCTACCAAAAACCTCCCTCTGTCCGCAATGGACAGAGGGAGGTTTTGTATTAGATGGGGGGGACAGGCTTGGGTCGTGCGGGATCAAAGATCTTGTCCGTTTCAAACAGATCATCCAGCATTTCAGGACCGTAATACATCCGGTAGCCATCCAGATTCCGGCGGCCGCCGCGGTAGTAATTGGTACCCAGCTGATTCCAGTAAATGGAGGCATCCACATTGAAGAAGTAACGGTAGCCGTCATCATAGAGTGCCCGGAACTTGGCATTGTCAAAGGTGTAGTTTTCAAGACCTGCAATGTCGGAGCCATTGGGGTAAAGGATCACATCGCAGTCACCGATCACAGGCTGCACCGTGTTTTCCCACTTGTCGGAGTCGATCTCCACCCGCTCAGCGCTGATGGCACCGTAAGCGGGATGACCGTAGGAGTGGCTTGCCAGGATCCAGCCGTGATCCCGCAGACACTGTGCAACGGCCTTGGCATCTGCGATCTCCTTCTGGAAAGCCTCGGTGCCCATAGCCGCCTCATAGCTGGGTTTGGTTCGATAGCCAAAGACACCCTGATAGCCGGTCATACCCAGAACAGCTCTTGCTCCGTGGTAGGAGAAGTCCGGGTGCTCCTGAATGAAGCGCTCCAGAATGGGGACCAGGTCATAGTCACCAAAGGTGATGTTTCCCTGTGCTTCCATATATTCGCAGGTGGGGTAGCCGTCCTCACCGATGACGATGCGGGTGGCAAAGCCGTCACCGGTGGTGTCGGCAAACGCAGGGATCTCATCGGTGCCGTCACCGGAACCGATCATATAGCCATAGTAATTCACATCATCCTGGCTCATAATGAAGGGCTTTTTGCCTGCAGGAAGACGAATGTCACCGTAAACGAAGCGGGTGCCCTGGGCGTCGGTCACCTCATAAGCAACATCGTAGGGGGAGACCAGCACAAAGCCGCGCTTGTACATCTCCTCACACATTGCTATGAATTCGTCGATGGTGGTCATATACTGGTTGTAGCCGCCGTTGGTGTAGTCACTGTCAAAGGCGCGGTCGGTGTCTACGATCAGGGAGTGGAAGAATACGTGGGTCACTTCCTGCATATTGGCATAGGACACCAGCTGACTGTCAAGGTTAGCATACTCAGTCACAGCTTCTGCAAGCTCCGGGCACTGATCGTAATATTCAAAGCTCTGGAGCATTTCCGTTGCCTTGGCGTAATCGTAGCCGGCGGCAATGAACTTGGATTCCTGCAGCAGCTCGTCCGCCATTTGCTTGATCTCATCCGCAGAAGGCATATATTCTGTGGGAGCTGTGGTGGTCTCCGGCTCGGGCTCGGAATTGGAGGATTTGGCAATGCAGGAAACGAGCATCCAGATCACCGCGATCAGTGCAACGATCAAAAGACCGAAGCGGATGGGCGGCCAGTATTTGCGAAGCATCCTTTGCCACTTGGGCATTTTCTTTTTATTTCGAACAGGTGGCCACTGCCTTGGAGTATTATTATCTGTCATAATACGACCCTCTCTGTCTGTTTTTTCTATTATTATACATAGTATTCGCTCTGTTTTCAAGGGCGATTTGCTGTTGTTTTAGCTTGTGTTGCTTTATTTTTCTTGATAAAGCACTTCTGTGGTGGTAAAATGATGAACAAATGACAATGCCTGGGAGAAATAAAATGAAAAGTGTACTGGTAACCGGTGCTTACGGCGGGATGGGCCGCGCGACGGTCAAGGCTTTGACGGCGCTGGGCTTCCGTGTCTTTGCACTGGATAAAAAGGTGGAGACTGCAGAAGAAAATATTATTCCCATTGAAACAGATGTGACAGACCCGGAAAGTGTCCGTGCGGCACTGGGGGCGGTAAAGGAGCACACGAACAGGCTGTATGCAGTGGTGCATTTTGCCGGGATCTATATGCTGGATTCTCTGGTGGAAATGGATGAAAAAGACTTTTCCAAAATCTTGGCGGTGAACCTGTACGGCGCTTTTTTGGTAAACAAAACATTTCTGCCGCTGTTGGGGCAGGGGAGTCGCATCCTGATGGTTACCAGCGAGCTGGCACCCTTGGACCCGCTGCCCTTTACCGGCATTTATGCGGTGACAAAATCCGCACTGGACAAGTATGCATACTCTCTTCGGATGGAGCTGCAGCTTCTTGAAATTTCGGTTTCCGTGCTTCGGGCCGGTGCGGTGGAGACGAATATGCTGGGTGTGTCCACCGGGGACCTTGACAGGTTTTGTGAAAATACAGCTCTTTACAGCTGCAATGCAAAACGGTTTCGCAGTATCGTAAATGCTGTGGAAGCCAGGTGTATACCACCTGAAAAGCTTGCAAAAAAGGCAGTAAAGATTCTGCAAAGTCGCCGACCTGCCTTTGCTTACAGTATTAACCGGAATCCGCTTTTGCTGTTGTTGAATTTATTACCAAAGGCTGTGCAGCTGTGGGTGATCCGTATGGTGTTAAAAAATTAAAATGAGGTGTCAGTATGGTTGAGGTAGTTGCAGCGCTTATATGGAACAAAAACAGATTTATGATCTGCCAGCGTCCGTCTCATAAGACCCGGGGACTTCTGTGGGAATTTGTGGGCGGCAAGGTTGAACCCGGTGAAACAAAGGAGCAGGCGCTTGTCCGGGAGTGCAGGGAAGAGCTGGGGGTGACCGTATCTGTGACGGATGTGTTTATGGAAGTGGTTCACGAATATCCTGATATAACCGTCCACCTGACCCTGTTTAATGCTGCCATTGCGGAAGGAACACCGCAAAAGCTGGAGCATAACGATATTCAGTGGATCACCCCGAAGGAGATCCCAAATTACGATTTCTGCCCTGCTGACGACGAAATATTGGATAGAATCATAAAAGAGCTTCCCAACGGAAAAACGGCATAATTATGCACCAAGAAGGGACTGGTCAAACTCGTAAAGGGCAATGTTGATCTCTACGATATTGTAGTTTTTTGTCTCGATAAAATAACGGATGATCAGATCAAACTTGCTGCTGTTGGTCAAGGCAAAGCCTGCTCTGCCGATCAGGTCACGGGTGGCATCCAGATCCAGCTCCAGGGCGATGGCGAATGCCAGTGCAGTTGCCTTGGTGGGCTTGTAATTGGGATTGTTTCGGATCTTGGAAAAGTGCTGCTTGGATATGTTGGCTTTTTTGTAGATCTCGGAATCCTTTTTACCGGTTTTGTCGATCAGACTTAAAAGGGTCTCCGTAAAGCCGGCATCCTCCTGCTTCAGCAGCTCCTCCAGGGAGAGGGGCGCTGCTTCACAGGGAGCAAGGCATTTCTCCTCCGGATCATTCCGGCGGCTGATCGATGGGCTTCCTACTGACCGTACCCGACGGGAGGTCGCGCCTGTGTAAGTGGCAAAGGTGCAGGCATCCACATAATTCTGATCAATGTAGCTTGCCACATTGGTGAAGAGCTTTTCAGATAATTTATAGGAGCTGCGGTCAAATACAACAAGATAAATATGCATCTCACTGCCGGAAAGAAAAGCGCTGAATACGGAAATGGCAACGGTAAGTGCCTTGTCCCTGGGGAAACCGTAATTCCCTGTAGAGATCAGTGGAAAGGCAATGGACTTGCAGCCGTGCCCCTGCGCCAGCTGAAGGGCGCTTTCGTAGCAGCTTTTCAGAATCTTTTCCTCGTTGCTGCTGCCTCCCTCCCACACAGGACCTACGGTGTGGATCACATATTTTGCGGGAAGCCTGTAGGCGGGTGTAATGGCGGAGCAGCCTCTTTGTATATCACCGATCCTTTGCCGGGCAGCCAGCAGCCGGGGACCGGCTTTTTCGTGGATCCTGGAATCCGTGCCTGCACCGATCACGGGGTGGGGATCGGCAGTGTTGACGATGGCATCTGCGTGCACATTGGTGATGTCATTTCTTATGATCTCAAAGGGCATAGAGGCACCTCCTTTCTTTTATTATAACATACTGTGTTTTTCCTTGCAACGGACTTTCTTTGATGATATACTGATATTATCAAATGTGCTAAGAAAGGATGCTTTGCAATGAGAAAAAATTTTGGAGCACGGTCTGCCTGTTATCCTATGCCGGTTTATATTATCGGCACATACAACGAGGACGGTACGCCCAACGCAATGAATGCAGCCTGGGGCGGGATCAGTGAGGAGCACCAGATCTCCATTTGTGTAGACTCTGAGCACAAGACCGCGAAGAATATCCAGGCACGGAAGGCATTTACTGTGTCTATGGCTACGGCGGCTTATGTTGAGGCCTGCGACTATGTGGGTATCGTCTCCGGCAATCAGGAAAAGGATAAGTTCAAAAAAGCGGGGTTCCATGCTACACCCTCCGGTGTGGTGGATGCGCCTTTGATCGATGAACTGCCTATGGCATTGGAGTGCAGGCTGATCTCCTATGATCCTGAGACCTGCCGCCTGGTGGGTGAGATCGTGAATGTGAGCGCAGACGAATCCATCCTTGGAAAGAATGGGAAGATCGATGTGAAGAAGCTGCAGCCCATTACCTTTGATCCCATCAGCAATGATTACATTGTGCTGGGGGACAAGGCAGGGGAGGCTTTCCGCGACGGTCTGAAGCTGAAATAAGGAGGATCGCTATGCGTTTTTTAGAGCTTGCAAAGAAACGGTTTTCTGTGCGTTCCTTCCGGGAAGAGCCTGTGGAAGACGAAGTGCTGGAGAAGATCCTGGAGGCGGGTCATGTGGCACCCACTGCCTGTAACTACCAGCCTCAAAGGATCTATGTGGCAAAAAGCACCCAGGCCCGGGAAAAGCTTGCCTCGGTATGCCGCTGCACCTTTGGTGCGCCGGTGATCCTGGTGGTGGGTTATGATGATACCCGGGATTGGAAGAATAAGCTTGCGCCCGGCTACAGCTCCGGGGAGACCGATGCAGCTATCGTCTGCACCCATATGATGCTGGAGGCGGAGGAGCTGGGGATCGGTGCTTGTTGGGTAGGGTATTTCAATGCAGAAAAGGTGTCTGAGGTCCTGGGACTTCCGGAAAATGTCAGGGTGACAGCCCTGCTGCCTATGGGGTATCCGGCGGAGGATGCGAAGCCTCTTCCGCTGCACAGTCAGTTCCGGGATCCCGGAGAGATCGTGGAATATATTTAAGCTTGCCGGTCCTTCCTGAATGCGGGACTGCAGCCTCTGTGCTTTTTGTAAAGACGGCTGAAAAGGGAGTAGTCCTCGTAGCCGCAAAGCTTTGCACATTCCTGCACAGTCGCGCCACGGGAAAGACAGCTGTCTGCCGCCTCCAGCCGGACCTTGATAAGATACTGCTGCACGGAAAAACCGGTCTGCTCCTTGAAGATCCGGGTGAGATACCGCCGGTCCAGATTGATTTCCCGGGCAATATCCTCCACCCGCAAGGGGTGCATATAGTCGGTGTGGATCAGATTCCGCACCTTGTCCACATGGTTGCAGACCTGTTCCTTTTCCGGGAACAGTGTGCCGTACAGCATCAGAAGTCCCGCTGCTATATATAACTCCGGAGAGACTGTTTTTTCGCAGGGGAAAATACGAAGAAAGGAATCTTCGTCTAAATCAAAAACCGGCGGGAGGCTTTTGAAGCGGTGTGAGAGATTGCCGTTAAAGCCTACCCAGCTGTAGTGCCACGGCTCCTTTTCATCCGCTTTGTATGTGGTGACCTCTCCCGGAGGAATGAGAAAGGCCTGTCCGGCAATGACGGGATACTCCATACCGTTTATGTAAAATGTGCCTTTCCCGGCGCGTACATAGTGGATCAGAGTGTAGCTCCGTACTGCCGGACCGAAGCTTTTGCCCGGTTTGCATTCTTCTGTGCCTGCCACCAGAGGGTTCAGATCCTGCAAGTGCCGGTCTGTAAGCAGCCAGCGGTAATAGTTCATACTGCCACCTCCCGATATAGTTACATTTTACCATATAATAGTTCCATATTGCAATTTATTTTTTGCAGCGATTATGCTAAATTAAAGAAAAAAAGGGGGCAATTATATGAAAATAACATTTATTGGCGCAGGCAGCTCTATTTTTGTGAAAAATGTCATAGGTGACACAATGATGTGTGAGGCTTTGCAGGATGCCGAATTTGCACTTTATGACATTGATCCGGTCCGCCTGGAGGAATCCCGGATCATTCTGGAGCACCTGAACCGGGCACTGGCAGGGGGGAAGGCCAGGATCACCACCCACCTGGGTGTGGAGAACAGAAAGGAAGCCCTGCGGGGTGCAGAATTTGTGATCAATGCCATTCAGGTTGGCGGTCATAAGCCCTGTACAGTGATCGATTTTGAGATCCCCAAGAAGTACGGACTTCGCCAGACCATTGCCGATACACTTGGGATCGGCGGCATTTTCCGCGCCCTGCGTACCATCCCTGTGATGGATGGCTTTGCCCGGGATATGGAGGAGGTCTGCCCGGATGCCTGGCTTCTCAATTATACCAATCCTATGGCAATGCTCACAGGCTATATGCAGCGTTATACCGGGGTGCAGACTGTTGGTCTGTGCCACAGTGTGCAGGTCTGTGCAAAGCACATTCTCACCGGCGTTGGTATGGAGGAATACCTGGGGAACACGGTAGAGACCATTGCAGGCATCAATCATATGGCGTGGCTGCTGGACATCCGCGACAAGGACGGTAATGACCTCTATCCTGAGATCCGCCGCCGGGCAAAGGAAAGGAATGCTTCTGAAAAGCATACGGATATGGTACGCTTTGATTACATCGACAAGCTGGGCTATTACTGCACGGAATCCAGTGAGCACAATGCAGAGTACAATCCTTTTTATATTAAGCAGGGCAGGGAAGACCTGATCGAAAAATTCAACATTCCTCTGGATGAATATCTGCGGCGCTGTGTCCGGAATGAAAACAACTGGAACGACCGCCGGGATACGATCCTGCGGGGTGAGGATCTGGAGCATATCCGTTCCCGGGAATATGCCTCCCGCATTATGGAGGCAATGGTCACGGATGTGCCCTACCGCTTTGGCGGCAATGTGATCAACAACGGCATTATTCCCAACCTGCCCGCGGAGGCCTGTGTTGAAGTGCCCTGTTATGCGGATGCTGCCGGTATCCATCCTTCCTATGTTGGAGCGCTGCCCCTGCAGCTTGCGGCAATGAATGCATCCAATATCTACCCCCAGCTGCTGACCATCGAGGCTGCCCACACCGGCAAACGGGAGTATATTTATCAGGCGGCAATGATGGATCCTCTCACCGGAGCGCAGCTTTCCACGGACGAGATCGTCTCTATGTGTGATGAGCTGATAAAGGCGCATACAGAAGCCGGCTATCCTGTATTTTTGTGATCATAAAATGTTTCGGAGACCTGCATTTTACGGCAGGTCTCCGGAATTTTTTGTTTTCAAAAAAAGAAAAAATCCACAATTTTATATTGCTATTTGATGGGGTTTATGTTAATATTACTCTGAATAATTGTGGAAAGTGCAAAAATATCGCATTTTCGCAGGATTATATGATTCGGGAACCGAATCGGTAAGGAGGTCCTTATGAAAAAGGAAGCAGGGAAGAAGAGCAAGCTCTGGCTTTGGCTGGGAATCGCTCTGGCGGCAGTGCTGGTGATCGGTGCTGTGCTGGGCATCGTTTTCCTGGTGGGTCAGGGCGGAAAGGCGTCAAATGACGGCCGTCCGGATCTTTATTACAATCTGGATCAGGCACTTTATGTGGAGCAGGGGGCCCTTTCCTCAAACCGTGAAAAGGCGGAGGACGGTTTTTACCATATCCGGTGCGCCTTTGACGGTAAGGAGGTGGAGGTTCTCACTGCGGACAAGCAGCTTGTAAACTTCATCGACACTATGACGGTGATGGGCATCGTTTTTGACAGCGACGGCTATGCTGTGGATGCGGTTCCTGTCAAGGAGATCGCTACCGTTTTGTCGGAGGATGTTTATGTCCAGTCTCTGGAAGAAAACGCGGTAAACACGAACTCCTCCGTAGTAATGAACGGCTTGAAGAAAACGATTGCCATTACAGATGCTACGGGTGTTTATGATGTGACCCGCGGGGTAAAGGCAAGCGAGATCCCCATTGCACTGAATGGGCTGGGCGTGATGGATAAGATCAGCATTTACGGAGATGAAGCGGGAAATGTTACCCATATTTTCCTGACCTCCCGTCCCAGAGAATCCAAGGTATATTGGCGTGCAAATCAGTTCACCTCCGGCGGCAAGACCACCCGCGTGCCGGACGAGAACGGCTGCTACACCATTCCCTTCTACTGTGAGGGTGAGTATGTGGAGTTCAAGTGCAAGGATGTTGTGGAGGTCAATTACATTGACAAGCAGAGCTACTACAGCTCCCACTTCGGTCTTGTGTTTGATGAGGAAGGCTATATCACCGAAGCCATCCACTCTTATGAGGCAATCCGTGGCATAGTTCGCAGTGAGCGCTTTGACATCACTGCCATTGACGGCAATACCATCTCCACCACAAAGATCATCGGCAGTAATACAGGTGTGACCGACAAGTTCACCGTCGATGAGAATGTGAAGTACTATGATGTCAGCCTTGCTGCAAAGTCCGAGGACAGAATGGGCAAGGAAGTGGAGAGCCTCAGCGTAGGTGACCGTATCGTTTGCTTCGCAGATGCAGAGGGCAAGACCCTTTTTGTATACATTGCAGAGCATATCGTGGAAGAGGCTGTCTGGTGCTACAACATTGAGCGTAAGTATGACAGCACCAAGCAGGACACCAAGCGCGTGCCCGATGCCGACGGCTGGTACACCTTCAAGGTGTTTGCCGAAGGCACGATCCGTTATGTCAAGACAAAGGACCGCGCTGTTGCCAACGAGATGGACAGCGTAGGCGCTGCTGTGTTTGGTCTGACTTTGGACGGTGATGTGGTCAAGGATGTTTACAGCGTGCGAAGTGTGTTTGGCTATACCCACTTCGGTCAGGGCCGTTACATCACCAGTGTTTCCGGTTCTCTGTTCAGCTGCTTCAAGACCTCTGCACCGGATACGCTGATCACCGGTATTATGGCACCCGGCTGTAAGGTTTGGAATCTGTCTCCCGTGGGCACCTACGGCGCTGAGACAAAGCTGCAGTACGGTGATTACATCTATGCTTATCAGAGCCCTGATGCAACCATTCAGCAGATCTTTGTTATGAAGCGGCTCGTCAACCTGCCTGTTTATTACGCTACGGAGCGTATGTACAACTCCACTACCAAGGAGACCACCCGTGAGCCAAATGAGGACGGCTGGTATGTATACACCGTCTCCCGTAACGGCAAGCTTTCCACCGTCAAGACCAGAAGCAAGGAAATGGCAAGCAAGATGGATGCCATCAATCCTGCTGCTATGGCTCTGAGCGTGGGCAGTGACGGCGTGGTTTACGATGCATACGAGGCCCGTCTGGCCTACGGCGGTTACCGCAGAGCGCACGGCTACAAGGTGGTGTCCATCGACGGTAAAACTGTGGAGACCCAGTATAAGAATGCGGACGGCACCATTGCCACCCGTGTTCTGACCCTGGCAGACGATTGCAAGACCCTGAATGTGACCAGCCTTGCTGCCACCTTCGGTGAATATACCACAGTCCGTGTGGGTGATACGATCACCGCCTTTACGGATATTTACGACAAGACAGTGCTTCTGGCAGTCCGTAACCGTAAGGTGGATAACCTGTACTGGAACTCCCTGAAGCTTTACGATGATACAAATGCTGTCTCTCTTCGTGAGCCGGATGCAGATGGCTGGTATGTGTACACGCTTGCCTGCAACGGTAAGGCTGTGACACTGAAGACCAAGGACAAGGCCATTGCTGATAAGGTGGATTACTACGGCGGCGCATTCACCCTGAATGTGAAGGACGGTGTGATCCTGGGTGTGGGCAGCCCCACCTATGCAAGAAATACCTCCGGTGCAAGCCTGCTGAACTACGATGTTGTTAAGGTAAACGGCAACAAGGTTACCCTGAAGTACAATCAGCAGGGTTCCTCCAAGGACGGAGAGATCAAGACCATCACCCTCAGCTCTAACGCAAAGATCTATGAGGTGGGTCCCGATGCAGGCACCTTTGCAGCAAAGACGGAGCTGCGGGTAGGTGACCGTATCCGTGCTTATGCAAGCGAGGATAACAGCGATCTTTATACTTATGTGTTCATCCGTTTCCGGGACAGCCGTGACAAGGGTGTTGACGGTTACTGTGATGTGTGTGAAAAGAATGTTTATTGGACACCCTGGGTAGGCGGCTCCTTCAGCACTGCCGGCGGTCATTTCTATCTGCCTGCAGATGTGGAGACCTTCTATCTGCCCTGCTCCACCGGCAGAAGCACTTTCCCGGAGAGTACAGTGTGTCTTGACCTGAACGGTCATACCTATAACCGCACCAAGGGCCGTGCTATGTATGTCTACACCAACGGCACCCTGAACATTATGGACTCTGTGGGCGGCGGTACGGTTACCTCTGCCGGCATTGCAAACGGCACCGCAGGCGGCGTTCTCGGTATCGTGGGCGGTACGGTGAATTTCTACAGCGGCACCCTGCGTCTGGCAGACGAGCATGTGGATCAGATCCGTGCAGGTGTTGTGTATGTGGGCAAGGGCTCTGACCCCGACAAGACTGCCGGTACTTTGAATATGTACGGCGGTGTCATTGAAAACGGTGAGGTTCTGGGTCGCGGCGGCAATATGGATGTCAACGGCGGCATCTTCAATATGTACGGCGGCGAGATCCGTGGCGGCGTTGTTGTGGGTGGCTACGAAGGTGAGCACGGTGGCGGTGGCAATATCGTCCTGCGCTCCAGCGGTCAGATCAATATCCATAACGGCACCATCACCGGTGGCACAGCCTACGGTTCCGGCGGTAATATCTATTCCGGCACCGGTGTGACCAATCTCTACGGCGGCGAGATCACCGGAGGTATCGCGCAGACTGCCGGCGGCGGTAATATCTATGTTCTGGAACAGCTGCATCTGTACGGCGGCACCGTGTCCGGCGGCGTATCCGAGAAGAAGAGCGGCGGCAATATTTACCTTTCTGCCTATAATGAGAACAGCGGGTTTACCGCTGAAAACTGCGTTATCACCGGCGGTGTTGCAGAAGGTTACGGCGGTAACATCTACGGCGAAGTGAACAGTACGCTGACAGGTGTGACAGTGGAGCAGGGCTCTGCCAATATTGGCGGCAATGTCTATGGCAGCAAGAACTGGATCGTTAAGGAATCTGTCATCAGCGGCGGTACTGCAGCTGCCAACGGCGGCAATGTGAGTGTAGCCGGCAACTGGGAGCTGTACGATGTGACGATCACCGGCGGTGTCAGCGGCGACCGTGGCGGCAATATCCATATCAATAAGGGTACGATGACCCTTAACAGCGGTAAGGTCGAGGGTGGCACCAGCGGAACAAAGAATTCCAACGGCGGCGGAAATGTGTTTATCGTCGGCGGCGGTACGCTTACTGTTGCAGGCGGTCAGATCGTTAACGGTGTATCCCGGAATACCGGCGGCAACATTCTGGTGGGCACCGGTACACTGAAGGTCTCCGGCGGCGAGATCACCGGCGGTACTGCAGCCACCAAGGCACCCGGTGTTTACGCATACTATGAAAAGAGCAATGTGGAGCTTACCGGCGGTCATATCGATGTGGTGACCTATGCAGATGCAGAATCCTTCAAGGTCTCCGGCAATCCTGTTGTGGATCTTCTTGAGATCACTGAGGGCAAGCTGTTAGAGCTGGGTGAAATGACCCGGGGCGCACAGCTTACGGTTCAGGGCAGCGGTATCTTTACCAAGGCACTGGAGAAGCCTGATGACTATCTGGAGTACTTCACACCTGCAGAAGGCTGTGAGGGCATTGTTAAGGTGGAAAATGCACTGTCCATTGGTGAGGACACTCCGACACCCGAACCCGGCGAGGGCGAAATGGCACCCTGTATCCACTGCGACGGTGCAGAGGCAGAATGGCTGCCCTGGAACGGTGAGACAACGGACGGACATTTCTTCCTGCAGACGAATATGAATGCCACCGAAGAGGTGAAGGTCCCGGCAGGGGAGACCCTGGTGCTGGACCTGCGCGGCTGCAGCTATACCAGCGCAAAGAGAGCGTTCTATCTTGAAGGTGACCTGGCTGTTATGGACACAGCTTCCGGCGGTGCGGTCATCGGCTCGGGTACCGGTACGGACAACGGCGGTGTGATCTTTGCAAATGGCGGCGATTTCAGCCTGTACAGCGGTACGGTGCGTTATGTTGAAGGTGACGCGAAGGTTAAGCGCGGCGGTGTTCTGTATATGCAGAAGACTTCTGTTGTAAACCTTTACGGCGGCACTGTTGAAAACGGCAAGACCACTGAGCGCGGCGGCAACATTTATGTTGGGGCGGGTGAACTGAATCTGGCAGGTGCAGTCGTTCAGAACGGCAATGCTGTAAGCTCCAATGCCAACGGCGGCGGCAACATCTTTATGCTGGGCAGCTCTGTTGTGAGAATGACCGGCGGTAAGGTCATCGGCGGCAGCACTACCAAGACCGGCGGCAATATCTGTGTGGGTACTGCGACCTTTATTATGGAGGGCGGCGAGATCAGCGGCGGCACTGCCACCGTCAATGGCCCTGACCTTTATGTATACTACAATGCAAGCAATGCCGATATTAAGGGCGGCGCCATCGGCACGCTGACCTACCTGAATGCCGCCAGCCTGAAGATCTCCGGCAACCCTGTAATCGAGCTGCTTGATGTCATCACAGCCGGCAAGACCTTCATTTTGGGCGACCTGACCGACGGCGCACACATTTGTGTGGATGCTGACGGCGTATTCACCACTGAAAATGTAAATGCCCAGGAGTTTGTGACCAAGGGCTATGTGGTGGCAGCAAAGGAACAGAAGGAAGTCCGTGCAGAGAATAATCAGCTTCTGGTTGGGGACCCTGTTGCGGGTCCCGAGCCCGAACCCGAACCCGAGCCCGAGCCCGAGCCCGAACCCGAGGACGAGAAGGCTTCCTGCCCCCACTGTGACGGTGCTGAGGCAGTATGGACTGCCTGGGACGGTGTTTCCACCAACGGTCACTTCTATCTGACCGAGAGCATCTACACAGATATTGAGCTCACTGTGGAGGAGGGCAGTTGCCTGGTACTGGATCTGCGTGGGAAAACTTTCTTTAATTCTGCCACCAGAGCCTTCTATGTCTATGGCGAATTGGCAGTACTGGACAGCGTGGGCGACGGTATGATCTGTGGCTCCGGTGCCGGTGAAAGCTGGTTAGGCGGTGTCATCCGCGTCAACGGCGGCAGCTTCGACCTGTACAGCGGAAATGTTGTCTATTCTGCAAGCGCAGCGGGTGCAAAACAGGGCGGCGTTCTGTATATGCAAAACAATGCCAGAGTGGAGCTCCACGGCGGTATGATCAGTGAAGGCAGAACCACAGAGCGCGGCGGTAACATCTATGCCAGCGGCGGTGAGCTGAAGATCTCCGGCGGCACCGTTTGCAATGGTTACGCGGCAAGCTCCAATGCCAACGGCGGCGGTAACATCTTCCTGCTGGGCAACTGTGTTATGACGATGACTGACGGCCGTATCCTTGGCGGCAGGACCACCAAGACCGGCGGCAATGTCTGCGTAGGCACCGCAACCTTCATTATGGAGGGCGGCGAGATCTCCGGCGGTGCTGCGGATGTCGCGGCTCCCAATGTGTACATTTACTACGGGGGAAGCAATGCTGATATTAAGGGTGGCAACATAGATATGCTGACCTACAAGGATGCTGCCAGCTTCAAGCTTTCCGGCAATCCCATAATGCAGCTTCTGGATGTGGTCACAGAGGGTAAGCTGATCGAACTGGGTCAGCTGACTGAGGAAGCGAGTATCTGCGTAAGAGCCAGCGGCGTGTTTACCAACGAAAGTGACTATGCCGGGGAGGCTTATGAAAACAGCGTCTTCCATACCTCCGACTTGTATGAGCTGAAGCTGGTCAATAAAGCGCTGTCCGTAGAAATTGCACCCAATCACTTCTGCAGCCATTGCGAAGGTCAAGCGGAATGGTCTGCCTGGGACGGCACCTCCACCAACGGTCACTTCTACCTTACCGAGAATGTGTCTGCCTCTGCAGTGATAGAAATTCCGGCAGCCGACACACTGGTGCTGGATCTCAACGGCTACAAGCTGGTCAATCCCTCCAACCGCGTGTTCTACATTTACGGACATTTGGCTATTATGGATACCCTGGGCGGCGGCATTGTGGAAGGTGCCTGTGCAGGTGATTCCATGCAAGGCGGCGTCATCCGTGTCCGCGGCGGTAAGTTTGACCTGTACGGCGGTGTGATCCGCTATGCTGAGGCTGCCACCGGTGTCAATCAGGGCGGTGTCCTCTATGTACAGGACTACAACGGTGTGGG
>JAZNZZ010000104.1:0-16117 GCA_045595205.1 Faecousia sp.
TTTTCTTCATACATTGCTCCTCCTTCGTTTATCGGGCCGTCACACACGCCTGTGATTTTAGGCGTTATAGAATCAATAACGCACATAGCTGTTTCTATCTATGCAAAAAACGCACTTTTTTGTGTTTAACGTGCATAAATTCGTGAATTATGTACGTTAGCGGATCTCCGCCACCCCTTGTGCCCACAGTGCCACAGGAGGCTGCCCTCCCCTTACGCAGAGGCACACGCAGCCGCCTGCATTCAGAATTTCCAGATCTTCAGCAGAAGGTTTCCAGCAACTGGTCACTTCCAGCTTGCCGTCTCTTTCTTCTGCCATTGTGGGAAGATCAAAGCACCCAGGCGCCACATAGGTCGTATTCATTCCAGAAAATTTTACAGCTTCCATACTCTATTCTCCTGTCGTTAAGACAACCAATTGGCGAGCAGGGGCAGAACTGTGAAACAGATCACATAAATTATGCAAATAAGCGGATCTACCCATTCAGGAATATTTTTCATAACTCTCTCCTTTTTAGCATAGAAAAACCACCAGCCAGAACGGTTGGTGGTTTAGCTCTTGATATCAGACGGATAAATCAACGGGCGGCGCTCTCTTGGAATTAACTTATTTGTTACTGGATCTCTTTCAAGGCGACTATCATCAATGCATACAAATTCTGTTCCTTCAGGGTAATCCTCGGGTTTTACACCTTCCGGGATTTGCTCTAAATATATTTTCACTCGAACATACTCCATTTCTCAAATTTGTACGGAATGTCATATCGCTTGCACAGTTCTTCTATTGTTGCCTGTTGTCCCAATAATTCCGCATCCCAACGAGATATCTCTCCCGCATAAAACCTATTGTAATAGCCAGGACTTACCTCAGCATCAATATCATAATACACTTTTTCAATTTTTTCAAGCGTCGATATTTCCTTACGCCACTTTTTAGGCACTTGAATCCGATATACGCCTTCTAGAGTAGCTGCGCGTAATTCCGCCAACCCCCCGTGCCTTAACATATTTATATCATAAAAAGAAAAACTGCTTCCATCTGGGTGATTATGTGTCAGCACTCCACCGTGCATTTTGCTAATTTCCTTGGTTGTGAATGTCACATGATCCTTATCTCCACTTTTCTGCAAAATCACCTTGCCATCCGCACTAAACAGAATACCTTCCTCAGTTTTTCTCCTTGTAAGCCCCTGCTCAATGCTATGGAAATTTCTACGAACCTCATCACTCCAAGCCTGTGTGCCAATAGAATCATCCCAGATTGAAAGTTCTGTTGTAGTCATAATATTACCAGACACCTGGTTCTTTGTTTTCCTACTGTTTAATAATCCCGAAGATAAGCTATTGTTGGACTGCGCTCTGGCTGTACGTTCCGCCTCTTTACCATCCTTCCAGGTAAAGCCGGCCGCTTCTGCGCGGGCGTACTGAGTAGGAAGTCCCGCCTCTTTGGAGAACCGGGCATATTCATCCCGGAGGCGCACCAATTTGATTTGGTCATTCTGCAGCTTCTCCTCGTCGCCTGCTGTCTTGTCGATCAGGATCTTCCGCTTCTGACCGCGAATAGCGCGTTCCAGTTGGCGTTGCCGTTGGGTAGCCTCATACCCGGTATAATGCCGACCATCTACCGTGACACCCGCTTCGTTCTGCTGGCGGAAGTCTTCCAGTTCCTCTTCAGTATACTGGGGGCTATGCACGCCCATAATGATCGGGAATGCCGCGTGTCCGCAGTTCAATGTGCCAATGCGGCGAATCAGGCTGTTGTTCAGCGCTTTGTATTGCTTGTCGGTGTACTGTCTACCCTGGTATGGCTCGTGGTCTGGTGCGCTGTTGGCGTGTGCAGAGAGCTCCCAGCCGTCACAGCCGAGCTCGTCGTGGTTCTGCTCGGAGATCTGCTCCTGCATCAACCCCAGACCGCCCATAATGTTCTGGCGTACCGCCGCTTCCACCGTATAGTGTTTTCCGGAGGCGTAGTCAATACTGACGATACCCTTATCCGCAAGCCCTTTTAAGGCATCGCGGATAGCTGAATTGTAATCCTGTCCGCCGGTGACGGTGCGCATAAAGGCGTCATCACACGCCTTTTTATAGGCTTTGGTCAGCTCCCGGGCTTTGCCATCAGATCCCACAAAGCCCATCGTTCTCGTTATGTTCGTGAGGTCCTTTTTTGCCTGGAGCACAGCCGCATTCACGATCTGCTGAATGCTGGAGTTGGCCGCGAACGGGATTCCTTTGGTAGTGGGAAGGCGGGAAAGGTCGAAATTGTACCCGGTCTTTGCTGCCTGCTTCAGCAGTTTCTCCAGTTCCGCCTCCGACACATTCAATCTCTTCTGCAGTTCCTTCTTCAGTTTTTTCTGCGACATCCCCAGATTCTGCGCACGCCACACCTGATATGCTGCCGTGCCGGTCAGCTGTCCAGCCTCTGACACGCGCCTGGCAATATTCTCAATCAGGAAATCTGTCACCGGATCCAACAGCTGTCCGGAAGCATCCCTTAAAGCATCAATCTGTGCCGCAGTCAGCATGTTTTACTCACCTTCAGCCAGGGGCATATATTTTTCGCGGATCTGCGCTCTTTCCTCCGGGGTATCACATGGCAGATTCAGGTACCATCCCAGCAACCGCTCCGGCTGCAGAAGACCTTGCGCGACCATTTCCTTCATCTCCGCGTAGGTCTTCGCTTCGTCGTAGAGGACGCCGTTGCCCCAGTCGAAGATCACGGCATCATCCGCTACCTCATGGGCGCCTGCAATCTGGTACATCTGACCCAGGACGCCGCAGAGCTGCACCGCGTCCAGTACCGCTTTTCTCCACATATTCTGAAAATCGATAATCGTCAGGTTATACTCACCGGCACTGGAGGTTATTTCCGTCGCTGTGCGTTCTGCCGCTTCTACCTCGGAGAGCAGACCGCGCTTGAGGCCTATCACATTCTCTACGTTCCGCAAGTACTCCTGTTTTCTTGCGAGGTAGGATGCATCCCGCAGCGACGGGGAGAATATGGTAATACCCGTGGTTTCCGGGTCTTCTTCGAGTCCTACGAAGACGTTATCCCGCAAACCTTTATGTCCATCCGCGTCATTTGCCAGAAGATCCGCACTGACAAACACACGGCTTTCCCCACGGTCAAATTCACCGTTAAGCTGGGCCTCATTACGGTTAATGTTGTGGATCAGCCCCACGGCCGCAGCATATACACTGACACCATCCGCACTGCCATCCACGCAGTTGACCATTGGCGTCTTCACCCGCACCATACCAATCGAGCCTACGGGTTTCGTAAAGGTAAACTCCGGCTGTAGCTGCTCATATTGCGGGAGTGTGTTCAGTGCCACCTGCTGTCCCAGGGAATCCTTCGCATAGGACTTAAACAGCTTATACCGGATGGTAAGGTATCCGTTTCCATCAATTGTCCGGCGCTCCATCAGCGTATAGTAGTTGTTGCCCGACACTGTCACTTCCAGTGTTCCAATATCTGTCAACTCACCACGTGCATCCCTGGCAAATACCAGCACATTGTTTCTCGGTACTGCCATAAATACAAAGCCCTTTTTATCCGCTGTAGGGATAGGCTTCAGCAACGCCTCTCCCCCAATCAGAGCCATCTGCATCGTCTGTTCACTCACCTCGGAGATCTCCTGCAGGATATTCTTTACAAACTCGCTATCGCTAGTGGTCTTATGCTCCGAGAATACTGTTTTTGTCAGCTTCCTCACGACGGTATACGGTATCCGCTGGCTTGGGTCCTCTTCCTTTGTTTTTTCCGTGCGGTAATAAAGTTCAAACCACGACGCAACCGCGTCCTTCATTTTGGGCGTTGTCACATCCGCCGCACCGAATGCCGCCGCGTAGCCAGTAGCATTTTTCAGCAAATTGCCGTATCCGCTCATTTCTTCTCCTCCGTTGTGTTAATCACTATGCGCCGCAAGCTCTTCACTCCGGCAGTCATACCGCTTATGTACGCTGCCTTCTGTGCCAGCTCATTTTGGAGCTCTGTCACCTGCTGCTGCAGGCGCCGGTTATCCGCCAATACAGTCTCCTTTGCCCACATAGGCAGAAACCGATTCAAAAACCATTCTTTAATCCTCTTCAGGATCTTCATCACGTAAGCCTCCCAACATTCCCTTGGTTACCGGATTCCGCCGCATCACTGTAGCGCAGAAATACCGAATATCGTCCATTGCATGGTCATTTTCCTTTATGGGTCTGTCAGCCTCTCCTCTTTCGTCCCATCGGTAAAGGCCGAACTCCCGGATCGCATCCTCACAGTCTGCTCCTATGCGGATCACACCCGCCTTCAGCATAACTGCTGTCAATCGGATTCCGGACAGGACATCGTTTCTCGCCTTGCGAACTGAAAACCGCCCGTGCCGCCGAATCGTCGCAATAAAAGAAGCCGCCGACGGGTCAACGATCACAGATCGGATCACCCTGTCGCCGGCGAGCTTATCAAGTTCCTTGTAGTAATCCTCATCGGTGAGCATCTGGCTCTTTTCCCGGCCGGAATAGTAATACTCTTTCACCCGCACCGCACGGCCATTATATACCCACCACAATCCTGCTGAAAACGGGTTTAGTGTTCCGTAGTCCACGGAGATATACCATTCTCCGCCCCTGTCCATATCTGCCGGCAGTTCTGTTACGATGTGCCGCTGCTTATCGAACTCGTAGATCAGACCTTCAGCCATACACCATTCGCCCAGGACATACCGACGGTAGAACACGCCGGAGTACATCCTTTCGTACCGCTGCCGAATATCCGGATCCAGCGCCGCATTATCTGCCATCGTGAATCTCAGGCGCAGGGCATTTTGCTCTTTTGCCTTTAGCACCCACTCTTTGTAGAACCAGTGCTCCGGTCCGCCCGGGTTGCAGTTAAACCACATCTTCGAGCCCGCCACAGAGCATCTTGCGCACGCCTGCTCCACAAAGGATCTTGGCATCAGTGCCACCTCATCCAGCAGCACACCCGCCAGCGTAATACCCTGGATCAGGCTGTAAGAGCTTTCGTCCTTGCCGCCGAATAAGAAAAAGCTGTTCGTTCTCTTCCCATCAGAGACGATCAGCTTTCCATCACTCCGCTTTTCAGTTATCTGGTAAATGCCGCCGAGCCAGTCCTGCAGCTTTTGGATCACATTTCTGCGGAGAGACGCCACGGTTTTACCGCATATTGCAAAGCTTTCTCCGTCAAATGTTGTCATTGCCCACAGGAAAAAGCCTGCGACCATACACACCGTCTTACCGGATCGGATGGCGCCATCGCAAATAATGGCGTCGCGTTCCCGAAAAGCCGGTCTGTTCCACCACGTCAGCGCAAGCAGCTGCCGCTTACTGAAGCTCTTGTAGATCATCGGTATTGATGTCCTCTCCGGTCACCTTGAGCATTTCGAGAAGGTTATTGCGTTGCCTGTCCTCGATGCCCTGTACGCCAATATGCTTATCCAACTGCTCCAAAGCCTTCAGAGCGCCTCTGCTGTCGAAGCCATATACACCGCATTCCTCATATTTTCCGGTTTTCGGATTCAGTGTCCGCACCGGCGTTGGATTCTTGCATTTCCTGTAGGTATCGATCAGTTCCAGCACTACAAAGTCCGCATTTAGAGCCAATCTTTCGCGCTGTTCTTTTCTTAGTTCGCCTACACGCGCGAGGATGTTGGGATTTCTTAGGAGCGTGGATGCCTGGGAGGCGGCATTGCGTTCTTTGTAGCCGGCGCGGATCGCCGCCTGCGTGCCATTCAGATCCACAAGATACTCCCGGCAGAATAATTCGTGCTTTGCTTTTTTCAGCTCCGCCATCAGATGCACCCTCCTCCCTGTTTTTGCAGCATAAGAAAGCCTCACCAGCAACTAAATCCGGCGAGGCTTTCCGTATCTGTTATTTTACAAATACAGTCTACCACAGGTCATATGGACATGTAAAGGACATCTTTTGGACATCTTGTTTTACTCTTTCTTTATGCCATCGATTCCAAACAGAAGGGCAGAAAGATGCTCACATATGGAATCCACATCTCTGCGGATGGTTTTCTCCGCTACAAACTCACGATCAGCCAATTCCTGAACGGTTGCAGGCTGATCATTCACATACAGAGCCTTCGCCACACGCCATCTCCGGAGATCTTCCTGTCTTCCCGAATTCTCACAGTAGGTTTTATACAGACCGAGCATCACATCGATATGACGAACGAGCACAGCTGTCCTTGCTGCGCTGTTCTTTATGCTTGCGGAGAAATCAGACGGTCCTCTCCTCTCCATAAGCTCCAGTATCTCATAGATCGATTCATCCAGCTGCTCTACCTGATACACGGCATGATCAGTATGCTCTCGGAACAGCCTATAGTTCTTCAGCAGAAGGCGTGTGTTGTGGAGGCGTCTATCCACACGCTCCTCCACATCCTTCCGGCGCTCCTTCTCCAGCTTTTCCATAGCAGCCCTTGCACCGGCTTCTGCTGCTATGCGGATCATTTCCTTGTCCATCTTCCCCATACATAACCTCCATTTACTCATCAACTACATTTTGTTCTAAAACTTTACACATCTACAAGGTTTAATCCAACCGGTCTTTCGACCGGGCATTTCCGCCATTTTGGCGCCTCGTTTTCTTTTGTGGCAATGCTATGTACTTAAAACACCAGTATCCATATGTGGTGGCTTCGATCTCGACCAGCGTATATCCCTTCGGGGGCTTCGGCGGACGCTTTGCCGAGTAGCCTCCGTGGATGTTCACCTCTGCCGGCTCTTCTACCTCCGGCTTTCTCGCATTCTTGGTCTGAAACCATCTATGCCCGCCGATCTCCTCTATCCAGTGATCAAACAGGTAATTGGCAAGACCCGTGTAGTCCTGTCCCCGGTCTACGCCCTCATACCAGCAGCGCTCCCGCAGGTGCGCAATATGCCGAATCCGGCCGTATTTCCATTTGCTGATAATGAAGTCCTCCGGGATACCCTCTGACACCATATGGAAATGGATTCTGTTTGTGGTCTTGCCTCTTCCCATATATAAGAAGATCACGGCGTCCGGGTAAGCCCTCTTTAATGAGCGGATAAAGCTCTTTCGGACCTTCTTCGCCTCTTCGAAGTCGTGCACCTCATATTCATCGTCAAAGGTGTGCGTACTATAATAAGATGTGGGAGAGAAATTTGCGTGGAACAAACGGTTGTGATTTCGCCTGGAGATATTCTCCTTGAATTTGTTATAGGCAGCCTCGTTTTCAAAGCGGCTCTTCTTTTCTTTTTCCGGGTCGTATAGCTCTATTTTTCGGATGCCGTCCGGCACATTATAGACCTGCTGCTCACAGATCGTGCCGTAGAAGATCCGCTTCTTCATCTGTTTCCCCATTATTAGCCCCCGCTTCTATATATAAATGTATTATGTCATAATCTCCAGAACGGCACCGGAATCCGGTACCGTTGTGCAAACTACGATCTTTCTCTATTCTTTTTCTTTTGCTGTCTTTCTTCCTCTTTCCGGCTCTCCCTACTAGCCACCACCAGACAGCTGTACAGCGCAGTGACTAACAGCACCCCCAGGATCACGATAGGAATTACGATGTATTCCATAGCTAGTCCTCCTTTGGTGGCTCTGGCAGTGGCATCCAGTGAGTAACTTCCCATTCACGATGTGGAAAACTTTCTGTTCCTGGTTGTGTTTTTAGGAACCAAACCCCATTATCGCACGAACCAATGTGGCGTGTTGCGCCACCCTGGATCGTTTTGTTTTTACAGTAAACAAGCACGGTTTCGTTCTTTTGGGGTAATTTTTCACCTACAGGGATCCACTTTTCGTTTTGTGCGATTTCAATCAGATCGCAAATGGCTTCTACCCAACAATTGCGACACCCATCAATTCTGTCGTTATTACACTCTGGGCAGAACCTTTGCTTGAGTTTCTGACACACATTGATCGCCATACTTAGTCCTCCTTTGGTGGCTCTGGCAGGGGCATCCAGTGGGTTGTGCAGATATTACTTCCATCAAGATAAAAGTGCCCACGCAGATGCTGTGCGACATACAGATTGCCAATTCCAGTGCAAATCAATACCTTTTCGTTTGCTTCCGGCAACCTCTCTGTAACAGGAATCCAGCCAGTTGGTGACAAATTGTCAGCAACTGGGGTATCTTCTGTACCCCTGTTGATGGTTACACCGTTGGCAATAAGGTAGTCGGCAGTAAAGTCAGTAAGCGGTACATCTGTTGTCGAACTCATAAACTCACGGATTGCCGCTTTCTGCAACTCAATCAGCTTTTCTCTTGTGTTAGGCATTGTCAATCCCCTATCAAAAGTGCAGTTGCAGCCTTGTTTCTATTCACCGCATACTTACACTTGCCGTCAATGTTTGCTCCACACTCATAACTGCAACTTTCGTCCTCGTCAGTCATATCAACCTTACCAAGATATTCGCACCATTCTTCGTACTTAATAAAGCCATTGTGGAACAGATAATCAGCAAGGGTGAAAACAATCGCTTGTCGTGCCAAAACTTCTCTTGCCATACAAGGTCTATCGTTGCCTTTTTGACAATTCTTAAAATCAAGATAATGTCCGACAGCACTATCTAACATCTTTTTGATTTTCCGTCTATCGTCTTTATTCATTCTCCCTCTCTCCTTTCTCCACATCACCCTCGCCGGTATCTACTTTGCTCACTGCCGCCAGCAGGTTTTCTTTTCCCGCCACTGACGCTTCCTCTTCTAACCGCCGGGCGATCTGGACGGCCACCCTCTCTGCCATACCGGGCGGCATATCCCGCCCGGTCGCATATCTCAATCCTCCAGACATTGCTATGTCTCCTCCATCAGTTCCGCATATAAGCCATCCGCCAGTTCCCAGTCCAGGACACCCCCGATGAAGCCAATCGCCGCAATTGCTTCACCTTCCTCCAGCTTGAGTGCGTTTTCCTCCGACTGAGTCCATACTACCGATGCCGGCGTGCAGCATTTGCCCACGCCGATCCCGGAGATCATAAAGCCGGGTTTCTCGTCGCTCTTAATAACATATTTCAACATATCAGTCCTCCAGGAATAATTGGTTTTTCCGGTACACCTCAAATACGGTCTGTCCTTTGTCATTGACCATATATGGAAGGAATATCTGATCAAGCTGCACCATCTCGCTCTCCAAGATTGCCATCTGCGCTTCGACCCAATCTTTTAAGATCCGCCACGCGACCCTTTCCGCATGTTCCCGGTCACACCGCACCTTCTGCTTTGCAAGGACCATATGGACCGCATCCACATTTGCGGGCAACCGGATACCTCGCAAACCGCCAGGTGTTTCCACCCCAAAGGTTAACGCCGCGATATGCCCCGCCGCATCATAATCCTGCATAATCCTTTTTGCGCCGTGTTTTACAAGGATGGCTTGGATCTCTCCCAGTGTGGTATATACATTTACCTTTGTGGTGTAATTCAGTAACGGCATTATGCCTCCTCCTTCCACTCTCGAATGATGCAGTCCTGGCAATTTGCGATCTGGCAATAGTCGCAGAGCAAATCGTTTCCATCTTCCCGATATGCAGTCTGCACAATTGCTTTCAGATCAGGTATGTTAATTTTCCGCCTTGGTTTCAGTAATTCCAGCACTTTCTGCAGGTAGCCCGCTGCGTCCCAGTCGCCAAAAATGCTCACCGAATCCTCTTTGATTTCTTTAGAATCGGCAGCCATTTCTCCGATGGCTATGCTGCCTCCGGCACTGTCCCAGGTAAACTTTGCCGGCGTGGAGCTTGTAATGTTACCATCTCTGTCCCTTTGCGTTCTGCCCAAAGTGCAGATACCTTTTGCCAGAAATATCATACTCATAGACTGTCCCCCTCGTCTGCAAATCTTCTCAGCACCTCGTAGCGCTTGATTTTTCCTTTCCGCACCCGGCTGACCAGACAGTAAAAGGACGCAACAGAGCGCTTCAGGACTCTGGCACATTCCTCCGCCGTGGCATCGATCACAATAGGGAGATCTGTCTTGGCATCATAGATTGAGTACATACAGAAACTCCTGCTGTGGGCACCCTTCCGGTGTCCCCTGTTCGCCGGTATAAATACGCTCATTTCAATTCCTCCACATAGCACCAGCTCTGGGGCGGGCGCGTCAGTTGCAGTGCCGCATTGCCGCAGCTATTGTTATGCTCACTGTGCATACCGCAGCTGTCGCAATACAGTTCATTAACACACGATTTCCGGAACTCAGACAATCGCAGCGGTTTATTGTAGATCTTCAGCTGACTGATATGCCACGCTTTCAAATCGTAAATACTCTTCGTGCCGGCATAATAGTACATATCCTGCAGTGGTACACAGGTAGTTTCAGACAACGCCTCTCGATTATCCTTTGTAACCGGCGTAATTTTGGTGCAAAAAAACTCTCCGATAACTCTCTGCTGTCCCTCCATAATCGCCCTCGCCCAGCGAAGGCTGCTTAATGGCTCTAACAATTTATACATCCAGCGACACTTGGTCTGATATATATACACCTTGAACGGAGTTGGCAGTTTCGGCGCATTTTTCCTCAGTTCATCTGTTTTCCGCAGGATAGCAACCTCTTCACACCACCCCGGTCGGAGGCTAATAAGTACCGCCTTCATCGTTTCCGCCCCCTATGTGCGCTGTGGTCCATACACTCCAACGCCCGCCGGGTATTGGGCGAGATGCTGACCACCGCCGGCGGCTGATTCTTGTCTCTGAAGTACTTAGGCTTCTGACACCTGCCGTCCCCGGCATCCGTGTACTTACAGACCAACAGATGGTCACAGTCTTTACACATATGCATAGGTCAGTCCCCATTGCCGGCGATCATACCGCGCATCTGGTCGATGGTCTTAATGATTGCCGCTTTCAGCTTGGCGCCGGTCTCCGGATCTGTCTTCTGGACCTGCTGCAGCTGTTTGTGCATACTGTTGAATTCGTCCAGAAAACGCTTGCTCAGCACCTGCAGGACAGCCGTATCCGGATTGGCAAGCTTTGCCGCCTTTTCCGCCGCCTCCAACTTTTGCTCCGCGTCTGTCCTGGCTTTATCCGCCGCGTCCTTTTCCGCAACAGCCGCGTCCAGTTTCTTCTGCAGATCTTCGGTAGCTTCCTTCGCCGCATCCGCTGCTACCTGTTGCCGCATCTGCTCCATAACCGCCTCCGGGATTTCCGGGTTTTCCTTCGCCTTGGTTAGAGCTTCCTTGGCAGCCTTCTCCGCCTCCTTGGCCTTTGCAAGCTGTTTTGTCAATTTCTCGACCCTCTCAGAGGCAGAGGCGCCGGCATTCTCCGCTGCGGAAAGCTCCGAGCGAAGCTTCTCCACCTCTTGCTCTGCCTCGTCAGCCCGCTGCGCATTATTCTCTGCCCGGTTCTCTGCCGCCAGCAGTTCTTCCTCGGTCTCCTTCTGCGACTGGATGGCCGCATCCCTTTCCCGAATCGCCTGCTTCAGCTCACGGGTAGACATATTCTCCACATCGTGGGTCTCCATAAATTCGTCCCGCTCCTGCGCCGGCAACGCAAGAAGCTCCAGTGCCTGGGTAGGACTCAGTCTCGCAGTCGCCTGCGAATTCCCGAAAATCGACAACTGCTCACTGCCGTACTCTTTATACAGCCGCATATAGTTGTTTGCCCAAGAATGTGAGAAGGGCAGCTCGTCCTCCACGTACTGCATCCAGCCGCCCGGCTCTACCATAGACTTTGCTTCAAAGAGCAGGCGTCCGATCTCAATAGCGTCAAGCAAAAATTGCCCTGTTTTAATACGAATATCCCGGGTTACATCAGCGATCTGCCGCCGGGGTTCAATAATCATCATTTCGCTCATGCTGTTTTACACTCCTTCTTTTGTTTGATCCAAGGCATAACGACCGTGTTAATCCACAGCTGCTCAAATGCCTCCACCTCTTTTGTTCTCTGGCAGTTCTTTTCTCCACGATTCTGAATTACCCGGCCAGTTTTAGTGTTGAGTTGTAATGTAAAATAGGGCACTTCTCTTTCCTGCGTGTGACGAATAAAGAAAATAGAATTTCCGGCGCAGTGATCCTGTCCATATCCGCCCACACAATGCCCAAGTATTTTGCCTTCTGCGATCAGTTCACTTTCTGACGCCGCCGGCACAATCAAAAGGCCGTCATGCTCCCATTGCAAATCGCAGATTTTTTTGTAAACTTTCTGAAACTTCTTGCGCAACGCCTCATCCTCAGCATACTTGATTGCGCTGACCACACGAGCGTGGGCGGTCTTCAAATTTGCCGGGAACATCACTTCTCGGTCAGTCATATTTGCGCCGATCTTCGGCAGGTCCTTCCAATAATCCTTGCAAAGCTGGACTGCCCCTTGCTTGTCCCCCTTTTGTTGCTTTAGAATGTAATTCCAAATGGTAACTAAGCCAAAGTTTCGCAGCGCTTTGTTCTTTTTTTCCGAAAAGGCAAATGCCGCTCCCGCTTCTGATAGCGTCTTGGCATAGTCGCTAGATATGCCCCATTCAGCGCAGGCCGATACCGCATATAACCATGAGACAGCTCTTTTTGCGTCTTCTCCCTTCATACTGCACAGTTTTTTATACTCCGGCTTTGTGATCCGTAACATTTCGTGTGGTTTCTTGGCTTTCCAGTCAATCCAATCCAATCCAGTAACGCATCTTGACCACCATAGCAGTGCTACCATTAGGTGAGGGCTTTGCATTGCCAGATTTTCTGCGGTCTTATGCCGCATATATACCCTTGCGTATAGCAGAAACTCCGCGCCCATATCCAACTCGATCAAATTTTCCAATTTGGCATTTTCCAACATCGTCCCCTCGAAGACATCGGGAGCAACCGGCAATAATAGGCTGGGGTTTCCATCCGTCACATCAAATTTTTCTTTTTCATACCAAGTCCCTATGTATTCCATCTTGGACATGCTGCTCCAACCGCTACGCTCCATAGCCGTAAAGCGATGCCACTTTCCTACGCTGTCCAGCACATAAGCATTGCGCTTTTCCACAGTGATACTGTCATAATCGTGTCCTATTTCGTGTATAACAGCCCAGCAGATAAAGAACACACAACCGTCCTTCTTCACGATCTCCCACGGATACTTCGCTTTCTTTATTGGGTATCTCCTGAGCCTATCATAATATGCTGCTTCTACTTGTGCTCCGCAGTATGGGCAATATGTAGTTTCACCATTTCCCACCACTCCAGTAAAATTCTCAAATTTCGGATAGCCGCTATCAAGGATATATATATTGGTCTCCATTTCATTATGGCACGCGGTACAATGGCATTGGGCGTAATATATGCGTTCTCCGGAGAGGGGATCTCGAAACATCATTTTTCGGTACCGCAAGACCTCTCTCCCCCGGCCACCGTTTTCCCTGAGCCACGCATCCAGCGCAGCAGCATTCATCTGGGGGGCATCCGGCAATATTTTCCTTAGCTCCATAACCGCCACCTCAAATGAACGCAGCAAGATCCAAGGTCAACCCGGCAGGGCTTTCCTTCTTCTCTCCTGCCGCTGGTAGTCCGTAAAATTCTCGGATAATCTTATCTGCAACATTTGGCGGAACAACCGCACACCCGTTCTTCTTATGTTTATCGGCCCATGCTTTAATATTCTTTTCCGCTTCCACAATAGACATAGAAGCATTATTCAAATCTTGATCCACTAATTCTGCACATTTTGGATCCAATCTGCATATGTCCTTCAGCTGCTCTCCGACCATCCACGGCGCAGTATTCTCCCTGCCCTTTTGCTGGGCTTCAATTTTTTCAAAAACTGTCATATTTCACACTCCATATTTTTTCTTGCCAAAAATGGAGCCGTGTGCTATACTTTAGGTACACGGCCCCATCCCGGGCTGATTTGTGAATTGCGCGGTGCCTTGACTTTGAGCGGTTAGGCACCGCCTTTTTCTATACCCACTGCAGCTGCGCCAGATGGTGAAGAGCAGGCAGCTCGTTCTGTTTTACCTGCAGAGGCTGGATATGCAGCCGGCTGGCGATACCTTCTACATAGAACATACCGTCCTCAGTCATCCGGACCTCCCGGTTGTAGTTGTCCATCAGGTCCTCGATCTTCGGCGCTACCATAAATACCTGCAGGTTGTCCACCCGCTGCCAGATCTGGTAGCCTTCGTATGTAAGCTTGGTGCGTTTCACCTTATATCCCGTCGCCGGTGCGCCGGCATCCGGTACCGCCATATTGTAGATCTCCGTCTGCACATTTTTATCCTGGACCTGGAATGCCATTCCTTCTTCCGGAAGATCTCCCACGTGCTCCACGATCAGCGCCAGCACCTTCCGGGGGGCATTTTCTCTGGAAATTACCGTTGTCCATCCGGGCGCGGACAGCACCAGCTCTCTTTCGCCCTTCTTGGATAACTGCGCCGCCACTTTGTAGCCGGTACTCTTCTTACGGAAAGCATCTTTCATCAAAGCACACAGGGCTTTCTCATTGATAACCATCTACATCCTCCTTTTATTGGGATTCGGCGACAGCGTAATCTCGTCGCCGGTCTTATAATGCTGCAGGTGTAATGTTCCGTCCTCATACGCAATCTTAACGAAATACGCATCCGGATCCATACCGTTTGCTTTCAGCCTTGCCGCCTGCGCTTCATCCGGGATAGGATAGCGAAACGCCATGCGATCACCTCTTTCGCCAATCGCGAACAGCTCTGTCGATCTTCACCGCCGCTACCATACCGCAGACCAGCACTCCCGCATTGGCCAAGAACACTACGATTGCTGTGTCCATCAGCGCCGCAACAAACAGCGTAGCCGCCAGCACGCAGCTGAGGACCTGGATCGCAGTCCAGAGCATCCGCCGCTGTGCCTCCGCTGCCCTTGCATCCCTGGAGGCATTTCTCCCCGCGGCTACTGCCGCGCATTTCTTTTGCTGCTCCCGGTTGGCAATCCGCATTGCCTGCTGATCCTGCTGTTCAAATTCTTGCTGACTCATACTGTTTCCTCCTTTATTTTTTGCCCCGAGGGGCTTTTTCTTTTTTGTACAGCCATCCCCACCGATGGCTGTCTGCTTCTCCGCTAATGCGGACCGCTCCCGCCGGGCGCAGAAGGAAATGCGCCCCGCACCCAAACCCATATTGCAAGCTTTTACAGCGAGGGCCTTGCCTGCTCCCCCCGATTAACGCCCCGCGGAAAAGGCTGCTGTAACAGTTGTATCATTTCGCCCTGCGATAGGGACCGCCGTTGTGGGACAGGCTGGAATTGAACCAACGATTCTCTTTCTTTCTAGAAGAGTGAGCGACCACACTCCACTGTCCCATATTTGCCCTGCCGGCATTCCAGCCGGAGCGCCTTTTGAGGCGAGCTGCTTCTTACAGGCTGCAGCTTATTACATACGCAAAGGAGACGCGGCGATGTCTCGACGCCGCTGGAGGGCAAGGCCGGATTCGAACCGACTGCTTCCTGCTGTGCCACAGGCGTGCTTCCGAAAGCACTTCTTGCCCATATCGCCGGTCTCTCCCGGCAGTCACCGCCCAGGTTTCTTTGCTACCGATTGATACATCCTAGATAAACCCCGATGTGTACCAAAGAACACTGTGGGCTTTAGGGGTAAGCCGCACGGTAGCTATATGCGGCATCCCCCAAGGAAGCGGTCGGCGGTCTGCGTATACCCGCAGGCAGGTCCCAAAAATCACACATATTTGGCTCATTATGTACGCCGCCGCTCCCTTCGTTTGGTTTTGGGGTCTCCGGGATCTCACCGGCTGTAATATCTATGACCCCATATATGCCAATCCCAGGCGACTGGGATTTTCAATCCTTGAATATGATCTTCGGCTCTTTGGTGTCCTTGGAGCGAATGATCATTGTATGAGGCAGATCATATAGCACCTCATATTGCGCCGGGAATAATCCTTGGCTTGCGATCCAGATCATTTGCTCCCGGGTCAGCTCTTTCTTCTCGTTCATTCCTCACTCTGCTGCGCCCAGCTGCTTAAGGAGCGCCGGCACATTGATGTAATATGTAGTACCGCTTTTGATGTGCGGGATCGTGCCATCCTTGCATCCCGTTCTCAAGAAGTACTGCGACAGCCCGGTAGATTCGCAGGCGTCGGCAATTTTCTGAAAGGGGGTTGCCGGCGCAGTTTGATTGGTTTTCATAATTGCCACGCTCCCCTTTCATACCGTAACCTTAGCGATCTCTGTCAGATGCAGCAGG
>JAZNZZ010000105.1:0-2024 GCA_045595205.1 Faecousia sp.
GCTTTTTGTCATACTTTTGTGCCAGCGCAATGGCTTTTTTGACAACATCCTTGTGCAGGTCTACCTGCAGCACCACAGAGTCTGCATTGGAGAAGATCTCGTCGCCCTTTTCCCCAAGAAGATCAGCCAGGGGGAGGGAGTTGGGGCGCTTGGAGATCGAGCCCGCCACATCACCGTTGCTGTCGAAGACAGCGAGCCAAGTCCCCATCCCATCGGGAATGGTCAGGACATAGTCAGTATTGACCTTGTGCCGCCGCAGCTTCTCCAGAACATCTGCGCCCATAGGCGTGTCATCCACAATGCCCACATAGGTGGGGCGCAGTTCCAGATTAGCGATGTCTTCTGCCACATTTCGGGCAACACCGCCGTGGATATAGACCACCCGCCCCACATTCCGTCCGTCGGGGATGTAGGCGTCGTCGGGAAACCCTTTAATATCCACAAAGGCCGTGCCGATCACAACAATACTCATTTTATGCCTCCAGCTGCTTTTTTGGATAGTATAGCACATTTTTTCCAATTGGGAAACAGAAAAAATACCGCAGGACGGGTTTTCCTGTCCTGCGGTATTGCATTTTAATACTCTCCCAGCCAGCGCCCACTGGCAACACAGACTGCCTGTCCGGCAGCTAAGCTTGCGGGAACATCCAGAATCCGCTGATTCCGGCTGCCCCGGAAGCTGATTTCCAGACTGCGCTCTTGCTGAAGATAAGGACCGTCAATAAGAATATCGATGGTCTCCAGCAACTGACGCTGCGCCTTTGTGCCGCGGAGCAGCTGTTCAAAGGTGTAGCCGGAATAGGAGGCAACTTCGTAGCCCCGTTCCTTCAGAAGCTTGCCCAATTTCGCAAAGCCTTCTGCCTGTGCGAAGGGCTCACCGCCGGAGAAGGTCACGCCCCGACACAGGGGATTGGAGGTTACGATCTGCAGTACCGCCTCTTCAGAAATTGGTGTACCACAGCCGAACTCCCAGGTCTCGGGATTGTGACAGCCCTCGCAGTGGTGGGGACAGCCCTGGCTGAACACGGTGGTGCGGATGCCCGGACCGTCTACAATGCTGTCACTGACGATGCCGGAAAGCTCAAGCATTTTTGCTCAGGGTATGCTTTACCCGGTCGCGCTCTTCTGCGCGCTTGGCATCGTTCCACTTGTCCATAGTGCCCACCAGATAGCCGGTGATGCGGCGGATGCGCTCAAAGCCGACACCCTGACCCATTTTCTCGTTATTGTTTTGCATAAGTATTCCTCCTTATCTGATTCCCTGGAATGCGGGCATTTCAGGGTAAATTCGTTTCAGTTCTTCAATGCGCTCAAAGGGGATCTGCTCGCCCTCCCGGCGACCGCAGCGGGGACATACATCGCCGATGATGCCCACATAGCCACAGACGGGATCGCGATCCACAGGATGGTTGATAGAGCCGTAGCCGATGCCACAGTCGTGCATACAGCGGACGATGGCTTCAAATGCCTCCACGTTTCTGGCAGTGTCGCCGTCCAGCTCCACATAGCTGATATGACCGGCGTTGCACAGTGCGTGGTAGGGGGCTTCCAGACGGATCTTGTCGTAGGCGGAAATGCTGTGCCATACGGGGACGTGGAAGGAGTTGGTGTAGTACTCCCGGTCGGTGATGCCTGCGAGCTTGCCGTAGCGCTTCTGGTCCATACGGATGAAACGACCGGACAGACCCTCGGCAGGTGTGCCAAGCAGGGTGATGTTCATCTTCATCGCCTGAGACTTCTTGTCACAGTAGTCGCGCATAAATCCAATGATCTCCAAGCCCTTCTGCTGCATCTGCTCGTTCTGACCGTGGTGCTCACCGTAGAGGGCGGTCAGTGTTTCTGCCAGGCCAATGAAGCCGATGGACAGTGTGCCGTGCTTCAGAACCTCCCGCAGGTCATCCTGTACCGTCAGCTTGTCGGAATCCAGCCAGATGCCTTGACCCATCAGGAAGGGGTAGTTGTAGATGTGCTTGTTGCACTGGATCTCAAACCGGTCCAGAAGCTGCTGTGCCACCAACTCCAGC
>JAZNZZ010000106.1:0-6505 GCA_045595205.1 Faecousia sp.
CTTGAAATACACAAAGTATTCCTGCGCCCCGAAAAGCACATCCTGCGGCGAAAATCCTCGCTGCCCTCTCGCCGCCCCACCTTTTCAGCCTTACCCTTTTGAAACAATGCTACCCTACAGGTGGATATTATTCTCCTCAAGCTTGTCCTGTTACCCTTACAACACTGTAGGGGCGGATATTATCCGCCCGCATTGCCACCGCACTACCCTACAACATTGTAGGGGCGAACTTCGTTCGCCCGCTTACCCGGACTTTCGTTTTTCTTTCAGAGGGAGAAACCGTTTATGAAATTTTCCGCTCCGTTGAAGCTCAACCACATATTCCGGCGGCTTTACAGCTCCTCCGGTCACGCGAATGCTTATCTGGTGCTCTATGCACGGAAGAATCACACTGCCACCAATCGGGTGGGCGTGACGGTGAGTAAGAAGCTTGGCTGCGCTGTGGTGCGTAACCGTGTCCGCCGCCGCCTGCGGGAGGTCTACCGGCTCAATGAGCATCGGTTTGCCCCGGGCTGGGATATTGTTGTGGTGGCACGAAGCCGCTGTATCAAGGCGGAATTTGAGAAGCTTGCACAAAGCTACCTGTCCCTGGCGGAAAAAGCCGGCATTTTGGAGGCTGGACAATGAAAAAACTGCTTCTTTGGCTCATCGGCTTCTACCGGCGCAGCATTTCTCCGCTGACGCCCCCAAGCTGCCGTTTTCGGCCCACCTGCTCTCAGTACGCTTACGAGGCAATCAACAAATATGGGGTATGGAAGGGCGGCGCTCTGGCGCTGCGTCGCATTGTACGATGCCATCCTTTCTACAAGGGTGACTTCTATGACCCCGTACCATAAGGAGGAAAGTAATGATTCTCGCATTTAATATTGCAGACATCGTGCAAGTGCCCTTTGGCTGGCTGATCGCGCAGCTGTATCAGTTCACCAGCAGCTACGGTCTGGCGCTGATCCTGTTCGCCCTGTTGGTGAAGCTGGTGCTGCTGCCTGCCACAGCCATTGGCAAAAAGAGCTCGATGAAAATGTCCCGCTTGACCCCCCGTCTGGAGGAGATCAAGCAGAAATACCCCAACGACCAGCAGAAGCAGAGCGCAGAAATGCAGGCGCTGTATAAGTCCGAGGGTGTGTCTATGGGCGGCGGCTGCCTTTGGAGCTTCCTGCCCATCCTGGTTCTGATCCCCCTGTATGCAGTTGTCCGTCAGCCCATTGCCTATATGCTGCAGGAGACCAAGGAGGTGGCTGGGCAGATCGTGGAGATCATCAAGACTGCCGAGCCGGATCTGTTTACCAAATCCAATGATTTTTACAAGGAAATGATCGCAGCCAGCCATATCCCTCAGTATGCAGCCGCCATTAAGGAGGCAATTCCCGCGGTGAAGGAAACCACCCTGAAGGGCATCGACTTCACCTTCCTGGGCATTGACCTTGCTGCCACCCCTGAGTGGAAGGTCTGGGCGTGGAAGGTCACCGAGGAGAAGAGCCTCTGGTACTATGTGGGCGGTGCGCTGATGCCCATTCTTTCTGCTGGCGGTCAGCTGCTGAGTATGGTCCTGTCCCAGAAGATGAACAACTCTCTGGTCACCGACGAAAAGGGTATTCAGGACAAGGAGACTGCCAAGAATTCCCAGAACAATCAGCAGATGAAGATCATGATGTGGATGGGTCCCATTATGTCTTTGTGGATCGGCTTCGGTATGCCTGCGGCATTGAGCCTTTACTGGTTCGCCCAGGGTATCGTCACCACTGTTTCTGATGTGTACCTGACCAAGAAATACCGCAAGATCTACGATGCAGAGGACGCAGAGCGTCTGAAGAAGCATCTTGAAGCAGAGGCCCGGGAGGAGGAGAAGGAGCGCATCCGTGCGGAGCGCCGCGCCGCCAATCCCGACGGCATCACCCAGAACACCAGCAAAAAGAAGATGCAGCAGGCAAAGCAGGAGGCAAAGGAGGCACAGAAGGCCGCCGCAGCCAAGGCTTATGCCGAGCGGAAGGGAGAAGTGACAGAGGAGAAGAAGGTTGAAAAGGAGCCTCTGTCCGGCAATGCAAGCCGTCCCTTCTCCAAGGGACGCGCCTACGATCCCAACCGCTACAGAAATGAAAATACGGAGGAATAAAGAAAAGATGGAAAAGACTATGGTTGCCACCGGTAAGACCTACGAGGCAGCAGTGCAGTCCGCACTGGATACCCTGGGTCTGACCCGTGAAGAGGTGGAGGTCACCGTTCTTGCTCAGGCAAAGTCCGGCTTTTTTGGCATCGGTGCAACGCCCTATAAGGTGCAGGTGACCTATCAGGCACCGGACCCCGTACCCGAAGCACCCCGCAGCGCCTTTGGCTCTGCCTCCCGCAGCAAGCCCAAGGCAGTAAAGAAGCCTGAAGCACCCAAGCCCTCCAGCACTGTAGGGACCGGCCTCCCGGACGGTCCTAAACCCGCCCACGCCGTAGGGACCGGCCTCCCGGACGGTCCTAAGCCCTCCCATAGCGTCCCTGACGGTCCTGCAAAGAAGCCTGAAAAGAAGGCGGAAAAGCCTGTGTATGTACCCAAGGAGTACGCCCCCGCTGCCCCCGGCAGTGTGGAGGAGCGCATCGAGCAGTTCCTGAAGGGCCTTCTGGAGCATATGAACTCCGAAGCCGTTCCCCATTGTGAGAAGGCAGACGAGAACACCTACAATGTGGAGCTGGTGGGCGACGATCTGGGTTACCTGATCGGTCGTCGGGGCGATACCCTGGATGCGCTGCAGCATCTGGCAAACTACTCCATCAACCGCAGTGTGGAGGGTCACATCCGCATCAATGTGGATGCTGAGGCATACCGGGGCAAGCGCGAGGATTCCCTGCGCCGCTATGCACTGAAGAAGGCACAGCAGGTGCTGAAGGCCCGCCGCCGCACCACCCTGGAGCCTATGAATGCCTACGAGCGCCATGTGATCCACGCTGCTCTGCAGGATATGGACCGGATCACCACCTACTCCGTTGGCTCTGAGCCCAACCGCCGCGTGGTCATCGAATTTGAAAGATAATAACAAAAAAGATCGTGCTGCTTTGCAGCAATGTCATTAAGTTAAGCGTGTCATCCTGAGCGCAGCGAAGTTTCTCCATCGTATTTTGAAGGAGATTCTTCGTCGCGACTTAATCAATGTATGATTGCCACTGGCAATCATTGTGATTAAAAGATTCGCTGCGCTCTGCAGCACTCCTCAGAATGACACGCTTTTTCTTATCTTAATGACATTGCCTCTCTGCAGCACGATCTTTTTTATTGTGGGGGAGCTTTCAAACCGCACCGTAGGGACCGGCCTCCGGACGGTCCTTTATAATTCATAATGCATAATGCATAATGATTTTCAAATTCCTGTTTATCGTTCAGTCTATCGATCAACACCGTAGGGGCGAACTTTGTTCGCCCGCGCTAAAACACATTGGTACACAACGACGGGCGAACGCAGTTCGCCCCTACGATGTGTGCACAATAAAGCTGAATTTGAATTCTCAACTCTCAACTCTCAACTCTCAATTCCCTACTCTCAATTCTCAATTCTCAATTCTCAATTCTCCTACGCATCCTTTTCAAAACCATTTGCAGCTTGGGGGTGTTATACCGCAGGGCGAGGGTGGGCAGGATATTTAAATACAGATTCACCAGCGCCACGGGAAGGGCAATGGAAAAGGCACAGATCCCCGGAATAAACAGCATCGGCAGAAATCCGATGGGATAGGACAGCCTGTGGGTCATCACGCCCTTGTTGCATTCCACAATGAATTTTTCAATGTACGCGGGACTGCCCGGGTCAGCCAGACATTTTTTGCTGAAGCCTCCAAGACCGCCCAGCTCCCAGACCTTGTCCTTCCAGCTGCGGACCTTCAGCTTGTTGTAAAGCTTCTTTTCCCGGTCCGACACGCGGTACATCCGGTTATCCACACCGAACCATCGGTCCGGCATTTTGTTGATGAGAATGGCAAGACCGCCGTCCAGCGCAAACTGCAGCGCCGTGCATACCACCACCAGAAGAAGAATATCGTACCAGGGGGCAGTCTGAAATGCGAGATTCCCGGCGGCGATCACGGCCATACCCCCGCCGATCACAGTTAAATAAAGCTTCATTGTTCACTGTACACAAGAGGCTTTTGGTAAAATTCCTCGTAGGTCTTTACCCAGGCCTCGTAATTCCTTTTCTTCATATCTTTTCTTGCGGCAATGGGGGAAAGGCTTTCGTCGGGATAAATGGCAGGCAGGATGTGCAGGGTGTATTCCTGCACGAAAAAGCCATCCGGGTCTAAAATATCGCTGTCCTCCATCGTGATAAAAACGGGCACCACAGGGACTTTATTTCGCACCGCAAGGGAAAACGCACCGTCCTGCATCGGGCGGGGCTTGCGGTAGTTCCACCACATACCCTGCTCCGGGTAAATGAGGATGGTCTCGCCCCGCTGCAGCAGGGCAGCCACCGCCTTTAAAAACTTCGCCATAGTTGCCGTCTGGCTGGACAGGGGCAGGGTATTGCAGTGGCGCATAAACAGACCGAAGGGCTTGGGAGGATTGGTGTAATTGCCCTCCCGGATCACCTTGTACAGCATTTTGCCGCCCATACTCTCCCGCAGTGCCACCCATACGGCGTAGTTGTCCCCTACGCTGAAGTGGTTACAGGTGACGATCTTACCCCCCTGCACCGCCTGGAAATTTTCAATGCCCCGGACCTCTTTAATGATCAGCTGCTTTTGGGCGATCATTTTGTCAAAGAAACGGGCACCGAATACATTGGCAAGCTTGTTTTTGAGCTTGCTGGACAGCTTTTCGTTCAGGTAGTCCACCTGATCCGGCATAAGGGGATAGGTGGGGGGATCGTCCTCCACATCCAGATGCCACAGCTCCTTCTTTTCAAGCTCCGCGATTCTGCGAAGCAGCTCTAATTTGTGGGCAGATTTTTCCATTTATCTCAGCTCCTTGGCAAAGGTGTGCTCCGAGGCAATGATCCGGTTGGCGTGTTCCAGGATCTCCGTGGCGGCACGCTCCTTCTCCTTCCGCTGCTCCGGACCGAAGGCAGCCTTATTCTGAAGGATCCGGGGGTAGAAGGGGGACATCTTCGCGTAATGCCAGAAATACTCCCCGTCCATCACATCCTCATATTGCCAGGGCTTTTTGTACAGGGCGTAGTGGACAAGGTTCTTTTCTCCCTCACAGGGCAGCGCCATCGGCTCTTTGTTCCAGCCGTTGGGCAGGGTGTGGATCTTTCCCAGGCACAGGTAGTTCAGATATGCCTGATCCGGGTCCAGCAGATCGAAATCGTAGTCGGTGATCAGCCGGGTGAACTGTTCCACAATGCGATTCTCCCGGAATGCCTTCAGATTCATCACAAGAACACCGGCATTCACATAGCCGTCAGGGTCTACGCCCAGAGCCTCCTCCGCATAGCGGCGGAACTCCGGGGTGTTCTGCACAAACTGTTCCGGGGCAGCACCCAGAATGTTGTCCCCCAGGGGGGTGTCGTAAAGCTTTGCAATGTCCCCAAGCACCACAAGATCGCAGTCCAGGTACAGGATCTTGTCATATTGGGGAAACAGGGAGGCAATAAACAGCCGGTAGTAGGTCACAATGGAAAAGTGGTAAACATCCTTAAAGTGCTTTTTTATATCCGCCAAGGGTGCGGAAATGTCAACAAATTCAATGGTAAAGCCTTCACGCTCATTTTTTCTGACCGTTTCAACACTTTCATCACAAAGACCGGTGTTGAGCACAATGATCCTGTAGAGCTTGTCTTTGGATGCGTTGTGGATCAAGGAGGAAATTGCCACATCCAGATAGGGAATGTAATTTTCGTCGGTGGAAAAGAAAATGGGTATCTCTCTGTTCATGGTTTGCTTGCGCGCTCCTTTTGTTGGTATGATACTTATTTTAGTGTCATACCAACAAATGGTAAACCTACCGCTGAAAATACTACTCTACAAAGAAAAATTCTACAGTAGAGTTTTGTCCGTTTTCTCTCTACCCGGGGTAGAATCCTGTCAAAAAACGCCGTTTTTCAGGTGTTTTTCCAATACCCCCCCGATCCGGTTCAAATTCATATCTATCTTCCTGTCATTCTGAGCGAAGCGAAGAATCTCCATCGATAACACCGCCAATCTGAAGGAGATCCTTCGACTACCCCTTCGGCTTCGCTCAGGGTCCGCTCAGGATGACACACCGCCTTCGGTGGTGTGTCAAATCGAAATATGATCTCTCAACGCTCAGCTTTTACCCCGGATCGCCGTATTCTTGAATCCCTCACCACCAATAACATAAAATAATCCCCTCTGCGATGCAGAGGGGATTATTTTATGGCTATGGGTTACAAAAAGATATTTTCGCCGAGTTTGCGTATGACTTTAAACTCTCACATAAATCACGGCGAAAGCCGTGTATATCATCAATTCCGCAGGAATTGCATATCATCAAAACGAAGTTTTGTATATCATCATTGCGAAAAGAAATGCAGCCTGCGGCTGATGATATACACCTTCGGTGATGAGATGCACG
>JAZNZZ010000107.1:0-2747 GCA_045595205.1 Faecousia sp.
TTCCCAGCTGGGGGAAGCCGGCGGCAAGACCGTTTTGCAGGGTTTTTCTCCGCATAGCAAAGCTGGCGCGGACAGTGCGGAAGAAAAGCGCCTGATCATCGATCTTCCAGGGGAGCGCCTTTCTTGTTTTCAGGGTGATCACCGCAGAGGTGACCTTGGGGCGGGGCATAAAGCAGTGAGCGGGGACATCAAAAAGCAGCTCCGGCTCTGCATAAAACTGGCAAAGGACGGAGAACGCACTGTAATCCGCTGTACCGGGCTTTGCTGCGATCCGCACTGCAACCTCTTTTTGCACCATAACTGTTACAGAATCAAAGCAGCGCGCCTCCAAAAGGGCGGTGAGGATGGGGGAGGTGATGTAATAGGGGAGATTGGCGCAGGCCATAGGGCGCAGACCGGCAAATTTCTCCTGCACCAGGGCGGGGATGTCCTGCTTCAGAATGTCGCCCCACAGGATCTCCAGATTCTCGAATTCTCCTACCGTAAGATCAAGGATCGGCTTTAAACGCTCGTCCACCTCTACAGCACAGACCTTTTTTGCCCGCAGCGCCAGCTGCTGGGTCAGAGGACCGATACCGGGACCGATCTCCAGCACACCGGCAGATCCGTCAACACCGGCCTCCAGCGCGATGTTTTCCGGCACCCAGTTTGCGATCAGAAAGTTCTGACCCTTTGCTTTGGAAAAATGAAAACCGTGCTCTGCCAGCAGCGGCTTCATAATTTGAATATCACATACATTGATCATAAAAAATCGCCCCTTTCCTGAGGAAGTAACCGCTATTGCAGCTATTATAACAGGAAAGAGGCGATATTTCAATGAATTTATTAGTCCAGGAAGTACACGGTGCAGTCCTTGACACCGAAACGGAAGCATTCCGCTGTGGTGGGCATATACAGGTCTACACGGTTGTTCTTAATGGAGCTGCCGCAGTCCTCTGCGGTGCTGATGCCGTAAACATAGCTGCCGTCATTGGTAACAATGAACATCCGGGTGCCGTAGGGGATCACCTTGGGATCAACGGCAACCGTGCCGATGTGCACGGTGGTGCCGGTGGCAGTGATCATATCACAGCCGGCATCGGTGTGGGTGTAGGCAGTGGCAACAAAGTGGGCGGCGTGGGAGTAGGTCAGGACCTCACCGTCAGCTGTGACGATGACACCGTCGCCGATGGCAGGGGCATTGGAATTTGCGTTTTCCTCCTTGCCGGTGCCCACGGCAACGATCTGGTCAACAGGCTGTTGGATCACAGTTTCCTCCAGTACGGTGTGGCTGGTCTGCACCTTGTTCACATAGACCACATCGGCGGTCTTGCTGACCTGACCGTTCACACCGGGAACCAGGATCTTCTCCACACCTTCGGGAAGGGTGGGATCGTAGCAGGGGACAGTCGCAAAGGGAATGTCCGCGGTGTAGGTCTGGCGGGACTGAACAACGCAGTCCACCTTGATCTCCATACCGTTGTAAACCTCCTGATCCAGAGGCACGGATACGATGTAGTCACCGTAAGAGGGGATGCCCATACGGTCCAGAAGCTGCTGCACAGTCTCACCGTAGCTGATCTCCTGCTGCAGGACACCGCAGTTGTAGATGCTGATGCTGCGGCTGCGCTGCACAGTGATCTCTGTCTCGCCGTCACCGGGGACGGTGGTGTAGGTGTCGTCAGCTCCCAGCTGGATACCCGCCTGGTCCAGGACCTGGGCAGGATCGGTGGTGTAGGTGGTGTAGATCTTGGTCTCATCACCGTCGGTGATCACATATGTATTGCGTGCAAAGACAGTGGGGACCACGCCGGACACCAAAACAGCCAGCAAAATCGTTATGGCAATGATCCGTGCCAGCGGGCTGTTCTTCTGTGAGCCGAGGGTAGGTAAAGCGCTCATAAAACGAATCTCCTTTCGCTGAGGTTGGTATTGCGAAACGCAAAATAATAAGTGGTATCAAACGGTTACAAAAATGTACGCCCAGAAACGGACGCCTCCGTATTATAGCAAATATTTTCAAAAAGTCAAGTGTTTAGCCAAAAATGACGAAAAACGATAACTTTTTACGAAAAAATTATTTTTATTTTATGTTAACTTATTTGTGAAACTTGTGGTAAGAATTGGAAGAAAAACACAATACCTTGTGCAAAAGGTTACATTTGTTGACATAACTTGCAGTGTTATGTAACTTCCTTGATATGGAAATCTTTTTTTGCAGCAGCTCCTTAAAAAATGGATCCCGGGAGGCCGGAAGGGGTGCAGAGGGGGATTGACAGGCGGTTAAAATTGTGGTATATTCTGCGTGTAAAAGGCTGTGAAAAAGACACGCGCGCGGGTAAGATCCACAGAGAGGAGCCGGTAGCTGCAAAGGCTCTGTACCCCTGCCTGCTGCGATACCGCTTTTGAGCTGCCGGTCGGAAATGGCCGGACGGGCACGCCCGTTAAAGCGTATGGCAAATTTCGGCAAATCGGCAAGGACCGCCTGTAACCGCGGACGATTTGACAGAAAGTTGCCCAGAGTGGCGGACTTGTCCGCAACCAGGGTGGAACCGTGGAGTACGTTATATATTATGTATCCCACCCCTGATTATGTCAGGGGATGGGTATTTTTTTACCTTCCCCAAATTAAAGGAGGAACTGTTATGTCCGAAGAAAATCTGTACACCTTTGAAAACCCCGAGTACCGTAAGACCTACTGGCACACCTGCTCCCACATTATGGCGCAGGCTGTAAAGCGCCTGTGGCCTGAGGTGCAGCTTGCCATC
>JAZNZZ010000108.1:0-2834 GCA_045595205.1 Faecousia sp.
TCGATGTTCCAGCCCCAGCCCTTGTCGGGGTCACCCATAACGGAAACATCGTCGGTGTGACCGCCGCTGAGAGGCTTCAGGCAGTTATACAAAATGGTGTTGACCCACAGCAGCCGCCCTGCCTCGTGGTGGGAACGGATGTAGCCTTCCTCCAGCAGGGGAGAATCCTCTGTGGGGAACACCAGCTCAGCTGCCACATAGTTGATGTCCATCTGCTCCAGCTGCGCTGCTGCCTCCATCGTTTCCGCCTTGATAATGGGCATAAACATCATATCCGGGGCAACTTCTTCAACGATCTTGAAGGTCTCCGGCTTGGTGGCGGGAGCTTTCAAAAGGATCTGATCCTCCATTTTGTGGTCACGAACCTTTTTTATCATCTCCGGGAAGAAGTCCCAGCCGTGATCCAGATTGATCAGGCACTTTCCCTTATAACGCTCCAGAAACTCGTCCAGGGTGGGAATGCCCCATTCTGTGGCAGCGCGGCAGTCATTTACATACCGCAGCTCCCGGATCTGTTCGGTGGTCATTTCGTTCAGATGTACATCCAGCTTCAGCTGGTTGACCTCCTGCCGGGGATGGAAAACAAAGAGCTCCCCGTCGCCTGCCATAGTCACATCTGTTTCCAGAATGTGGGTGCCGTGATTCAGTGCCACATCAAAGGCGGGAAAGGTATTGTGGGGGATGTTGCCGCAGACCATACCCCGGTGTGTGGCGATCAGCGTGCCTTCCTTTTCGTATAATTCTTTTAATGTGTTGATTTTCATAATTGACCTCCTTTTTGCATTACTTCAAAACCAGTTGAATGGAGCAGTAAACCTTTCTCAGATTACCGTCAGAGGGGGAATTTGCCACAGTGTAGGTGTCACCGCTTCGCAGGATCATTGTGGAAGAGCCGCCTCCGTCGTGGTTGATGGCATCCACAGCGCCAAGGCTTAGCATCAGCTGCCCGCATTGCAGCAGCGTTGCTCCGTTGGACAGCGCCTCCTGCCGTCCGTCGATCACCACAAAAAGCATGGTGCCGTCCTTCCGGACACCGGAAAGGGTGCGGGGGTGGGATACGGTGCTGAGGGATGTCTGCTGATACACATCGTAAAGTGCCCCATCCCGGACAAGAATGTGAGAACCGCCTGTGGCCATGGAAAGGGTGGAGCAGTCCACCTTGTCGGTTTTGCCGTCACAGAAGATGTAGCGCCCGTCCCTGGTGTAGGCGCTGAAGGGACGGTAGGCGGTGTTCTCCCGAAGGACCGTGCCGTTTTTGACGGAAAAGCCAACGGGCATATAAGTGCTGCTGATGTTGAAAAAGTCACCGTTGACCGCCGCCACCACATTAAGCCCGTCTGAGACCGAGGCCTTCATATGCTCCAAAACATCCTGCGTCTCAGTGGGGATCAGCTCCATTTTATTGCCGCTTGTGCCTTTGTGCAGGGTGACCTTCCGGGGATCTGCCGTTAAAACATAAGCAATGTGAGGTGCTGCAGTTGTGTCCCGGAAATGAAGCTCAGTATAATCCACGCCCTCTGCCAGAGCCTGTGTGTTGCTGCTGACAAGCTCCCAGGTTACTACCGCCGGTGCAGGTTCTTTCTCTTTGCAGCCGGGAAGAAGGAAACACAGGACGAGGGGCAGGAGGATTAGCCTTTGTCGCATAGATGTCACCTCACGGGAAAAAGCGTCAAGGACCTGAGATCATTGACGCTTTTTGTAATTATTTACCCGGCTTGTAGCTGTCCTTCAGGCTGACAGAACGGTTGAATACCAGATGACCGGGGGCACTGTCCTTGCTGTCGGGACAGAAGTAGCCCAGACGCATAAACTGATAGGAAGCAGGTGCTTTGGCGTTTTCCAGACTCTTTTCCACCTTGCAGCCCGTAAGGACCTCCAGAGAGTTGGGGTTCAGACAGGCCAGGAAATCCTTGCCTGCGGCATCGGGATCGGGATCGTCAAAGAGATTGCTGTACTGACGGACCTCGGCATCCACACAGGTTTCGGCATCCACCCAGTGGATGGTAGCGCCCTTGATCTTCCGTCCGTCGGCGGGATCGCCGCCCTTGGAATCGGGATCGTAGGTGGCGAGGACCTCCACCACATTGCCGTTTTCGTCCTTGACACAGCCGGTGCACTTGATCACATAAGCACCCTTCAGACGGCACTCAGGACCGTCGGGATACAGGCGCTTGTACTTGGGTACAGGCTCAGCCAGGAAATCGTCTGCCTCGATCCACAGGCTGCGGGAGAAGGTGATCTCCCGGGTGCCTGCCTCGGGATCGTTGGGGTTGTTCTCCACCTGGAAGACCTCACTCTGACCCTCGGGATAGTTGGTGATGGTCAGCTTCACAGGCTTCAATACTGCCATAACACGCTGGGCGGTCTCGTTCAGATCCTCCCGCAGGCAGTATTCCAGGAAGCCGTACTCAATGGTGTTGGGACTCTTGGCAACGCCCACGCGGTCGCAGAAATTGCGGATGGCGGTGGGGGTGTAGCCACGGCGGCGCAGACCGCACAGGGTGGGCATACGGGGATCGTCCCAGCCGGAAACATAGTTATTCTCAACCAGTGCTCTCAGCTTACGCTTGGAAAGCACGGTGTGGTCGATGCCCAGACGGGCAAACTCGATCTGCCGGGGATGATGGGGGACAGAGACATTTTCCACCACCCAGTTGTACAGGGGACGGTGATTCTCAAACTCCAGAGAGCACAGGCTGTGGGTAATGCCCTCCAGAGCATCCTGAATGGGGTGTGCAAAGTCGTACATAGGATAGATGCACCACTTGTCTCCCGTGTGCGGGTGCGTTGCGTGGCAAATGCGGTAGATGACAGGGAAGTCGGAGGCCAAGCGG
>JAZNZZ010000109.1:0-6435 GCA_045595205.1 Faecousia sp.
GCACCCCACAGCCAGGATTTTTGCTTTGGAGTTTTGTGCAGATGACGCAGCCTTGCTGGCGCAAGGCAAGGAAGATAAACAAAAATACAAACGAAAGGACGGTTGTGGGGCTGTCGGTGTTCGACTCCCCACTGCTTAAAAAAGAGAGAAGTCAGAAGAAAACTGACTTCTCTCTTTGCTTACTTATTTACTTCCGGCAGATTTGTTCTTGCCCGGTTCACATAGACCTCGGCGTCCTGGTGGATATAATCGATCTGTGCCTGGGTAAGGGGCTTTACCACCGTTGCGGGGTTGCCCAGGATCAGCGAGCCTGCGGGGGCATTCATTTTGCCGGTGACCACAGCACCTGCGCCCACAAGACAGTGATCGCCCAGTACAGCGCCGTTGAGGACGATGGCACCCATTCCCACAATGCAGTGGTCACCCACAGTGCAGCCGTGGACGATGGCACTGTGACCGATGGTGCAGTCCTTGCCTACGACAGCACCCTCGTGGAGCACCGCGAGATCCTGAATGTTTGTGCCCTCTGCCACGCGGATGGCACCGGCATCGCCCCGCAGGACTGCGCCGTACCACACACTGACATCCTTTTCCAGCACCACATCACCGATGACGGTGGCGTTGGGTGCGATGAATGCGCCCTTGATTACCGGTTGTTCCATAGTAAAAACCATCCTTTTCTCTTGATAAGGCTATGGTACAAAAAATACCGGGTATTGTCAATGTCAATTTTACAGGGCGTAATGGTAGATGGCAAGAAACTGGAAGAAGCTTCCCAGAACTACAAAGATGTGGAATACGGAATGCATCCAGCGCAGCTTAGTGCCCAGACCGAAGAGGACAGCGCCTACTGTGTAGGCAATGCCGCCGGTGAGCAAAAGGCCAAAGCCTCTGGCGGTCATTACGGCTACGCACTGGGGCAGGAAGAAAATGATGCCCCAGCCGCAGGCAATGTAGCAGATCATAGAAAAGACCCGGAATGCCTTCAGATCAATGGCAGTCAGGGTGGCGGCAGTGAGACACAGCACCCATTCTGCAGCCAGCATACCCCAGCAGATCGCAGGGTAGGTGGGGAGGAATGCACACAGAAGGATGGGGGTGTAAGTGCCGGCAATGAGAAAATAGATGGTGCAGTGGTCAATGACCTGCATCACCTTTTTGCCCATACCCTTACGCAGACCGTGGTACACACCGGAGACGGTGTACAGGGCAGTCATCGTGATGCCGTAGATCAGTGCACCCACCAGTCCCGGAAGGGTATCTGACCTGAGAACGGAAAGGATCAGGACCACAAGACCCATTGCACCGCCTACGATGTGGGTCACCATATTCATAATTTCTTCCCCCTGGGTGTAATCCGGGAGAACGCGATCGGAGAGCTTGGTTCGTGTCATATTGCATACCGCCTTTCTTGTGATTTCACTATAGCACAGTTTTAAAATAAGTCATCCTACGGCTGCGATTACCCGGTCTTCCGGGTGGAGAGAGGAGCAAATACAGGGGTAGAGTTCACTCTACCGGGAGGAGATTGTGCAACCTGCACAAAAACAGCCTTGTTTTTTCTGCACACTCACAAGCTATTTGTTGAAACTTTTCGTCCATTTCGGTGCGTTTTTATGATATAATAGTATTGACCGAAAAATGATCTGGCAATCGTGCAAAGGAGCAATTATGGACAATATTTTATTCTTTCTCACACCGAAGGCATTGTGTGCCTTTGTGTATGATGATTATACGGTAAGACAGGCACTGGAAAAAATGGAGGTGGCGGGGTATTCGTCCCTTCCCATTCTGAACAAGCGGGGCGAGTACCGCGGGTCGATCACCGAGGGTGATATTTTGTGGGCGCTGAAAAATATGTGCTATATGGATATGCGGCAGGCGGAGGCCCGGCGCATTATGGAGATCGAACGGCGAAAGGACAACATACCGGTGCGGGTCACCACCTCGATGCACGAGCTGGTGCAGCGGGCCAGTACACAGAATTTTGTCCCGGTGGTGGATGACAAGGATGCTTTTATCGGGCTTGTGACCCGAAGCGCCATCATCCGCTACTGCCAGCAGGAATTGTTTGAACAGGAATAAAAACACAGAGGAGGCAACCTCCTCTGTGTTTTTGTGTTGCAAATTCCGGTTTATCGCGCTGTAGGGAATGCATATATGCATTCCGCATTGCCGCAGGCAATGGTGATTTGCGTTGCAAATCACGCGGGCGATTGATAATCGCCCCTACAATGTCATTCGATAGACTGAACGATAAATTGAAATTTGGCGGGCAAGCGCCCGCGGGCTTTCCGTGCATCACGCGTTTGTTTTCGTAACATTTTTGGCTCGGTAACGGCAGAATGTAACGATACCGAGCGCTTTTTTGGGCGTTTTATTCCGCACCATGCACGAGTTGGGGTGAAGCGCCCTTGCGCTTCAAATTGAAAGTTAAAAATCTCTTAACGGTTTACAAGGGGGCGGGTGCTTGCATTTTGGGTAAAAATCTGCTAAAATATACATAGCTTTACCCTTGGAGGAAAACGATGGACGACGAAAAACTGAAAAAACGGATCGGCGCAAATATTGTCTCCTACCGGAAACGGCAGGGGATGACACAGGCCGGTCTTGCGGAAAAACTGAATTACTCGGATAAGGCTGTATCCAAATGGGAGCGGGGAGAGTCTGCCCCGGATGTGCTGACCCTGATGCAGATCGCAGAGCTGTTTGATATTACGGTCAATGAGCTGTTGGTAGACCCCAACGCTTTGCCGGAGAATCCCGGCGCGGTGGAGCGTGTCGTTGGGCGTGCTGTGGAGAAGACTTTGAAACGGAAAGCGGACAAGCGGATCATTCTGGGACTGTCCACGGTACTGGTGTGGTTTGTGGCGCTATTGCTGTTTGTGGTGCTGTCTTCTGTTGGTGTGGGCAAAAGCTGGCTGTGGTTTATCTATGCCATTCCTGCCAATGCCATTGTACTTCTGAGCCTTCGCTCTGCCTGGAAGGACTTCCGGTGGAATCAGGCGCTGATCTCCGGCATCGTGTGGGGCAGCCTTCTGAGCATCTATATGACGCTTCTTGTGTTTGCAGGCTGGAATTTGTGGAAGCTGTTTCTGCTGGGTATCCCCGGTCAGGTGGCGGTGATCCTGTGGTTCCGGCTTTACCGGAAAGCACCCAGGGAGGATAAAAATGGACAAGAAAGCCCTTCGCAAGGAGATTAAAGAGAAAAAAAGAGCAATGACCGAGGCGCAGATCGTTGCTGCGGGTGAACGGCTGGGGGCACTTTTTGCCGACTGTGAAGCCTATAAGCAGGCAAAGACGATCTATGGCTACCTGCCCTATAACCAGGAGGTTCGCACCGTGCCGATGCTGGAACGGGCCCTCCGGGAGGGAAAGCGGGTGGCAGTGCCGAAGGTCTTTGGCGACGATATGAGGTTTATTTACATCACCGACCTGACCGCCGTGGAAAAGGGCTACGCGGGCATCCCGGAGCCGGTGGCTGACGGGCCTGTGGCAGACGATCCCACGGCGCTGGTGCTGATGCCCGGACTTGCCTTTGATCCCCAGGGACACCGCATCGGTTACGGCGGCGGCTTCTATGACCGATTTCTTGCAGCAGAGCCGGACCATCCCACCGTGGCGCTGTGCTATGATTTTCAGGTGTACCCTGCGCTGGAAACAGAAGAATTTGACATCCCCGTGGACACAGTCCTCTGGGCATAAGGAGAGCCTATGCATATTCCAAAAGGAACAACGGCGACCCTGGAGCTGGTGACCTTTCAGGAGGCGCTGGCGGCAGCCAATACCCCCAGTGAGGAATACGACATTCAGAAGTGGCTCTATGCCCCCAATTTCTATTCCGAGTACCGTTACATACTGGGCACCCGGGGGAAGAACCCGCTGATCTGCATCGGTATCAATCCCTCCACCGCAAAGCCGGATGATCTGGACAACACCCTGAAATCGGTGGAGCGTATTGCCCTGGGCAACGGCTTTGACAGCTTTATTATGTTCAATGTCTATGCCCAGCGGGCAACAGATCCCGATGCGATGGAAAGAGAGTGTAACCAAAGGCTTCACAGGGAGAATCTGGAAGCCTTTCGTTATGTGCTGTCCATTTCGGAGAATCCCTCTGTATGGGCGGCCTGGGGCACGATCATTGAAAAACGCGATTACCTGCCTGACTGCCTGCGGGATATGCTGGCAGTGGGGGAGGAGTACGGTGCAAAATGGTACTGTGCCGGCGCGGTGAGCAAAAAGGGACATCCCCACCACCCGCTGTATCTTCGCAAGGACGAAAAGCTGAAGCACTTCGACATTCAGAAATACTTAGGAGAATGCTATGACGGCCTGTGAATGTGAAACCTGCTGGTACTACGATTATGACGAGCAATATGAGGAGTACTACTGTATGATGGATCTGGACGAGGATGAGGTCTACCGCCTTTATACCACGCCCAGTGCCCATTGCCCTTACTACAGGCAGGGTGATGACTATACATTGGCAAGGAGACAGTAATATGAAAAAACTGCTGATCCTGTTTGCCGCCCTGATGCTGCTTTTGACAGCTTGTGCAGGGGGCGAAGCAGAAGCGACACTACCTGCCACCCAGCCGGAGGAGACCACCCCGCCGGGGCTGTATGTTCCCGGAAGTGCGGCGGAGAAGGAAACCGCCGGTGCCGTGCGGCAGTATGCACTAAATGGCAGCTATTGGGGCATTTGTACCCTGCCGGAGCGGGTGATCCTGTTTTCCGGTGAGGAAAAGACAGAGCTTTCCGTGCTTACCGGGGAAACCGGTGTTCCCGGCGCGGTGCTTGCGCTGCCTCTGGATGTGCGCCAGGGAGGTTTTCAGCCGGTCAACGGCGGACTTGCCTATTATGACAAGGGTCAGAACCGGGGCATCTATCTGGATGGGGACCTTCAGTGCTACCGGGCAGTGGAGCTGCCCGCTGAGATTCAGGGCTTGCCTGTATTTTCCGCTGACGGCGGAGAGATCTTCCTGTGTGCACAGCAGGAGCTGCGGGGTCTGGATACCCAGCGGGGTCTTTCCCGTCTGATCAAGACCTTTACAGATACACCCCGGAGTCTGGGACTGTCAGTTCTGGGCGGCAGTGTGGTGTCCTGTACTGTGGAGCTTGGAGAGGGCGCAAAGGAGCTTCGTTACATCTCCACGGAAAACGGTGCTACAGTCAGCACCGATACCGGTATCCAAAGCCTTGCTTCTTTTGAAAACACCTTCTTCCTCAGCCGTATGGACGGCACGGTGCAGCAGTACATTTACGGAACGGAAGGGGAGACACCGCTGCAGCTGAATGCACCCCAGACCCGGCTGGAGCCGGCACTGGAGGTGGGCGGCGCAGTGGCGATTGAAAGTGACGGGGAAAAGCTGACCCTGCAGTTCTATGCCCTGGAAAGCGGCACAGTGACCGCCTCTGTGACCATTCCGGAAAAGGGTGCGGTGCAGGCAGTGTGCGGTGACCGCCGGGGCGGCTGGGTGTGGCTGCTGACGGATTCCGGCAGCCTCTACCGTTGGGATGTGAAGGCAAGCGCTGTGGCTTCCGATGTGTCTGTGTCCGGTCCTGTGTATACCCGGAGCGCACCGGATACGGAGGGTCTCAGCGCCCTGCAGGACCGCGTGGACCGGCTGAACAAGACCCACGGCATATCCATTCGTATTGCGGATAAGGCACTTTCCGTCACCAACGGTCATACGCTGGAATCGGAGTACCAGACTGGGGCTATCTCCAAAATCCTGGACGAAATGGAAGCTGTGGTTGGAAAATTTCCGGAGAGCTTCCTGCGGAAATCCGTAATTACCAATATTCGGATCTGCATCGTGCGTAGCGTGGACGGTGCGGTTAAGACCGAGCGGTTTCTGTACAAGGGCGATACTTACATCCTTGTGTCCTGCGGCACAGATGTGGAAAAGGACTTCCTCTCCGCTATGGGCTATGTTGTGGATGTGCACACCCTGGGCAACAGCCCAATGCTGGATGACTGGAGCAAGCTCAATCCCGAGGGCTTTGAATACGGAGAAAAAGCGGACAAAGCCCTTGCAGAGGGGGCGAACCGTGCCTTTGCGGATGAAGATTCTATGGTCTCCGTTTCTGAGGAACGGGCAAGGCTTTTCTACTATGCTGTTACCGACGGAAACGAGGAGGTATTCCAAGCTCCTGTGATGCAGGAAAAGCTTCTGCTTTTGTGCCGCGCCATCCGGGATGCCTGGGGACTGGAGCGCAAGGCAGACACCTACCTGTGGGAGCAGTATTTGGAAGGATCCATTGCTTACCGTTAAAATGAATTCATATTTGTCGCGCTGTTATCGTAGGGGAGGGTCTTGATATAACAGGTGTATGCTTGCCACCGGCAAGCATTGTTATTAAAAGATCCGCTGCGCTCTGCAACACCCTCCCGGTGATTTGCTACGCAAATCACAATTCCCAAAGGGAATT
>JAZNZZ010000110.1:0-21876 GCA_045595205.1 Faecousia sp.
CAATACCTGCAGAAGTTTTTCGTATATATCCTTGTTTTTCTGTTTTGAAGGCCACAAATGATAGTTCCCAAGTCGGAGGCCAAGCGGTCTTAGGAAGACAATCCAAGCCCACAACTCCTTGGCTCACAGAACGACATGGCTACATCCGACTTCAATACCTGCAGAAGTTTTTCGTATATATCCTTGTTTTTCTGTTTTGAAGGCCACAAATGATAGTTCCCCTCTGATCCGCATTCATTAAGCAATCTTGACAACGAATCATCAAGCATCACTTCACAGAGATGTCTTGCCGCAGATAGTTTGTCCGATTTATTGTCGGAGAAATCATAATAATTTTTGTATTGTTCAATACAATCCTGATACGAAGAGTCCGGTTTGTTAAGCTGTGATAGCAGTGTTCCATAAGTACAAAAATAGTTGCTATACTGCTGCGAATCTTTCTCTTCCAGCGTGTCTCGTAAGTTTAGCGCTTTCTTAATATATTCTACCGCTTTGTAAATGAATATTTGCCAGCGTTTCGTATGCGGTTCATAGGTATCTGCGATAACGCCACAAGTATACGAAAAATTGCCATACATCAGTGCCGTACGTTCTTTTCCTACTTTTTCTTGCCTCCAGATATCATCATCTCTTCCAAAGGAAAAATTGTCCGGCACAAGTTCAACAATCAATCCCACCGGCACTCCATGAATCCAAGAATAATACGCATCATATGCCAACTGCTTGTTTCCACGAGTATCAACCGCACATACTCCAAGTGTATTGAATGAATCTTGACGATCTAACGGATCTGTCAACGCAAGCCCCTGTTTTGCGTAATACAAGTCCTCTGCAGGGGAAGATTCTTTTTTTCCATAAAAATTATCCGCTAAGTAGTAATAAATATAAGCTAGTGCCTCGGTCTGATTTTGTTCGTGATTATGGTTAGCTGTGTATTTACTAATAGCCAACACCAAAAACAAAATATCTCGACAAATTCTGATCTGTACTAAATCAGTAAAATCAAATTCTGATTTCTCCGTATATTTCCGCAGTTCTTTTCGAATTCGCCGTTTTACTCTAGATGTACATTTTTGAACATCTTGCTCATTATTATGATATAAGCTTGTTGCCAAGTCTAATAATTCCCAATATATGGTTCGTAGTGAACTATTCTGCATATAAACTATGGCATTTTTCGCCTTCTTGTTTAATGCATTAACTGATAAACCCACATCCCCCATTTTAACGAGAAAATGGAGAACTGTTTTAAAATATTCAAAACAATATTGAGGGGAATTTTCGCGTCGAGGTGCCAAGTCACTAATCCATGCAAATACACCGTTGTTCTTCGCTCCTAAAATGCTTTCTCCATCTTGAGGAAATGCCCTTCCATCGATTTCCTGTGTTTGCAATGCAGAGATTGAATCTAAAAATTCTTGATTAGTCTGCGTCTCTCGTGAACGCTGTTCTTCGAGTTCTAATTCCGCGATTTTGGCATCAATTTTCGCAACTAAAGCATCAATATCAAACGGTACGTCTTCTGTGCGCCATCCGTTTGATTCCTCCATCATCAACGGTTTATCCAGGTTCTTAAGAATCACATTTAACTCAAGCTTCTCCAGTTCCTTTGTTCTATTTACACCAAAAATCAATGCGTTAGGTTTGTCCTTCTCACTTTCCCATTGATACATATTCTGCAACTCATGTTTTGTACATATTTTTAGCGAACCCAATGCACCCTTAAATAAATTCCGCAACATACTTGACCCTCCTATTATTTATCTGTGCTTTTCACTATTAATACTAAAGTTAAATCCTATTTTTGACGCTCACGGTCTTATGGCTTCAATAGTACATTGTTCAAGCGTAGACTAATGTACCGCTGTCATGATTTTAAAGCACCTTTTGTTTTCAATCGCTTGTATTAGTTTTTAAGCAGTACGGTGTAGCTTTAAAAGGATACTCAAATAATTATCATATAATATCATCTTTCTCCATTTCAATATTAATAGGGACGCACTTACTCTTATATGTTTCCTTCCTGCAGAGCCATTCTTCCGATTATACCTTCTCTTCAGTTAATGGCAGCTTTTCATATTTCCTACCAACTATTTTTATTTCGTAAAGGTTTACAGGCTCAGTGCAGTGTACTCGCACAAGAGCTGCATATTTAGCCCTGATTTCCTGCGGGCATTTGGGGCCAAATATTATTTCTGTGACCGGCTTATCAATCACCTTCAGTCCCGCAGTTTTCTCTATACAGCGCCATTCTTGCTCATACTCCCAACAGGTGTTCTTTGTTGTTACCACAGATAGTAAAAATGGATCATCGAATGCTGGTGTTTGATAGAACTTTTGTCTTCCAACTTCATCATAAGTGAAGTTTAATACCGTCTTCAACCGGTCCTTCATAACCACAAGCTCGTCCGAGTAATCCACCGGCAAGCAGGCGCTTGTTCCAGTCAAGCTTGTTCCTTCCGGAACATCATACCCTATTGCTATGCCCCGACCACCGTCTGCGTAATGACTCCACATTAGTTCAACTTGGCAGTTTTGAGATAAGCTTAGTATCCCAACCTTTGATAACAACTCGTCTACCTTGACGTATTTTGCTCGCGGAGACGACGGATAGTTGCCGGTGCGCGATTTTATAAATTCAGAATACACTTTGTACTTATCCCTAAACTTCTTCGCTTTGCTAATTTGATCTAAAACCTTTTGAATGCGACTTTTGGGAAGTCCCCACATAAGTTGATCATCCGGGGAAAAAACATATGTAAAGATGAAGCCTTCCAATTGCTCCTGTTTTTCAATTCTGCAAACCTCTTCAATACTAGCCTTTGCAATTTCTTGAATTGAACACTCCAACGGATCATTAAGAGAGTCCGGCGTTGCAAACCACAGTTGGCGCTTAGTAATAATTTGCTCTGTCCTCTCACTGTCTGTTCTGTATTTGTATAAAATCATAATAATTTTCAAATCCCATTATATCGTTTTTTAGCAGACCATTACCCAATGGTGAAACCCAATTGACATTGTGGTTTTTCTTACCGTTGCGGATTAAAATCTTCATTTTTGCCCAATTGGATTCCGATTCCTGTATACGTTCAGGGGTACACTATGCTATCTCAGACAGAAAACATATCCCCGCTATTGTAATATTTCTCTTAGGCTATCCCACTCCGTCCCAAGTTTCAAGTGTCTCATCCTAAATTATCCAAAAAGGCAACAAAATGCTCTATATTCTCTCATTTCAATACTCCTCCTATGCTCACTGTTTGTTTACAAGATCACCATCAAAATGCTTCATAATAGTGACCCCTTTTTCTCTTGGCAAGTCGTCAATACCTATATTGGGAAATGTTTTTGCTTTTCGCTTTGCGATGATAAATGTAACAAGAAATATCACTGCTGCCAGTACACCAACAATAAGGAGCGCGATCCACCTATCTATGGTACAGTTTCCGAGAACACCAATTAGGTATCCGGCAACTAAATAGCTGAACGCAATTCTATTTGTCCAAACAGAATTGACTGTTTCCTCAAGGCCGCTACGATCCAACAGTGATCCATCATTTTGTATTGCTATGGCCTTGTGTTTCTGACAGTATGCCTTAATGATTTTTTCAGACCTAATATCTGTGTTTCCGACCAAGAGTATTGCTGCAGCCAACTGCAGTGCAATCGCCAAAATATACATTACATTCTCAAAAATAATGTTAAACAATCCCATATGTAATCTCCTTCAATTCTATATAGTAGAATTTTAAAACCATAGTTATATGTATTTATTATACCAAAAAGTGACAGTTATTCAACAGTATATCTATTTCATGCTCCTGCCAACTGTTAAGGTATAATACTGAAAAACAGTAGATAACAACAAAAAAACACCAATTCTGCCCCGGCGTTGGTGTCAAAATTGGTGTCAAATGAAATTTGATATGTTTCAATATGTCTCAAAAAGTTCTGAAAACAAAGAAAAACCACGGCAAAAGCCGTGGTTTTTATGGTTGCGGAGGCAGGACTCGAACCTACGACCTCCGGGTTATGAGCCCGACGAGCTTCCAACTGCTCTACTCCGCGATATAGGGGCACCTCAAGTGCTCAGTTAGTATAGCACACAAGTAACTGTTTGTCAAGCACAAATTCCCGTGGTATCTTTCTTATAAAAAATACAAAATAATACTTGTGCAAACAATATTCCGTATGCTATAATTATTATGTACTTTTATTTGGTTCGTTATACAATATGTTCAAACGAACTTATTTTTACAAAAAGGAGATTCGATTTATGAAAAAGATTCTTGCGATTCTTGTGTCTGCCGCCCTGCTTCTTGGCCTTCTTGCCGGTTGTGGCGACAAGACCCCCGAAGCAACTGACCCCACAAACAGCATCTCCACCCCCGTTGCTGCAGGTATGCTTGTCCTGAATGCCAACGCCTCCGTCAACATTTCCTATGATAGCGACGGTCTGGTGCTGAATGTGGAAGGCATTGACACCAACGGCGAAGCCCTTGCCGGTGAATACACAGATTATCTGGGCAAGTCCTGCTCCGATGCTGTTTGCGATCTCATTGTCAACAGCAAGATGGGCGGCTTCCTCACCGAGGAGATCAACTATGTTATGATCAAGGTTGCTGTGGGTTCTGCACTTCCCGGTGCTACCTTCCTGGAGACCATTCAGGATGACGCTAACAACGCCATTGATGAAGCCGGGATCACTGTTGATTTGGTAATGCTCACCGAGGAGAACCTGGATGCTGACGGCTATATTGACCTGGAGTCTGCAAAGGCTCTGATGCTGGCTGCTCTGGCTCTGGAGAGCTTCGATACACTGGACGGTACCGTTACTCCCGTCAATGGCTTGTATGGCTTCTCCATCACCGCCGGTGACCTGGAGGGCGACTACATTGTGGACGGTGTCAGCGGTCTTGTGGTCGAAGGTCAGCTGGAGGGCTTTGAATACGATGAGACTCTGGAGGAAGAGGAAATCGTCGATCCCACTGATGAAGTCTATATTGAAGACACTACCGCACCCGCTGGCGGCGAAGATGTGGTTGAGCCCGAACCCGAGCCCGAACCCGAGGCTTGATGCACAACAAAAAATCACCTGCGGACAGGATCTCCTGTCCGCAGGTTTTTTGCTTTATTCACCCTTCAACGCATTAAGCATTTCCACATAGGTTTCTGCCAGGGTCTCAGCGGTGCCCCGCTCATAGGCGGTCACATGGCTTTCGTAGCACTCCACACGGAAGCCGTTTACAGAGGGCAGATAACCCTGATGATCCTCAGAGCAGGTGATCACAAAGGTCACCGGGAAGGGGCTGTTTTCTTTCACATACTTTCCGTTCTCGCTAAACATTTCGTAAGGCACAAAGGCAAAAGAAACATCCCCCAATGCCAACGCGTTCAGCTCCATTGTCTGGGTGTCCGCTCTGCCGTTGCGTGCCACAATCGCTGTTGCCTGATAAACGCTGCTGAATTTATACTGTGCCACAGCCGCCTTGGTTTCCGGCGCGCTGTTTCCGTATTTGCTTGCAACTTCCCGAACAGCACGGGCATCTGCCAGTCGTTCCAGCCCCTCCTTGATGGTTTTACCTGTAAAGGACTGGGTCTTCAATGTCGCTGGGCCTGCATTCATTTTTTTCAGAGACGGCAGCAAGTCCACCACATATTTTCCCATTCGCTCACCGTAAATCAGGTAATCCTCGGTGCTCCCCTCTTCCATAATACGGCTGGAGGGCACCTGGTCACCGGCAGCACCGATAAAATATGCCACAAGGCAATCTGCATTCTCTTCTACATAATTGCGGACAGAGTAGGCAATATCCGCAGAAAGCAGATCCCGATCCGTGCCGCTGACTGCAGTTGCGTGGGCGGGGTTACTGACAAGAACGATGTCCTTCTTGTTCTCTGCGGCACGGGCAAATTTGATCACCTGAACCTCTTTATCCCCCTCATAAGCGTGACCCTTGATGGAGCCGGAAAAGCTTCCGTAATTGGCACCGGCAAAAGTCCCGTTGTCCATTTCGTAATGACGGACGAACACCAGACCCTCTGTCTCCACGGCACCGGCGTAGAGCTCCGCAGGGGACATATCTGCGATCGCCTTTTCTGCCGCTTTGACTGCGCCCTTGTTGAACTTATCCCGGTAAGGCAGGATAGTTTCATAGTCATAAGCAATGGCAGGACCGGAATGGGTGTGGGTGCAGTTCATAATAATCCGCTCTGCCGGCACACCGGTAGCCTCAGTGATCAATTCCTCCGCAGGCACTGTATAATCACTGCTTGCAGTAATAAAGTCCAGGGTATAGATCAGATATGTATCGCCGCCATTACACAGTGCCACACAGGTCACATTGATGGGGTCGCGGTAACCCTGGGACATCCGGTTTTTGCTGTCGCCACCGGAAATGTTCACCGAATCCAAGGGCGTTACATCTTCTCTGGCAAAGCCAACCTGCAGGCCCTTCTTTTCACCGCCACCGGCGCTCTCACCGCAGGCGCATAAGGACAGTGCCATTATTATCGCCAGCACAAGGCATATCCGTTTTTTCATACCGTTTTCCCTCCGTTTTTATTCTTATTCAGCGACCCTTCCAGGTACTGCGGGAAAGAAGTGCAAGGATCGGGAATATCTCCAGTCTGCCTGCCAGCATATCCAGTATCAGCACAAGCTTGGAAAGGTCACTGTAAGCGCCGAAGTTACAGGTAGGACCGACTGCCTCAAGACCCGGTCCGATATTATTAAAGCAGGCCAGCACCGCAGAAAAATTTGTGCCCGTGGAAAAACCGTCCAAACTGATCAGAAGAAAACTGACCGCAATAATGACCACATAAGCCGCAAGATAGGAGCTGGTGTTCCCGATGATCTTCTCATCCACGGTTTTTCCGTTATTTCGCACCACCTGCACCTTTCTGGGATTCAGGCTCTGGCGGACATTTCGCCGCAGATTCTTAAAAAGCAGAAGCACACGGGAGCATTTAAAGCCACCGCCGGTAGAGCCTGCACAGGCACCCACCACCATAAGCAGCAGCAAAAGTCCCTTGGAGAAGCTGGGCCACGCATCAAAGTCCGTGGTGGCAAAGCCTGTGGTGGTCATAATGGAGCTGACCTGAAATGCTGCGTGGCGAATGGTCTCTCCCAGAGAGCCATACATACTGCGGATATCAAGAACGATCAGGACGGTTACGGTCAGTGCAAGACCGATGTAGAGCCGCAGCTCCTCGTCCTTGAATATATTCTTCACCTGCCCCAGAAGCAGCAGATAATAGCAGCTGAAATTAACACCGAACAGGAACATAAATACCGTGCAGACATTCTGTATGTAAGGACTGTAGGATGCTATGGAGTCATTGCGGATGCCAAAGCCGCCTGTACCGGCAGTGCCAAAGGCTGTGCACACCGCATCCAGAAGCGGCATTTTTCCAAGCAGCAGGAAGATCACATTCACCACAGTCATCACGATGTAGATCAGATACAGGATGGTGGCAGTCTGCCGCATTTTAGGCACAAGCTTGCCCACATCCGGTCCGGGGCTCTCTGCCCGCAGCAGGTGCATCGTAAAGCCCTTGTCGCTGCCGCTGGCGGGGATGATCGCCAGCATAAACACCAGCACGCCCATACCGCCGACCCAGTGAGAGAAGCTGCGCCAGTAAAGGAGACCCTTGCTCAGCCCCTCCACATTGGAAAGGATGGAAGAGCCTGTTGTGGTAAAGCCGGATACAGTTTCAAAAAGGGCATCCATAAAGTGGGGGATCTCCCCGGAAAACCAAAAGGGCAGGCACCCCAAAAGAGAGAGCACAAACCAGCTGAGTCCAACACACACCATACCCTCCCGGGCACCAAAAATACTGCCCGCCTTGCGGCAGCTCAGAAGAAGCACACCGCCCAGCACGACCATAATGGCAAGGGCATACAGGAAGCCTTTCACAGCAGCCTGTTCACCGGAAAAAAGGCTGATTCCCAGGGCAGGCAGCATCAGAACTGCTTCGATGGCAATGATCTGCCCTATGAACCGTCCCATCATCTTAAAGTTCATAGCAAACTCCGTTATGCAAAAATATCATTAATACTGTTAAGTATACCGCGGCCTGAGGTGACCACCACCACAGTATCGCCCTCCAAAAAGGTACTGTCACCGCCGGGTATCTGGGTCTGGGTCCCCCGGGTGATACTGGCAAGCAGCACATTAGGCTTCAGCTTCAGCTGCTTCAGGGGAATACCGCAATTTTTTGTGGTGCTGTCCACCAGAAACTCCACTGCTTCCACCTGGCCGTCTGCGATGGCATGGACACTGACCGCCGCGCCGGTCTGGTTCTGCATTGCCCGGACATAGCGCACAATGCTGTTACTGCAAAGCTCCTTGGGACAGATCACACTGCCCAGGGGCAGCGTACCTGCGATGCTTCGCTCGCCACGGCTGAGCTTGGTGATCACCTGGGGCACATTGCAGGCATTTGCGTAAAGGGAAATGATCATATTTGTCTCGTCCATACCGGTCAGGCTCACCAGTGCGTCCACCTGATGGATGCCCTGGCTGTCCAGAAGGCTCTGACTGCTGCAATCGCCAAATACCACCGCTGTCTTTTCCAGCAGGGAAGCAAGCTGGGTGCAGCGCTCCCGGTCACGGTCGATCATATGCACCGTGATCCCCTCTTTTTCCAAAAGCCTTGCCAGATAGAAGCTTACCCGTCCGCCGCCGCAGATCAGCACCTTACGCACACGGCGGGTAATGATCCCCAGATTTTTCAGCAGCTGGGCAAGGATCGATGTGGGTGCTGTGACAAAGACCCGGTCTCCCTGCCGCAGGACAAAGTCACCGCGGGGAGCTACCGCTGTGCCGTCCCGAAGCACCGCGCACACCAGCACCTTGCAGTGAATGATCCCGGTCAGCTCGCTAAGCGCCACATTGCACAGCTTACTGTCTCCGTCCACCCGCAGCTCCACGATCTCCACCCGTCCCTTTGCAAAGGTATCGCGGCGCAGAAAGCCGGGGAATTTCAAAAGTCTTTCAATTTCCATTGCCGCCTGCTTTTCCGGATTCACCGTCAAAGACAGAGGGAATACCTCCGGCATTGTCATTACCTGTTCAGCGTATTCGGGGCTGCGGATACGGGCAATGGTGTGGATCCCGGGGTTGATGCCGTGGGCCGTCATACAGCACAGAAGATTCACCTCATCCGCATTGGTCACGGCGATCACAAGCTCTGCCTTGGCACACCCCGCCTGCAGCAGCACATCCTTGGAGGCGCAGTTTCCGCACACTGCCATTGCCTCGATCCTCTCCACCGCCTCCTCCAAAAGAAGGGGATCTTTGTCAATCAGTGTAATATCGTGACCCTCGGAGGCAAGCTGTCTTGCCAGAGTCAGACCCACCTTGCCGGTACCGGCAATAATAATATCCATAATATTTACTCCTTTACAAGATCCTTGACCACTTCACCGGCAATGATCAGACCCGCCACCGATGGCACAAAGGACACGCTTCCGGGCAGGGCGCGGCGGCCCTCCGGCAGCTCCTCCTGGGGCACTTCAGAAGGTGTAATGGGATCCTCTGTGGAATAAAGCACCTTCAGTTTTTTGATGCCCCGTTTGGCACATTCCTTTCGCATGATCCTCGCCAGAGGACATACGGAGGTTTTGGAAATATCTGCGATCCGGAATTTTGTAGGGTCCAGCTTGTTGCCTGTACCCATTGAGCTGATCACAGGCACACCGGCTGCCTGTGCTGCCTGCACCAGTGCCAGCTTTCCTGTCACAGTATCGATGGCATCCACCACATAGCTGTAGCCGGAAAAGTCAAACTGCTCCGCCGTATCCGGTCCGAAGAACATTTCCCGCTCCGTGACCCGGATATTGGGATCAATGTCCTGCACCCGTTCCTTTGCTGCCCGGACCTTGCTCATTCCCACAGTGGAACGGGTCGCCAGCAGCTGACGGTTAATATTGGTGATGCTGATGGTATCGTGGTCCACCAGCTCCAGTGCACCCACGCCGCATCGTGCCAGCGCCTCCACCACATAGCCGCCAACGCCGCCCAGTCCAAACACTGCCACTCTGGCATTTTTCAGTTTTTCCATTGCTTCTGCACCCAGAAGCAGCCTCGTACGGTCATAAGGATTCATAAATTCACTCCTCTTATCCAGTATAAAAATCGTATCACGGAATGAAATTGCTGTCAATCCCGGAAAAGCACTTGCCTTTTTTTCTTTTTCTTATATAATGGAAGGGTATGATAATTCCCGAAAGAGGGAGGTAGAACCGTTATGGAAAGAATCGCATTTGATAATGATCTGTACATTCGCACGCAGTCTGCCCATATCCGCAGCCGCATTGAGCAGTTTGGCGGCAAGCTCTATCTGGAGTTTGGCGGCAAGCTGTACGACGACAATCACGCATCCCGGGTGCTCCCCGGCTTCCAGCCGGACAGCAAGCTCCGAATGCTGCTGCAGCTGAAGGACAAGGTGGAGATGGTCATCGCCATCAACGCTGCGGACATTGAAAAGAACAAGATCCGCGGAGACCTGGGCATCACCTACGACCGGGATGTGATCCGGCTGATCGATGTTTTTGAAGGCTTCGGTCTGTATGTGAGCTCTGTGGTGCTGACCCGCTACTTTGAAACGGACCAGACCCGGGCATTTCAGGCGCGGCTGGAATCTATGGGCATCAAGGTCTACCATCATTATGACATCCCCGGATACCCCTCCAACATTGCCCATATCGTCAGTGATCTCGGCTACGGCAAGAACGATTTTATCGAGACCTCCCGTGAGCTGGTGGTGGTCACCGCCCCCGGTCCCGGCAGCGGCAAGCTGGCAACCTGTATGAGCCAGCTGTATCACGAGCACAAGCGGGGTATCAAGGCAGGCTATGCCAAATTTGAGACCTTCCCTGTGTGGAATCTCCCTCTGAATCACCCGGTCAACCTTGCTTATGAGGCAGCCACCGCTGATCTGAGCGATGTAAATATGATCGACCCCTTCCATCTGGAGGCTTACGGCAAGACCACCGTAAACTACAACCGGGATGTGGAAGCTTTCCCTGTGCTGGTGACGATGTTTGAGCGCATTCTGGGAGAATGTCCCTACAAGTCCCCCACGGATATGGGTGTCAATATGGTGGGCAACTGCATTGTGGATGATGAAGCTGCCTGCGATGCCTCCCGGCAGGAGATCCTCCGCCGTTACTACACTGCCCTGTGCGACGAAAAGCAGGGCAAGTGCGGTCACGCAGAGGTAATGAAGCTGGAGCTTCTGATGAAGAAGGTAGGTGTCTCCCCCGAGGATCGCCGTGTTGTCTCCCCCGCCCTTTCCCGGGCACAGGAGACCGGCAAGCCTGCCGCCGCTATGGAGCTGCCGGACGGACGGATCATCACCGGCAAGACCTCCAGTCTTTTGGGTGCTTCCGCGGCACTTCTGCTGAACGCACTGAAAGCGCTGGGCAACATTCCCGATGAGATGCACCTCATCTCCCCCAAGGTCATCGACCCCATCCAGCATTTAAAGGTAGACCATCTGGGCAACCGCAATCCCCGCCTGCATACAGACGAGGTGCTCATTGCCCTGTCCATCAGCGCAGCCACCGATTCCACGGCAGAGCTTGCAATGGAGCAGCTCTCCAAGCTCCGTGGCTGTCAGGTACACTCCTCTGTGATCCTGTCTGCGGTGGACGAAAAGACCTTTAAACGATTGGGTGTGCAGCTGACCTGTCAGCCGCAGTTTAAAGGATAATAACAAAATGTCATTCTGAAGAGCAACGCAACGAAGGATCCCCTTCAAAATACGCTGGGGATCCTTCGGCTCGCTACGCTCACTCAGGATGACATTTCTTTTTACAGTCTGACCTCTACAGGATCGCAGATCGTCATTGTATTTTCCGTTACGGCACAATCCACCGCGAGGATCTGCACGCCCGCCCTTGCCGCCTCCCGCAGGGCATTTCCGAAGGCAGGGTCTGTTGCATCGTTGGGATGAAGGTACTTTACATTTTTCATTTGGATCACAAAGAGCACAAATGCACCGTACCCCTCCCCTGCTGCCTCCCGCAAGCCCTGCAGGTGCTTCACGCCGCGGGTGGTGGGTGCATCGGGGAAGGCGCAGATACCGTCCTTTTCAAGGGTGACACCCTTGACCTCCAGAAAGCATTTCCTTCCATCCAGCAGAAAGGAAAAATCAAAGCGGGAATCCCCGTGGGCGGTTTCCGGGCGAAGCTCCGTCACAGCTCCCAGGCCGCCGGTTTCCAGCCATTCCTTTGCCGCCCTGTTGGGAGCCTGAGAATCCATATTGATCAGTCTTTCCCCTTTTTTTACTGTGATCAGGTCAAATTTTGTTTTCCGGTTGGGATCGTCCGCCACGGCGCACCATACCTGCGCCCCCTCCGGCAGCAGCTCCCGGCAGCGGCCTGTATTTTTCACATGGCAGATCTCCTCTTTCCCGTTAATTTCCACCCGGGCAATAAACCGGTTGGGGCGGGAGAGAAATCTGCCCTCTGCCATTTTTCCGTATTCCATAAGCATTCTCCTTTGTATTCATTGTAGCACAGAAAATGCGCCAAAGCAATGCATTGACATTTCTTTCCTTATCCTTTAAAATGAGTAAAAACCTTAAAGGAGAGAGCTTTATGCTGCTGATCAAAAACGGACATATAAAAACCATGGTCGGTGCCGACATTCCTGATGGCTCTGTGCTCATCGGTGATGACGGCAAGATCCTTTCTGTGGGCGAAAACATTTCTGCCCCGGAGGGCGCACAGGTCATTGATGCCGAGGGTCGCCTTGTGACCCCCGGCTGTGTGGAGGCGCACTGCCACATTGGTCTTGGTGCAGAATACCTTACCAGTCTTCTCCCCGGTGAGCATAACGAATCCACCGATCCCCTCACCCCGCATCTGCGTGCCATTGACGGTCTGAATCCCACAGATCAGGCCTTTGCCAATGCCATTGCCGGCGGCGTGACCACCGCCTGCGCCGGTCCCGGCAGCGCCAATATCATCGGCGGGACCTTCACCGCCATCAAGCTCCACGGTCACCGGGTAGACGATATGGTGATCAAGCAGGCTGTCGCTATGAAGTGTGCCTTTGGCGAAAATCCCAAAAATGCCCACGGCAAAAACAACAAAAAATCCCCCAAGACCAGAATGGCAATCGCCGCTATGCTTCGGGAATTTTTATTCAAGGCCCGTGCCTATGCCGAGGCAAAGGACGAGGGCAAATGTCCTAACTTTGATATGAAGATGGAGGCAATGGAGCCTGTGATCCGCGGCGAGCTGCCCCTGAAGATCCACGCCCACCGCTCCGATGACATTTTCACCGCCATCCGCATTGCCAGGGAATTCAACTTAAAAGTTATGCTGGATCACTGCACCGACGGAAGTGTGATCGCAGAGGATCTGGCAAAGGAGGGTTATCCTGTTCTTGTGGGTCCCAGCTTTGGCAAGCGCAGCAAGGAAGAATTGAAAAACAAGAGCTTTTCCACTCCGGCTGTACTGCACAAAGCCGGTCTGAAGGTGTGCATCATTTCCGACGCCAATGTGGTCCCTCTGGAGTACCTGCCCCTGTATGCCGGTCTTGCCGCCAGTGAGGGTATGCCCCTGGAGGAGGCCTGGAAGGCTATCACCATCAATCCCGCCCAGGTGATGGGCATTGCAGACCGTGTCGGCTCTCTGGAGGCGGGCAAGGACGGAGATGTGGTCATCTGGACCGCCAACCCCCTGACCACCATCGGTGGCAAGGCACATACCACCATTATCGAAGGAAAAGTGGTTTACACCCTTTGATCTATACACAAAGCGCCGTCTCGTAAGGAGCAATGTCATTAAGTTAAGAATTAACTGTCATTCTGAGGACCCTGAGCACAGTCGAAGGGGACGAAGAATCTTCTTCAATTAAGAAGGAGATCCTTCGACTCCCCTTCGACTTCGCTCAGGGTCGCTCAGGATGACATTTTCTTAGCTTAATAGCATTTCAGCTCGAGACGGCGCTGTTATTTTATGTGCGTTTGACACCCCGCAAAAGATTGTTGAGAAGATCAAGGTCCTCCCGGGTGTAGTAGGTACTGGTGGTTTTCATACCCATAAGCGGCTTCTGGTTATAGTTGGCACTATCCCGGTACTGGTTCAGAGAAGAGACAAACTTAAACCGGACGCTGATGTCCAGCTCCTGCTTTGCCATGATCCAGCCCTTGACGATCTCCATACACCTGGGATTTGCCAGCAGTACACCCATCGGCATACCTGCATTGTAGCCATCGTCACCGTAGTCCTCGGCTTCCTCCTGCTCACTGAACCAGTTGCCCACCTGCAGTGCCGCTGCCAGATCGGGAAGGTCATACTCAGTGTTGTGGACCTCCACGCCGCAGAGAGTGACGGTATCCTCTGCACCGTCTACGGTTGCAGTCAGGGTGTTCTCACCCATCAGCAGCGGTACATCGCGGAAGATGACCATATGATCCTTTGCCGTTTCCATACCGTAGACCTTGCCGTTCAGGGTCAGGGTCACTTCCTCGGCATTGGTGTAGATCCGCACATCCCGTTCACCGGGAGCACGGTCACGGAAGCGGCGGCTGGTGATGTAGACCATCGGCGCTTTTGTCCAGTATGCCTTGTACACATAGTAGGCATCCTTCTTTACCTTTCGGTCCATGGTCACAAGACCCTTGTTGTTCCGACCCTTGATGCCGCCTTCGTTTCGCATATCGGCAGCAAAGTCGAACATATTCCACATATGGGTCGCCCACAGCCAGGGACGGGTCTCAAAGACCTTCAGCATTTCGTGGTGATAAATGGTTGCGTATTCCTCGGTATAATCGTGGTTAAAGGGCTGGGCAGAATGCCAGAACATAATATTTTCTGCACCGTACTCGGACACGCCCAAGGCTCTGTCGGGGTGCATTGCGTGGAAGGCATCCAGCACAGGACCATTGTCCTGCATCGTACCCACATACCAGCCGTGGTAGTAGTTATAGCTCTGAATATCCGTGATCTGGATCTGCTGATCGGTAATGGGCAGTCTTGCCAGCTGTGCCATTGTGGTGGGGCGGGAGGGATCCAGCCGCTTAACAAGGGCATTCAGGTCACACAGATTCCGATACTGCTCCTCACAGACATTATAAATGGTGATCTCGTTGGCAATGCCCCAGACGATAATACTGGGGTGGTTATAGCACTGGGCGATCAGCTCCGTCATCATAGAGATGGTCACATCGTAGGCCTCCTTGCCGGGGAGGTGGTGGCTGATGTAGGGGATCTCTGCCCAGACAGCGAAGCCTATTTGGTCACACAGGTCATAGAAATACTGATCGTGCTGATAGTGGGCAAGGCGGATCGTGTTTGCTCCCAGCTCTTTGATCATCGTGGCATCCTCCAGATGATCCTCCCTGGAGATGGCCCATCCCTTGTCCTGACGGTCCTGATGACGGCAGACACCGTGCAGGGGGAAGGATTTGCCGTTGAGGTAGAAGCCGCTGCCGGCATCGATGTGATAGCTGCGGTAGCCGTAGGTAACACAGATCTGATCCACGGCCTCGTCCTCTTTCAGAAGAGTGGCACGGGCACTGTACAAATAGGGATCCTCCACACCGTGCCACAGGTGGGGAGCTTCCAGGACCGTGTTGATGTAGGTATGGGGCTGTGCATCCACCGTGGTGTCGAAAACCGTATTGTTCTCCCCGTCCAGAAGCTCAAGGCGGAGCTTGCAGCCGTCGGCATTCACCGGGAACATATCCACCCGGGTAGTGCCGCCGGAGTAAGCAGAGACAAACACTGCATCAGAGCCGTGCTTCATCAGATCAAAGTGGGCATCCTCCACCTCTACGAAGTAGACATCCCGGTACAGACCGCCGAAAAAGGTAAAGTCTGCGTGCTGGGGATAGATATTGGACTCGGCATTGGTCACCGCCACCTGAAGCGTATTGTTCTCAGGCTTCAGAGCATCCGTCAGCTCATACCGGAAGGTAGAGAAGCCTCCCTTATGGGTGCCAAGCTCCCGTCCGTTACACCACACCGTTGCCACATGGTTTGCTCCCCGGAGCTCAATATACTGCCGCTTTCCCGGTGTAGGCGCAGGCAGCTGGATCTGGTAAATACCCACGCCCCGCCAAAAATCGTTGCCGCCGTCCTGCCCGTCCTGGGCATTCCAGGTATGAGGCAGTGTAACAGGCGCAAATTGTTCGCCCACTTTGGCAAACATTGCATTCGTCAAACGCTGGTAAGTACGCATATAAACGCCCTCCTTTTTATTCCTGTTTATATTGTAAATGACCCGATGTTCTAAAGAAAGTGGACATCGGGTCATTTATATTGCAAATCGTATCGTTGTACATAAAAAATGAAGTTTTGGAAATACTCCCCATATAAGGCGGTGACGAAATGGACGGGTTTTATTGCAACACAAAAATATACAGCGGTAAAGGTTCGCTGGAAAGATTAAAAGCGATGGGGATCAAGCGGCTGCTTCTGGTGGCAGACCCCTACTTTGCAGAAAACGGCACAGCCCAAAAGGTGGCAGACCTGAGCGGTGCTGCTGCAACGGAGCTTTTTCATCGGGTGTCCCCCGATCCGACTGTAGAGCTGGCAGCAGAGGGCACAGCGATCCTCCAACGCTTTGCGCCGGATACTGTGATCGCTCTGGGTGGCGGCAGCACCATTGACTGTGCCAAGGCAATGATCTGTTTTTCCAAAATGCCTGTGCGGTTTATTGCCATCCCCACCACCTCCGGCTCCGGCTCGGAGGTCACGGATTTTGCGGTGCTGACCCACGGGGAAGCAAAGCATCCGCTTGTGGATCCTACCCTTTGTCCCGAAGCAGCCATTCTTGACAGCACCCTTCTTGAAAAGCTTCCCAAAAGCCTGATTGCAGACACAGGCTTTGATGTGCTCTCCCACGCAATGGAGGCCTTTGTTGCCACAAATGCCTCCGGCTTTACCGATGCCCTTGCAGGAGATGCCTTTTCTGCTGCCCTTTCCCTTCTGCCCTCCAGCTACGGTGGAAATACGCAGGTAAGGCTGCAGCTGCACGAAGCCTCCTCTATGGCAGGTCTTGCCTTTACCCGGGCAGGACTGGGCCTTTGTCACGCGGCGGCACACTCTCTGGGGGGCATTTTCCACCTGCCTCACGGACGGCTGAATGCTATGCTCCTGCCTTGGGTTATAGAGATCAATGCCCGGACCTGTGCAGGCAAGTATGCTTTCCTTGCCCGGCGGGCAGGTCTGGCAGGTGCGGCAGATACGGTGGCGCTGCGAAATTTAAAAAATGCGCTGATCCGTCTGCGCCGGGAGCTTAATATGCCAAAGGATCTGAAGGAGGCAGGGATCAGCGCCCAGGCACTGTGGCTGCACGAGGCACAGATCGTAAAAGACACTCTTGCTGACCCCTGCTGCCGGACAAATCCCCATCCCATAGATGCACAAACCGTAAAAAATCTTCTCCACGCGGTATCCGGCTATGGAAAGTAAGCTGCTCTCTGTGGGTGTGGATGTTGGGACTACCACCACCCAGCTGATCCTCTCCTCCCTGACTGCCGTAAACTGTGCCGGGGGCTTTTCCGTTCCCCGGATGCAGATCACCGACAGGGAGATCCTTTACCGCAGTGCGGTGCATTTTACCCCGCTGAACGGAAGCCTTGTGGACGGAGATGCCATCCGTGCACTGGTGGAAGAGGAATACCGAAAGGCGGGCATTTCCAAAGGATCGGTGGACACCGGTGCCATTATCATCACCGGCGAGACCTCCCGGAAGGAGAATGCCGCCGCAGTGCTGCAGGCACTTTCCGGCTTTGCCGGGGATTTTGTGGCTGCCACCGCAGGACCGGACTTAGAGAGCCTACTGGCGGCAAAGGGCGCAGGTGCTGTGGAGGCATCTTGCAGTCAGGCGCTTCCCATACTGCATATGGACATCGGCGGCGGAACCACAAATCTCGCCCTGATCCGGGATGGAAAAATACTGTGCACCGGCTGCTTGAATGTAGGCGGCAGACTGCTGTGTCAGGAAAAGGGTCGCATCACCTATGTTTCCCCGGTTTTGTCCGGGATCACCCGGCTGCGCCCCGGCGATCCCTTTTCCAAAGAAACGGCGGGGGATATTGTTGAACGCCTTGTTTCTGCATTGGAAATGGCGGCAGGTCTTACCCCTCCTGACGGGAATCTGGAACACTTTCTTACAAAAGAAGCTTCCGCTCCCTGGATCCCGCCCACAGAAAAGGTCATCCTCTCCTTTTCCGGCGGTGTTGCCGCCTGCATTGAAACGGTCTACCCCGGGGATGCCTTCGGAGACATTGGTCCTCTTTTGGGGAAGAAGATCAAAGAAAGTCGCCTTTGTGCCGGGGAATACCGTCTGGAAAAGGATGCCATCCGCGCCACGGTGATCGGTGCAGGCAGTCACAGTGTCAGTCTTTCCGGCAGCACCGTCTTTGTGGCGGATGTAAAGCTGCCGCTGAAAAATCTGCCTGCGATCGTTTTTGAGGATTGCAGCACGCAGACCCTTACTGCCCGGATCCGGCAAAGACTGGATCAGCAGGACACAGAAAAAGTGATGCTTGCATTTCCCCGGTGCGGTCTTATGGACCATTCCCGGCTGACGGCACTGGCGGAAAGCATTGCCGCTGCAAAGCCGGCGGTGAATTATGTTTGCACAGGATCGGACATTGCAAAGGCGTTGGGTCAAAAACTGCGGCTTCTGATGCCGGATACCCCCTGTCTTTGCATTGACGGCATCGCACTGACGGAGGGTAGCTTCCTGGACATCGGCAGTCCTGTAGGTCCGGCACTTCCCGTGGTTATTAAAACTCTGATTCTGGAAACAGTTAAAAGCTGAAGGAGGCTTGTTATGCTTTTAAAAACCACTCTATTGGGAAAAACATATCAGTTTAAGGACATCAAAGAGGTCCTTGCCAAGGCAAACGAAGAAAAGACCGGTGACAGTCTGGCAGGTCTGGGGGCATCCTCTGCCCAGGAGCGGGTAGCAGCCAAGGTGGTGCTTTCCGCTATGCCCCTGAAGGAGCTGCGGGAGCATCCTGCCGTACCCTACGAGGAGGACGAGGTCACCCGGATCATTCAGGACGATGTAAACGAGGCACAGTACCGGAGGATCCAAAACTGGACTGTGGCAGAGCTGCGGGAATGGCTGCTGTCTGAAACCACCACAGGGGCGGATATCCGCAAGCTGAGCCGGGGGCTTACCTCGGAAATGGTGGCGGCAACGGCAAAGCTTATGAGCAATCTGGATCTTATCTACTGTGCGAACAAGATCACTGTCACCGCCCACTGCAACACCACCATCGGTCTGCCCGGAACCCTTTCCTGCCGGCTGCAGCCCAACCACACCACCGACGATCCCGACGGGATCACAGCATCGGTGCTGGAGGGTCTCAGCTTCGGTGCAGGGGATGCGGTAATCGGTCTGAACCCAGTCACCGACAGTCCCCAGCAGGTGGGCAAGGTGCTGCGTCGGTTTCAGGAGATCCGGGAGCATTGGCATATTCCCACCCAGATCTGCGTTCTTGCCCATATTACCGCACAGATCAAGGCAGTGCGGGAGGGTGCGCCCTGCGATCTGATCTTCCAGTCCATTGCCGGCAGTCAGAAGGGCAACGAGGCCTTCGGCTTTTCCGCAGAGACGGTGGAGGAGGCAAAGCAGCTTCTGCTGCAGCAGGGCACTGCGGAAGGTCCTAATGTGCTCTACTTTGAGACAGGTCAGGGCTCGGAGCTTTCCTCGGATGCCCACCACAACACCGATCAGGTAACTATGGAGGCCCGGTGCTACGGCTTTGCCAAGCACTTCTCCCCCTTCCTTGTAAACACCGTGGTAGGCTTTATCGGTCCGGAGTATCTGTACGATGCCCGTCAGGTGACACGGGCAGGTCTTGAGGATCATTTTATGGGCAAGCTTACCGGTATCTCTATGGGCTGTGACTGCTGCTACACCAACCATATGAAGGCAGACCAGAACGACATTGAGAATCTTGCCTCCCTTCTGACCCTGGCAGGCTGCAATTACTTTATGGGCATTCCCCACGGTGACGACATTATGCTTAACTACCAAACCACCGGCTTCCGGGAGACCGCTGCCCTCCGGGAGCTCACCGGCAAGACAGCCATCCCGGAATTTCAGACCTGGCTGGAGAAAATGGGCTTTACGGAAAACGGAAGACTCACAAAGAAGGCCGGTGACGGCTCCAGCCTGCTGTTTTAATTAAAAAACAAAAAGGAGGAGAAAATGAACAAGGAAGAATTATCGGCTCTGGTGGCAGAGCTGTTACAGAATATGGATCCGGAGCCTGCGGTAAAGGGCAGTGACTACAAGCCGGCAGATCCCGGCCCGGAGCAAACAGGAAACGAATATGCCCCCGGCGATTTTGTGCCGGATGTTTCTGCACTGGACCTGCGCAAGCTTTACCTTGTGGAGAATGCAAAAGAGCCTGACAAATATCGCAAATTAAAAGAGCGCACCCCTGCCCGGCTGGGTATGGGACGCTGCGGACCCCGGTACAAGACCCTCTCTATGCTGCGGTTCCGTGCTGATCACGCTGCAGCGCAGGATGCGGTGTTTTCTCAGGTACCGGAAGAATATGCCGATAAGCACAAGCTCCTGCCCCTGCAGACCTGCTGCCGGGACAAGGATGAATACCTGACCCGCCCCGATCTGGGGCGCAGATTCGACAACGACAATGTGGCAAAGCTGAGAAATGCCGTTACCGGCACGCCCCGGGTGCAGCTGGTGGTGGGTGACGGTCTTTCCTCCGCCGCCATTCTTGCCAATGCCGCCGACTGTATGGCCGCCATCAAGGATGGTCTGAAGCTGCGTGGCATTGAAACGGGAACGGATATTTTCGTCCGCTACTGCCGTGTGGGCGCAGGAGATGCTGTGGGGGATATTACAGGCTGTGAGCTGGTCTGTGTACTGGTGGGAGAACGACCCGGTCTTGTAACAGATAAGAGTATGTCCGCCTATATCACCTACAAGCCCCATACAGGCATATCGGAATCTGCCCGGACGGTGGTCTCCAATATTCACGAGCAGGGTACGCCCGCTGTAGAGGCAGGCGCTTTTATTGCTGAGCTGATCGACACCATTCTCAAGAAAAAAGTATCCGGTGTGGGACTGCATCTGGAGGCAGGCGTATGATCCCCGTAAAGGTGCTGGCAGTAAAGTATCTGCCCGGGGCATCCGATTCTCTTTGTCAGGCACTTGGTGTGCCCAAAGGCTACCCAAGTCTGGGACTCATCACCACCGACTGTGACGATGCTACCTATATTGCCCTGGACGATGCCACAAAGGCAGCAGAGGTGCAGGTATGCTACGGTCGCAGCTTCTACGCAGGAGCTGCCAACGCCTCTACCCCCTACGCAGGAGAGGTTATGGGCATTCTGGCGGCGAAAACTCCGGATGCCCTTCGCAGCGGTATGGAGGCTGCCCTGTCTTTTCTTTCCCATATCGGCTTTGATACCGCAGGAGAGATCCCCTTTCTTGCCCACACTGTAAGCAGCTGCGGCACATTTTTGGCAAAGGAGGCCGGTGTCGCAGAGGGCGCCTCTCTCGCCTATCTGATCGCGCCGCCCCTGGAGAGTATGTACGCAATGGATGCTGCTTTAAAAGCCGCAGATGTAAAGTTATGTAAACTATACGCACCCCCAAGTGAAACAAATTTCGGTGGTGGTCTGCTCACCGGCACCCGTTCTGCCTGTGATGCGGCCTGCGCCGCCTTTGCCGCTGCCATTGCAGATGTTGCAAGACAGCCAATAAGCTAAATTTCAATTTGAAGCGCAAGGGCGCTTCACCCCAACTCGTGCACGGTGCGGAATAAAACGCCCAAAAAACGCTCGGTATCGTTACATTCTGCCGTTACCGAGCCAAAAATGTTACGATAACAAAAGCGTGATGCACGAGGAGCCCG
>JAZNZZ010000111.1:0-5790 GCA_045595205.1 Faecousia sp.
TTTCCACCGATCCAATCATAAGGTTTGTTGCCAATTTGTTTCATCTTTCTGTCATTCTGAGCGAAGCGAAGAATCCCCATCTTAAATGGTACGCATTACTGAAGGAGATTCTTCGTCGCGTCTTAATCAATGTATGATTGCCACCGGCAATCATTATTACTAGAAGATTCGCTGCGCTTTGCGACACTCCTCAGAATGACACGGTATTCGGTGCGACAAATTGAAATTTAAGGTATGATCTTGTTTTTCTTCAGGTAGCGTTCTTCTTCGGAGAAAACGCAGCCGCAGTATTTCTGCATATAGAACCCAAGCTCCCGCGCCTTTTCCTGCCCTGCCTTAAAGTAGGGACGGAAATCCCGGTACAGGAAGGATACACCGAACTCTGCGGCGGCTCGTTCTGCGGTCTCCCGCATCAGCTCGTGGTTCTGGTAGGGACTGATAAAGAGGCTGGAGGTGAAGCTGTCAAAGCCGCCCTCGGCAGCCTGCCGTGCCGTTTCAAAAAGCCGCATCTCGTAGCATTTGCCGCAGCGGTTTCCAATGTCCTCTGCCACAGTGCGGACAAAGGGGCGCAGGGCATAATCGTTTTGCTCTATCAGAGGCAGATCAATGGTGGGAGCATAGTCCCGCAGGCAGTTGCGCCTTGCCCGGTATTCCGTAAAGGGGTGGATGTTGGGATTGTACCAGAAGCCTGTGACCTCAAAGTGGTCGGCGCGCAGCACCTCAATGCACTGGTTGGCACAGGGGGCGCAGCAGATATGCAGTAAAGTTTTCATAAGCACTCCAAAAAAGATTTTGTTTATTATAGCATTATTTTTTTTCGATTGCAAGCACACCATAATTCCCGTGGTTTTTTAAAAGCAAGTTGTTATACTGTGAACACAAATTCCTGTTTATCGTGCACACATCGTAGGGAACGGATATATCCGTTCCGCCTGATTTGCTGTGCAAATCACCATTGCCTGCGGCAATGCGGAATGCATATATGCATTCCCTACAGCGCGCTAAATTGAAATTTGCAACGCGGTGTGGTGTATCGTTACCGAGCGCTCTTTCTGACGATTTATTCCGCACCGTGCACGAGTTGGGGTGAAGCGCCCTTGCGCTTCAAATTGGAATTTGACAATCTCTTTTCTGCTGATATAATAGCGGTAAAGGGGTGATTTGCTTGACAGATCTGGAGTTTATGGACGAAGCTTTGGTGCTTGCCAAAGAGGCGGCAGCGGAGGGGGAAGTGCCCGTTGGCTGTGTTATTGTCTGTGACGGAAAAATCGTGGGCAGAGGCCGCAACCGTCGGGAAACGGGGAAAACGGCACTGGGACACGCAGAGCTCGAAGCGATCTCAGAGGCCTGTAAAACCTTGGGCGGCTGGCGGCTTTGGCAGTGTACGCTGTATGTGACCCTGGAGCCCTGTCCTATGTGTGCAGGTGCTATCATCAATGCCCGGATCCCCAGAGTGGTGTTCGGCGCATCGGACAAAAAATGCGGCGCCTGCGGCTCTGTTTGCGATCTGTTTTCAATGGAGTTTAACCACCGTCCCACGGTGGAGGCGGGCATCCGGCAGGAGGAATGCGGTGCTCTTTTGACAGCGTTTTTCCAAACGCTGCGACTGGAATTACGGACGCGGCCGAAATGGCGGAAGAAACCGGAATAGAAATACAGAAGGCGGTGCTTCGGCACCGCCGATTTTTTGTATTACGCAGGAGGTTTGCTATGGATTGGGAAGGAAAAAGCATTCGTGTGGGTGCAGCGGTGGTGTGCTGTGCCATTTTGCTTCGGCTGCTGGCGGGAGGCGGTTTTGGGAAGCTGATTTCCGCCCTTACCTCACCGGAGGCGGTGTCTGTGATGCTTTTTCTGGAAACGGGACGGGTGGTCCGCCCGGAGCCACCGGAAACCACAGCACCGGGATCTACTGAGGGGACAGAGCCGGAGCTTCCGGAGGAGACAGAGCCGCCTGCCGGATCAGATGCTCCTGTGCAGGCTGTGTTCAGTGCAGGGGATGCCCGGCTGGTGGAGGTGAACAATGTGTGCGGCCTTTCTATGGATGTGGAGGAGAGCCTGACCCAAAAGCTCTCCTGGGATCTTACCTCCACAGGACCGACGGTGCTGATCCTCCATTCCCACGCAACGGAGAGCTATGAAAACGCAAAGGCGATGAACTACCGTTCTCAGGACAAGCAGTATAATATGATCTCCATCGGTGACCGGCTGGTGCAGGTGCTGGAGGCAGGAGGCGTCAAGGCAGTTCACGACCGGCAGCTTCACGACAGTCCCTCCTACAACGCCTCCTACGGCAATGCCCGGGAGAGCATTGAGGAGTACCTGAAGGCATATCCCACCATCCGTCTTGTGCTGGACATTCACCGGGATGCGGTGGAAGCTGCCGACGGAGAACAGCTGGGCTTTACCGTTGGCTCTGCGGCACAGCTTATGCTGGTGGTGGGGACGGATGCCAGTGGACTTTCCCATCCCGGCTGGCCGGAGAATATGTCCCTTGCGGTGAAGCTCCACGCCCAGCTGGAGAAAAATACCCCGGGGATCTGCCGCCCCATCAGCTTTCGTTCCCAGCGGTTCAATCAGGACCTGTCCCCCGGTGCATTGATCGTGGAGGTGGGAGCAGCAGGGAACACCCGGCAGGAGGCACTGGAGGCGGTGGAGCTTCTGGGACAGGCGGTGATCGATCTGGCACAGGGGGCAGCCTACCGCGGGTAATGTTGACACATTGGCTGCTTTTATAGTATAATTAAAAAAATGAAAGAGAGAGGAGGAAAGGAATATGCCGTCTGCAAAAAGCGTGCGGAATCAGCTGGCAAGGGTGCGTCCGCTGCTTCGAAGCTGCTCCCTGAACACCATACGCAAGGGTCAGGAGCTGTTGGGGAATATGGTGGAAGCGAAGCACCGTGCCTATGTCATCATCCGTGACCATCTTTTTGAACGGTTTACCGGCGCGTGGATCATTCCCAAGGATGAGCGCAGACAGGGCGTGATCCTTTACCTCCACGGCGGCGGCTATTGCTGCGGCGGCTTGGACTATGCTTCCGGCTTTGGGGCAATGCTGGCAGCGGAAACCGGTATGCGCGTGTTCTGCGCGGCATATCGGTTAGCACCGGAGCACCCTTATCCCGCGGCACTGGAGGATGCTCTGGAGAGTTATCGGTATCTTCTCTCCAAGGGCTATGCCCCGGAGCATATAGCCCTTTGCGGCGAGAGTGCAGGGGGCGGTCTGTGCTATGCCCTGTGCCTGCAGCTGAAGGAACGCTCCATTCCCCTTCCCGGGGGCATTCTTACCATCTCTCCCTGGACTGATCTTACAGCCTCCGGCGAATCTTATGAGAAAAACAGGGAAAAAGACCCCAGTATGCAGCAGGAGACCCTGGATTTTTATGCCAATTGTTATACCAAAAACAGGGAAGATCCTATGGTATCTCCGCTGTTTGGAGATCTGACAGGACTGCCGCCCTCCCATATTTTTGTGGGCGGGGACGAAATAATGTGCTCCGATGCGGCACTGATGCACGAAAAGCTTTTGGCATCCGGTGTTCGCTCCACCCTTACGGTGAAGGAGGATCGCTGGCACGCGTACCTGCTTTACGGCCTTCAGGAGGATCACGATGATCTGCAGGCGGTAGGCCGGTTTTTGAACAGCCACATTGCCCGTGCCAACAAGCTGCGGTGGCTGCGGCTGGACAATGCGGCGAAGATCTATCCCGCTGCCCGCCGGAACAACTGGAGTAACATTTTCCGCATTTCTGTCACCCTCACAGAGCCCATTGACGGAAAAATTATGCAGCAGGCGCTGGATGTGACGGTGCGGCGCTTTCCCTCTATTGCAGCGCGGCTGCGGCGGGGTGTTTTTTGGTATTATCTGCAGCAGCTGGAGCACGCGCCCAGGCTGCGGCAGGAAAACAGCTACCCGCTCCCCCGTATGTCCCGGCAGGAGATGCGAAAATGCGCTTTCCGGGTGATCGTTTACGGAGACCGTCTGGCGGTGGAGCTGTTCCATTCTCTTACCGACGGTACCGGTGCACTGATCTTTTTAAAGAGCCTTGTGGCAGAGTATCTGCTGCAGAAGCACGGTGTCCGCATCCCCGCAGAGCAGGGGGTGCTGGGAAGGCTGGAGGAGCCCGGGGAGGAGGAGCTGGAGGACAGCTTTCAGAAATACGGCGGCACAGTAATGGCCAGCCGAAAAGCCAACGATGCCTGGCGCTTCCAGGGCACGCCGGAAAAAGACGGCTTCCTGCACATTACCTGCTTCCGACTGTCGGTGAGGGAGACCCTTGCCAGAGCGAAGGAACACGGTGTCACCCTGACCACCTTTCTGTGTGCCTGCCTTATGATGGCGCTGCAGCAGCTCCAGCAGGAGTGCATACCCAATCAGCTGCACAGAAAGAGCGTTAAGGTGCTGCTGCCGGTGAATCTGCGGAATCTGTTTCCCAGCAAGACCCTGCGGAATTTTGCAATGTACACCACTCCGGAAATTATGCCCCGGTTGGGCAGCTACAGCTTTGAGGAGATCTGCCAGATCGTAAAGCATAGAATGGGTCTGGATATTACCCCCAAGCATATGAGCACGATGATCGCCACGAATATCCGGGCGGAGACCCTTTTGGCGGTGCGGATGGTGCCGCTGTTTATTAAGAATCTTGTGATGAAGGCGATCTTCGACTCCGTGGGCGAGCGAAAATCCAGTATGAGTATGTCCAATCTGGGACGGGTACAGGTTCCTAAGGAAATGGAGCCTTATGTAAAACGGTTTGATGTGATCCTGGGTGTCCAGGCAACAGCGCCCTATAACTGCGGCGTGGTGTCCTACGGGGATGACCTCTGCATCAACATTATCAGAAATATTGAAGAGTCCGCGCTGGAGCAAAAGCTTTACCGTGTCTTTCGGGATATGGGACTGGAGGCAGAGGTCCAGAGCAACGGGGCAGAAAGGAGCTAAGGTATGTATTGTGCCAAATGCGGCGTAAAGCTTGCAGATACAGAAATGGAATGCCCACTTTGCGGCACCCGTGCCCATCCTGACCTGTATACCCAGGCGGAGCAGCCTTTTTATCCCCGGGAGCAAAGTCCCGTGGTGCAGGTCAGCAGCCGTGGCTTGCAGATCATTTTGACCACCTTGTTCCTGCTGCCGGCGGTGATCTGTGTCCAGTGTGACCTTCTGGTCAGCGGAGGCTTCAGCTGGTCAGGCTATGTGCTGTTTGCGCTTATGACAGTCTATGTCTGTATGGTGCTGCCCTTCTGGTTCCGCAGGCCAAACCCGGTAATATTTGTGCCCTGCGGCTTTGGGGCGGTGGCGGTGCTGCTATTGTATATCAGCATTGCCACAAAGGGAGGTTGGTTTTTAAGCTTTGCCTTCCCGGTCACCGGCTTTGTGTGCCTTGTGGTCACGGCGGTGGTAACATTGCTTCGGTATGTGCGCCGGGGTGCTTTGTATGTGTACGGCGGTGCGCTGTGTGCCTTGGGCGGGTTTATGCCACTGATGGGCTTTCTTGTGAACCTGACCTTCTTTGAGGGGAGCTTTGCCCTGTGGTCCCTGTATCCTATGACAGCACTGCTCCTTCTGGGCGGGATGCTGATCTTCCTTGCCATCTGCCGCCCTGCAAGAGAGACCATGCAGAGAAAATTTTTCATTTAATGAAAAACAGTATAAAATTCGTATTTATCTTCCTGTCACCCCCGTTGTCATTGCGAACCAGTGACCGATGTCACTGGTGTGGCAATCCGTAAAGTAAGTATTTGGAACGGATTCCCACGCCAGTGTGTGCACTGGCTCGGAATGACACGGAGGAT
>JAZNZZ010000112.1:0-7171 GCA_045595205.1 Faecousia sp.
ATCGTTTTGTATGCCGCTCTGGAAGGCTCTCAGCGCCTCTTCAATAAACCTGATGTCGGTTGCGTTGGGTCTGCTCAAAATCTCATTGGCAGCCTCCGGTGTCATACCGGTGGCCTCCGTAACCGTGTTGAAGGCAAAGTCTGTGGCTGTGTCCCCAAAGGACACATCACCCATCGGCACACCGCCCTTGCCGTTGACAGTGAGCGTAACATTCCCCTTGCCGGAGATATTCTCCACCGTCACCGTCTGTGCCACCTCACCGGTGCTCTTTACAAAGCTCTTACCCTCCATAGAGACATTATTGCTGTCCTCCGCGATCGCTTCTGCCGGTGTTTCCTGCGACACCTGAGCCACATTCGGAATATCGGAAGCAACCTGGTAACCAGTAACTTGTGCGGTCTCCTGTGGCAGCTGAGCGGCCTCCAAAATTCGGTTGTATTCCTCGACATTGATCCTTTCCGTGCCGATATTCTCAGCCCACGCAGATGCATAACCACCGGATCGTATGTTAGCAGGGTTCATTTCGGTGGAAACACGCCTGCCGTATTTGCTGTCCTGAATAAGCTTATATTCCTTATTGGACAGCTTTTCACCGGAGAATCTTTTAGCCAAGGCAGCGGCAATAGCACTCACATCCCCGGTCTCTCCCAACTTAGTAAGCCGTGATTCTGCTGCCGCCTGGATATTAGAAATGTCTTCACTGCGGAAAAACTGTTCGTTTGCCTCTACTAGCCTTCCTAGCTGGTGTCCGTTAAGGCCTTTGCCGGTGTCCAGTCTCTGCTGGTATTTTTGTCCAAGGACTTTGCTCAAACTTCCATCCGGCAGTTCCAGACTTTGATCCACAAGATCACGCTGTACATTGCCGTAGGTGTTTGTGTAATATCTGCTGTTAGCCACATCATTACCTATTGTACCCGTGCTTTCCAACACACCGGTAGACAAAGCGGTTACAATGGCAGTTTCAAGCAGCTCGTCAATGGTAGGTGCATCGTATTCTTCACCAAAGATAATTGAACGAAAAGCAGGCTCCAGAAAGTTTTGAAGTTCTTCTTCTATGATTTCGCTGCCCAGTTCAATGCCGAGCTTTGCAGAAATGCGTAAAAAAGAATTATCAATCGCAGCTACCTTAGACAGGATCTTTGCGCTGCTGACACCACCCAACTTGCCGATACCGCCCAAGAGGTACTGCAATGCAGCTTCAGAAGCACCAATAAGTGTGCTATATGTGCGTGCCTGTTTCTTACTATACCCATCCTGCAGTGCGCTTGCGTAAGCATTACCGGATGCAGATGCACCCATCATACCTGCACCAACAATTTGACCTGCCGTAGGGTCACCCATAGCAGTCAAAACGGAGGATACAAGTATAGACGGAGCCATATTGCCAACAGTGGTAGCCGCTGTATATGCGTATTTGCCAAATCCGTCAAGTGATTCGGAGATTTGCCCACTTGCATACTGTGTAGCAGTCGGAGCTAATTCATCCTCGGAGAATAACTGCTTAACTCCGCTGCCAAATTGGTCAATACCAGCCTCTAAGCCAAAAGCTAATTTTGCAATATCCTCAACCACTGGGATATTAATTCCCTGGATTGTTTTGGAAATTTCTGATCCTGCCCTATAATTCAGTGTTTTCTGGATATAGTTCAGGTATTCTTCTGCCCCTTCTTTGCCTTCGGTAGCATAAATGTAGTTGTAGAGGGATACTTCATCATCAGTCAGTTGGTCCAGTGATCTGTTTTTCTCACTCGACTTACTAAAGTTTCTGGTTGGAGTATCTGCAGCGTACATAGAATGTTCCAGCTCAATCAAATCTCGTGCTGTGACCTGACCGCCTCCTAACCGTTTATCCTCAACGGTGGGGTTGTTGATGTAGGCGTATGTATCGTCTGTAAACTCTGGATTTCCCAGAGCACGATATTTTACATTGCTAACATAAACAGACTTTTCCCGGAAATCATCAGATTCAGCATAATGGCCCCACTTATCGTAAAACTCCTGCCACTGTTTAAGTGCTGTATTATAGTCATTCTCATCTTTAAACTGACCGTAGGTATCCTCCAGCCACTTTCCGGCGCGGGTAGCAATCTGTGCTTCCGCGGCCTGTCGCTTCTGTTCTGCCGCCTCATCCAGTGTAAAGCCCATTTGCTGTGCCAGTTTTCGTGCCTGACTGCCGGACTGCATATAGTCTACCGCTGCCTTACGGTAAGCCACACGGTCATCCTCAGACATAAATCCGCCGCTGGAGATCTTTTCCTCAAAGCTCAGCAGCTTGTCCCTGGCCTTGTCACTTGCCTTGGTGTATAGCTCCATATACTTCTTCCGCACACTGTTTTGGCTGTGATCAACCTCGGAGGTAACAACTTTACTTTTTTTCTGCGCGTTGTATCGTTCCAGTAATGTACTCATATATGCCCTCCTTTTATGCGTAGAAACCGTCCAGTGCTTCCGCGTGGAGCTTGTCGTCCTCCCACCTTGCCATCATCTTAAATGCCTGTTGTTCAGAGATTCTACCTTCGTCAATAAGATCCTCCAAATAGGTACTGAGTTCATCCAGTGTCGCTGATCCGAAGACACCGCGCCAAATATCGAGGGATATATCGTTAGGATCCCATACAAAATCTTCCACTGAATCTATGTAGCCGGGTCCACCGCTGCCACCGGATTTTACACTGGCCGCAATGGCATTTGCCTGCTCTCGGTTCATTCCGGCAGCCACCAATTCATTGAATGTCGGCTTATAGCCAAGGGAGATCAGGGAGGTGAGCTTGTTGTAGGCTTCATTCCGCTGGCTGTCCTTGTACTGGGTATCATAGCGGGCATCATCCAGGCTGTCGCGGTACTTGCCGTAATCCAGCTCTGCCTGGTACCGGGCTTCGTCTCTTGCCAGACCCAGCTCGGTGTAGTATTTGTTCAACCGATCCATATATCTGCCGTACTCCTGTTCCTCCATACCGGAGAGAAGAGATGCCTGATCATACAACGCCTGACCCTCCTGGGTATACTTATCAAGCGCCATACCGTACAGCTCCGGCACCCGTTCATTGAGACCCTGCAGGTACGCCTGATACGCCTGCTGACCTGCGGACTGTGCATAGGAATTGCCGTAGCCGCCGGTCATTGCAGCCGCCTGACCCATAGTGTCCATCATTGCAAGGCTGCCCTGCTGTATATACTGCTCCCGCAGCTGCTGATACAGGGGATCCTCATTCACATCATAGGAGAACTTCTCCCGGTTCAGGATCTGGGCAATGGTGTCCTTCAGCTGACCCTCCCAGGTGGACTTGTAATCCCCGGGCTTTTGCTCGATCTGCTGCTGCAGAAGCGCCTCTGCCTGCATTACCGTTTCGCTGGGGGTATAAGTATTCTGCTCCACCTTGGGTGCATCCGGCTGTGGCGCTGCCGGGGTCTCCGGTGCAGTGGCAGCCGCGTTGTCATCGTTTCCGATCTTCAGCTGCTGACCGGGGTAGATCAGGTTGGGATTGGAGATGTTGTTCTGCTTTGCGATTTCCTGATAGGTGGTGCCGTTCTGTCTCGCAATTTCAGAAAGGGTATCTCCTTTTTTGACTGTGTAATATGCCATTGTATTAGCCTCCTTCGTTAATAACAGATTTTATATAGTCGGCAAGGGTCATTTTGCTCTCTCCGATAAGAATATCTCCGCTGATAATAACACCAGCCTCAAAGATTGCTTTCCAAACTGAGCGAAAAGTCCGGTTCTCCGAATCGTCGCAGTATCCTCCAATGGTCACCTTCATACCGCCCTTGCCCAGATGCAGCGGCACATCCTCGGTGGGGATGTCAAAGGTCTTGGGATCCTGCTCTCCGATGGTGTCGATCGCCCGGATCTGAACCGTATAAGTATTCGTTAATTCGAATTTTTCATCGACATCGACCGGGGCGTAAGTGTTGTAAGTGTTATCGGTGAGGGGCAGATCTTCCCAGGTGTCAGCCTCAGGCCATTCATCAGCCGCCAGTTTCCACCGCCACTGCAAGGCGCACGCATTCTCACCGCCTACATCGTGATAAGATACCGCCGCTTTGATCCACAGGGATGAACTGTTGCCGACGCGCTTGCCGTTGCTGTCACTTCGGTAGCAGAGGATCGCCGTCTCTTCTCCTACCGGTACCACCAAAGGCTTGGAATAAGACAAAACGATAATATCTATCGTTTCTTCCGTGTAAAAGCCCCTCGTATCCTCGACCCGGACCGTGATTGTAATATCGCCGGAGCCTTCGATCACATCTGTGCAGAATTCCTCGCCCTCATAGGTTTTGCCCTCCATTGTGACATAGCAGCTGGCAATGTTCGCGCCGTATTTCCCTTCCGCGTTCACGAAAATAGAAGCTTTGCTTTTGCCCTGTATAAAGAGATTTTCAAAGCCATTTGCAAGCCAGGGATTGTGCGGATTTGCATAACAGTCGATCACATTAGGCTTTACAGCATCGCTCACCAGCGTGAAAGTCACATCTTTGTAGGCTCTGTAGTATACGCCGTCTATGGTAGTATCCACATAGAGCCTCACAGGACATTCCTGACCGGAACACTGATTCCTAAGCTCCTTGATTTCATCCTGGGAAAGCTCCCAAATGTAAGTACCGTTTTCATCAAGCGTAATATCACTATTACTGCGGCCGCAAACGCTATCTCCGATGATGTTGGGATCCATCCATATTTCGATGGTGTAGTCAAAGGGGTTGCTGATGGTAATGCTGATGGATTTCTGCGTATCATCAAAATCCGCAGCCTCCGTAATGCTAAGCCCGGTCCATTGGTACACAGCTGCCGCGGCAGTATAGTTGTGGTTTAGATACAGCCATCCAGTAATTTCGGATATGCTTAATGTCTTTGTTCCGTCTGCATTGTGCTCCACATCCAGGGTTCCGGTGGCAATGGTGTGAGAACCTGTTTCAAAATTTGAATAAGTACCGCCACTGTAAACCTGCACACCGTTGATGGAGAAGGCATCCATCCTTACAGCGTTGTTTTGGAAATTGTACTTACAATACACACCACAGGCCCATTCAATGGTTGTGGTTTTGTTTGCAAGATCCCATCCTTTTTCTCTCCAATTCACCCAGAAGTAACCGGCATCGTATTCGCCGGGATCATCTTCGCTTGTTACGATTCTCACCCAACTGATCTCATTATCATCTGTGTAATTCGTAATTGCCATATCACATCCCCCTTTCAGATCCAGATAAAGGCAATGCCATCACTGGTATCGATTTTGTAGCCACCAAACTGCACACCCCCAAGGAATACCGCCTTGCCGGTGACATACAGGCAGTTGGTGTTGCCGCTTTTGTCTGCTTCACCGGAACCGATGTAAGCTACCGGATTGCCGTTAATGTCAAAGAAGGTAAGCCGTTCTGCGGTGAACTGCGCATACCGATGGTATTTTTCATCTCTGGTCTCACCGACCTCAATGCCAATGCTACCGTTGGAAAGAATGCCGCGCTTGATATACCCCTCGGTGGTCTCCACATATTCCTTTACATCCGTAAGGTCTGTACTGATCGTCTGGATGCTCTCATAAGCCTCTGTGACACCTCTGGAGTTTTCCTCTACAAATCGGTTGGTCTCCTCCACGAAGGTGCCGAAGTCAGAGTCAGCAAAGTATTTTCCCTTGAAATTGGTGCGGATTGTGTCCTCATAAGCCTTCACAATGTCCGCAGACTTAATGATCAGGCTCTTTATGGAGTTGAAGGTCTCCATTGCCTCCCTGGAGGCGGGCGCAATACTCTGGGGGAGCACCACATTGGCGGAGGTATTTCCGGCCTTAGCCTCTTCCACAGTGCTCAGTGCCCAGTTCAGCTGCTGAACCAGCTGATGCAGATAGCTTTGGATTTGTGCCACCTGCTCCCCGGGTGTTCCCCCGGTAATATTCGGAAGCCGAAGATATTCGTTCACGGCAGTTCACTCCCTCCCTCAATGGTTTTGGTGATGGAATAGATCTTTACCTGCCCGATGCCCTCAATGCGAAGCTTCATATGATCACACCGCCTTGGTCTGACAGGCAGGGAGAAGCTTCTGAGGCTCGTTCCCTGCAGGGTGGTAAGATGCTCCCATTCGCCGCTAAAGTCATACTGCGCGTAAATGCGGACCTCAGCGCCCAGATCTGTGGACATCCGTAAGGTCAGCCGGGAGATATACTTTGCATCCGGGGAGGAGATCCCGATCTCGCCGGTCTCTGCCATCCATTCCACCGGTTCTGTGTCCTTTGTACCTGAGCCCAGCATTGTGCGGATCACCCCGTCGCAATTGGCATACAACTCCCCGCGGCAGGCGCAGAAATCCGACACCTGCAGATCATCCTCCCGGTGCCACATTCCCTTTGCTGTGTCAAATACAAACAGGTGGTGTTTACCTTCGCTGTCGGTCATAGAAATGTAGTATTTGCTCCCGTGGGCACCACCAACAGCTGCGCTGTACTGCGCATTCCCAAGTGCCTGGGATACCTCTGTGGGAAGGCTTCCGTCGTAGGCACAAATACCGCTCCTGCCCTTGTAGAACAGGGTGGTGTTAACGATGGCAAGGCTTTTTCCGCTGCCCTTCTGCACACCGTTGCAGGGTGTTGTCTGGACCTGGAAGTTGGCAGGATAGCTGCCGTAGACCTTGTGAATGCAGTTTTCCTTAAAAAACAGAGGATAGCCCAGATGGGAGATCGCGCCGGTAAACTGTCCGTCCGTGCCCAGAGAAGCTGTCCAGGAATCCGTGGAAATGCCCATAAAGCAGCTCCAGTTCCTGAAATCTCCCAGCTTACTGCAGTAGATCTCGTTGACCACCTGCTTGTCCGCACTCAAACCGTAGCGGCAGCCCCACAGCCGGTTGCCGGATTCGATCACAAAATCCATTTCGGGCATCGTTCTTTCCAGCCGGAGCGCGGTTTCCCCGGTATAGACCTTGTCCAGAAGACCGGCGATCACGATATAGTCGGAAGCGCCGTTTTCAGGATCGTGATAAACCTCCCACAGAGGAAAGGTCTGTCCCTCCAGCGCCTTTAACTGGCTCACATCCTCCGGAAAGCCGGTGATCTTCACCGCATCATAACGGGAAAAGCTTTCTGCAATGTTCGGCGCGGAGATTTTGATATAGGTGGTGGCGATCTGCACCCAGGCTTCACTGACCTTAAGTCGGATCGTAGCCATGTCGTTCTGTGAGCCAAGG
>JAZNZZ010000113.1:0-6159 GCA_045595205.1 Faecousia sp.
GTCAGTGTTGGTTCCTCCTCTATGTTCCGCAGCGGTCTGGCAGTGGTGGCTGCGATCCTGCTGAACCGGGGGGCGGGCAACATCTCTGACGGCGTTTTGGCAGGCGTCGGGGTTTCCACAAAAGTTATGATGTTCCCCTTCAGTATTATTCTGGGCTTCGGCACAGGCTTCCAGCCGGACGCAGGCTTTAACTGGGGCGCAAAACGGTATGACCGTGTAATGGAAAGCTACCGCTTTGCCTCTTGGCTTGCTCTGATTGGTTCTGCAGTGATGGCGGTGATCCTGGGCGTTTTTGCCGACCCGGTGATCAGCGCATTCAGTAACGCAGAAAACGCATCGGAGGAAATGCGGCAGATCGGTGCCCTGTGTATCCGGCTGCAGTGCATTGCCCTTCCCATCCACGGCTGGGTGGCACTGGTGAATATGTTGTGCGCCGGTCTTGGCAATGCCGGTGGCGCATTGGCGCTTTCCACTGCCCGTCAGGGCAGCTGCTTCCTGCCTGTTTTGTATCCGCTGGTGTTCTTCTTTGGATCTTACGGCATTGCATCCGTGCAGGCAGTCGCGGATGTTTTGAGCCTTGCACTGGCAATTCCCATTTGTCTTTATATGGTCAAAAAAATCAAAAAGGCACAGGTGCTCCGGGAGTCGGGCGCGTTTCAGGAGTAAGCTATGGCAAACAAGCACGACTATATCGCGGTATTCGATTCCGGCATTGGCGGCATCAGCGTGTTAAGAGAGCTGTTTCGCCAGATGCCCCGGGAACGCTTTCTCTATTACGGAGATATTGCAAACGCACCCTACGGGACCCGGTCTACCGGGGAGGTCCGGGCGCTCACCCTTGCGGCGGTGGAAAAGCTCCTTGGGCGGGGTGTTAAGGCGGTGGTGATCGCTTGTAATACGGCAACGGCTGCAGCCATTGAGGACCTGCGGAAGGCTTACCCGGAGCTGATCATTGTGGGCATTGAGCCGGCACTGAAGCTGGCTGCTGACCGTTATCCCAACGCCCGGGTAGGTGTTTTGGCAACGCCCCTGACACTGCGGGAGGAAAAGTTCAGCCATCTGGCGGAGCGTTTTCCGCAAATGACCGTCCACAGTATCCCACTGCCCGGTCTGGTGGAGCACATCGAAAACGGTGCAACGGACAAAGAGCTGGAAGCGTTTCTGCAGCCTTTGTTAGCCCCCTACAAAGGAAAGCTGGACGCAGCAGTCCTGGGGTGCACCCACTACCCGTTGGCGGCAAATGCCATTGGCAGCCTTCTGGGAAAGGAGACCGTTCTGCTGGACGGTGCCGAGGGCACGGCAAGAGAAACGAAAAGACGGCTGTGTGAAGCCAAGCTAAACTATGAAGGTCCGGGAGAACTCTCCTTTGACTGCAGCGGTGGGGATAAAGACTTTTTGCGCCGCTGCGGGGAACGGATGAAACCATAACGAAAAAGAACAGAGGTTATTACTATGTCGATCCCTATGAACAGTACCTGCCTGGAATGCTTTCTTTCCAAGCGGCTGGAGCTTGCCCGCAGTCTGGGCACAGATGAGCAGGCAACAGAAATCGCCCGGCTTTTGAGCCGAAGGTTTTTTGAAGCTCCCGCGGATATGGATTCTGCGGTGCTGGGCGGCCTGTGCGATCAGGAAATAAACGAATACTTTGGTCTTGCTCCGGACCGTATGCGGGAGGAAAAGGAAATGTCCAACCGCTTCGTGCTGGAGCGATTGGAGGAGCTCCGCAGCCGGGTGGCAAAGGCGGAGGACCCCATATATGCGGCACTGCAGTTTGCGGTGCTGGGCAACTATCTGGATTTTTCAGCGCTCTACGGTCAGGTGAGCTTTGAGGATCTGGACAGGATGCTGGACAAGGCTTCCGAAATGGAGCTGGACAAGGTGTATTATGAAAGCTTCCTGCGGGATCTTCAAAACGGCAAGCGCCTTTTGTATCTGACAGACAACGCAGGAGAGATCTGCTTTGACCGTGTGCTGGGCGAAATTATTGCAGAAAAGTATCCCCATCTGGAGATCACCTTCTGTGTCCGGGGCGGTCCTGTGGTCAACGATGCCACCCGGGAGGATGCAGAGATCGCCGGGATCCGTTTCCCTGTGATCGACAACGGTACTGCTTTGGGCGGCACATCCCTGTCCCGTGTCAGCCGGGAATGCAGGGAGGCGATTGAAAATGCGGATGTGATCCTTGCCAAGGGTATGGGCAATACAGAGTCTCTGTTTGGCTGCGGTTATAATGTGTACTACGCGTTTTTGGTAAAATGCGTCCGGTTTATGCAGTTTTTTGATGCTCCGAAAATGAAGCCGATGTTTATCAGGGACAGGAAATAAAAAACAGGTGCTGTGATTTAAGATAATAAAATGTCATTCTGAGCGAGCGCAGCGAGTCGAAGGGTCTCCCACATATTTGCAGGGGATTCTTCGTCGCGCAGCTCCTCGGAATGACATTTTTTTACTTTTACAGCACCTGTTATTTTTTCTTCAAATAATTGTTCAGCGCACCGCCGTAGAAGATAATGGATACGCAGCAGTAGAGCCAAAGCATACTCAGCGCCACCGCATACACCGAGCCGTAGATGATGGCAAGGCGGGCAAAATGCTCCACATAGATGGAGTACAGATCCGAGAAGATCAGCCAGCCGCTGGAGGCCAGCAATGCACCGGGCAGGGATTCCATCAGAGCGTTGCGCTTGTTGGGCAGTACCATGTACATTGCGGTGAATAAAATCGTCTGCACGGACAAAAGCACAAAGAACCGCAGGTTCACCACCTTCTCCAGAAACTGGAGCAGGGGACTTTCTGTAAAGGGCAGCCACTCCAGCAGACTTGTGCCGAAAACGTGCAGCACAAGGGTCAGAAGCAGAACCACTAAAAAGGCGAAGGTGTACAGCACACTTAAAAGCCGGGTGTGGAGGTAGCCGCGGTTTTCTGACACACCGTAAATGGAGTTAAGGCCTGTGGTAAGCCCGTAAAAGCCGCTGCTGGCGGACCAGAGGGCAGTGATGGCGGAGATGGAGATCAGAGTTCCGGTGGTGCCCCGGTAGGTGTTGATGATCAGTTTTTCCGCTGCCGGCATCAGTGCCTTGGGGATCACGCCGTCCAGTACCTGCGTGAGGGTGTCTACCTCCAGACCGGTGTACCGCAGCAGGCTTAAAAGCAATACCAGAGACGGAAAGACTGCCAGCGCCATAAAAAAGCTTGCGTGAGAGGCATAGACCGGGATCTTCAGTGCCGCAATGTAGCGCACAACATCTGATGCCCGTTTCCAAAGCCTGTTCATAGCATCCCTCCAATCTTCAAAAAAGGGGTTGTCAGCGTGACAACCCCCTTGTTTTATTCAGCGGAGATCAGGTAGTAGTACACAGGCTGACCGCCGCCCAGCAGATTCACATCTGCATCGGGGCAAATTTCTGTGAAAATATCCACAGCCTCTTGTGCCTTCTCTTCCGCAATGTCCTCGCCGTAGTAAATGGTGATATATTCCTTGCCCAGCTCCTGAACCTTTTCAGCCAGACTACGCAGCAGTACGGAAACATCCTTATCTGTGCCGAACAGAGCACTGCCGTAGATGGCAAGGTAGTCACCCTCGTGAATGTCATGTCCGTCAAAGTCAGAGTCCCGGGCAGCATAGGTGATCTGCATCGTGTCCACAGTACCCAGTGCCTCGGTCATAGCAGCCTCGATCTCCTCTGCGGACAGATCGGGACTGAAGCTCAGCATTGCGGTAATGCCCTGGGGCACGGTCTTGCTGGGGATGACGATGACCTTCTTGGGGGACAGAGCGTCCACCTGCTGTGCCGCCATAATGATGTTTTTGTTGTTGGGCAGTACGAACACAGTCTCAGCGGGAACAGCGTTGACAACCTCCAGAATGTCCTGGGTGCTGGGATTCATAGTCTGACCGCCGGAAATGATACCGTCCACGCCAAGATCACCGAATACATTTGCAAGACCCGCACCGGCACAGACGGCAACAACGCCGAACTCCTTCTCCGGCTCAGCGACCTTGGGGGCAAGCTCCTGCTCACTCATCACCTTTTCCGTGTGCTGCAGGCGCATATTTTCGATCTTTACGGTGATAAAGGAGCCGTAGTCCATTGCCTCGTGCAGTGCCTTGCCGGGATCGTTGGTGTGCACATGGACCTTGATGATCTCGTCATCGTCCACCAGCACAAGGCTGTCGCCCATACTGTCAAGGAAAGCGCGCAAAGGCTCCAGATCCTTGTCACCCTCCTTGTCGATGATAAACTCAGTGCAGTAGGTGAAGGTGATGTCCTCGTCACTGATGTCACCGAAGACAGCCTGGGTGTTTTCGGCGGCAGCGGCAACTGCATCGGGGACTACGATGTCCTCACCCTGCAGGGAGGAGAGCATTGCCTCCAGCACAAAGACCCAGCCCTGACCGCCGGCATCCACAACGCCTGCCTTTTTCAGAACGGGGTTCTGGTTGACCGTGTTTGCCAGTGCCTTTTTTGCGGCCTTGATGGCGACCTTGTGCACATATTCGATGTCATTATTCTGCTGTGCTGCCTTTGCGGCTGCTGCGGCTGCCAAACGGGAAACGGTAAGAATGGTGCCTTCAGCAGGCTTCATAACAGCCTTGTATGCAGCATCCACGCCTGCCTGAAGTGCTTCTGCCCAGATGGTGCCGTCGCATTCGTCAACGCCCTTCAGCCGCTTGGATATACCGCGGAACAGCAGGGACAGGATAACACCGGAGTTGCCTCTTGCACCGCGGAGCATAGCAGATGCGGTGATGGCGGCAGCCTTTTCCAGAGAGGGGTCCTCTGCCTTGCGCAGATCGGTTGCGGCGGCGTTAATGGTCATAGACATATTGGTGCCGGTATCGCCGTCCGGCACGGGGAACACATTCAAATCATTCAGCTGCTGCTTGTGGATCTCCACGGAAGCGGCTGCACTGATGGTAAGCCGGCGAAAATCAGCGCCGTTAATCGTTTCTCTTAACAATGGTATAAACCTCCGAATCATCCACGAATCAACCGTTCATGGAGTCTATAAATACATTGACGGCACGGACCTCGGTGTCGGTGCACTTACGGACTACATAACGGACCTCGGAAATGATGGAGCTGCCAACGGCATTCAGGTTCACGCCGTTGTCCACCATAATGTGCAGGTCGATGGTGATGGAGTTGTCGTCATTGAACTCTACCCGGACACCCTTGGACATAGATTCCTTGCGGAGCAGATGGTAGAGACCATCGGAGACAGAACGGGCAGCCATACCCTTAACACCGAAGCAGTTGCTGGCGGCTGTGCCTGCAATATCAGTATATACGCTGGTGCTGACATTTACGCTGCCGCTTTCGTTTTCGTGACGGATCATAATTCAGTACCTCCTGATTGAAATTTATACAATGCTGGCTTCCCAGCAATCGGGGGCAGTCAGGCCCATCATCTTCACAACGGTGGGGGCGACATTGGCAAGACCGTATTCACCGGGGATGATCTTCCAGTCGTTGTCCTTGTCGTAGATGATGAAGGGAACGGGGTTCAGAGAGTGGGCGGTACGCACAGAGGTCTTGCCCTTCTTGGTCTCGGTCATCTGGTCAGCGTTGCCGTGGTCGGCGGTGATGAGCACGGTGTAGCCGTACTTGTCAGCGGCATCCAGAATGGCCTTCAGAGAAGCATCCACGCACTCCATTGCGTACACAACTGCATCCATAGCGCCGGTGTGACCCACCATATCGCCGTTGGGGTAGTTGCAGCGCAGGAAGCGGAACTTCTTGCTTGCCATAGCCTCCAGCATTGGCTCTGTGATCTCCTTGGACTTCATAGCAGGTGCCTGCTCGAAGGGGATCACATCGGAGGGTATCTCCAGATACTCTTCAAGGGCTTCGTCCACCTTGCCGGAGCGGTTGCCGTTCCAGAAATAGGTGACATGGCCGTACTTCTGGGTCTCAGACACGGCAAACTCGGGGATGCCTGCAGCACACAGGACCTCGGTCAGGGTGTTGGTGATCACAGGGGGCTTGACGAGATAGTTTTCGGGAATGTTCAGGTCGCCGTCATACTGGAGCATACCGGCAAACTTCACACCGGTGTAATCACCGCGGTCGAACTTGTCAAACTCCTTGCGGTCGAAGGCAAGGGAGATCTCCTGGGCGCGGTCACCACGGAAGTTGAACAGGATCACGCTGTCAC
>JAZNZZ010000114.1:0-10846 GCA_045595205.1 Faecousia sp.
ACTGGTGTGGCAATCCGCGCACCCTGTCAGGACCGTCGAGGACGCCGGTCCCTACCACGCCCCGTCATTGCGAACCAGTGACCTATGTCACTGGTGTGGCAATCCGTAAAGTAAGTATTTGGAACGGATTCCCACGCCAGTCTGCGGACTGGCTCGGAATGACACGGAAGATCGTACAGCACGATAAACAGATTTACAATAATCCGATGATCAGATCGGAAACAAACACGGTGGCGCAGCTTGCCAGAGCCACCACAATGAGGCTTTTGTTTTTGAACGCCAGAAGCACACCCACCAGTAGACCCAACGCACCGCTGATCACATTTTCGGTGGAATACAAAATGGCGGGGAAGGTCATTGCCGTGAGACAGGCAGTGGGCACATAGTGAAGGAAGGACCGCAAAAACCGGTTGCGGATCGGCTTTTTAAACAGTGTCAGGGGAATGGCGCGGATGAGATAGGTGGATACTGCCATAACCAGTATATAAATGTAGATGTTCATTCTGCTGCCTCCTCATCCTTCACCGGTGCCACCAGGGCGCAGATCACGGCGGCAAGCACGGTACAGATCACGATGGCAAGACCGGAGGAGACCTCCTTCAGACCGGGCACCCAGGCAAACAGGCAGCTGAACACCAGTGCCAAAGCAACACTGAGAAGAATGGGCTTTTCCTGCCGCGCCTGGGGAACAACGATGGCAATGAACATACCGTAAAGCATTACACCCAGAGCAGCGCGGACGGACAAAGGCAGCACAGAGCCTGCCAGAGCACCCAGAGCTGTGCCGGAGGTCCAGCCCACGGCGGCGATCACACCGGCACCGATAAAGTAGGCGGCTGTCAGCTTTTCCTTTCGTGCCATACCCAGAGCGAATACCTCGTCGGTATTGAAGAAGGCTGCCGCAAGACGGCTGCCCACACCCACGGAGGGACCGAAACGGGGACCCAGAGCAAGGCTCATCAGGGCATAGCGGCTGTTGATCACCAGCATCGCAAGGATCATTTCTGCAATGGTGCCAAGGGTGGAGATGACCTCAAGTCCGGAAAACTGACCGGCGCTGGTGAGATTGGTGGCGGAGATCAGGATGGCGTGCCATACGCTGAGCCCCTTTGCCACGGCCATAGCACCGAAGCCGAAGCTGACGGAAAAATATCCCACACAGACAGGAAAGCCCATACGCATTCCTGCCCAGAAATCCTTTAATTTCAACGGCTTCATCTCTTTTCGCGGTAAGTTAGTTTATCATACAACGGGGATGAGAAAAAGTCAATTCCCGCAAAGGGCAGAATCTCCTTGAATCGCTTGTAATTTTCTGTGCCCTGTGCTAGAATGGAGTCATAAGTTGGGGCATTATTGCCGTGGAGTGGAAGTATGAAGCTGTTTAAGAGAATCAGCCTATGGCTGAAGGAGCACTCGCCCCGGGTGCTTCTGTCGGAATACCGGTGGATCCTGGGGAAGAGCCTGCAATATAAAGGTGCCATTGCCTGGTATATGCTGGCAGGCATTTTCGGTGTTGCAGCAGGTCTGGCAGGCAGTCTTTTAAGTAAATATATTATCGACTCTGTGAATGTGGATTCCGGCAGCAGCCTTGTGACGGCACTTTTGCTTTTTGTTGCTTTGCAGCTGGTGCAGATCGGTGTCAGTGCCCTGACCGCCCGGATCAATACAAAGCTGAGCCTGCAGGTAAACCAGCAGCTTACCGCCGAGGTCTATGACCGCCTGCTGGATACAGAATGGGAGGCGCTCTCCCAGTACCATTCCGGTGACCTTCTGAGCCGGATGATGGGAGATGTGTCCACGGTATCCTCCAGTGTGCTGGGGTGGGTGCCGGACCTTGTGACGCGGCTTTTGCAGTTTGCCGGTACATTTTGCGTGCTTCTTTATTATGACAGGACCCTTGCACTGCTGGCATTGCTCAGCGCCCCGGTGACCCTTCTGATCAGCCGCTATGCCATTAAAATGATGCGTCGCCACAGCAAGCGTCTGCGGCAGCTGAGCAGCGAAATGACGGTGTTCAATGAGGAATCCTTCCAGAACATCCAGCTGATCAAGGCATTTGACCAGACCCCCCGCTACAGCCGCAAGCACCGTCGGCTGCAGGAAAAATACAAGGAAGCCACCCTGGAATATAACCTGTTTTCCATCCGTAAAAATACCGTGATGTCCCTGGTGGCGACGGTGGTAACGGTGGTGTGCTTCGGCTGGAGCGTGTACCGGCTGAAGGCAGGCTTTATCACCTTCGGTGCAATGACCTTGTTTTTGCAGCTTTCCGGCAGCCTTGGAGCAGCCTTTTCCGCATTGGCGGCGCTGATCCCCGGTGCTATCAATGCCGCAACGGCGGCAGGCCGCGTGATGGCGGTGACCCAGCTGCCCTGTGAGGATCACGGGGGAGATGGGGCGGCAGAGGCATTTTGCCAAAAGTACGGAAAAGAGACCCTTTCCATCCACGCGAAGGGCCTTACCTATGGCTATGAGGGCGGCAGAACCGTCCTGTCCAATGTGAATTTTACCGCGGATGACGGGCAGATCATCGCTTTTGTAGGGCCCTCCGGTGAGGGAAAGACCACGATCCTGCGGCTGCTGCTGGGCATCGTCCGCCCGGGAGAGGGAAGTCTTACCCTTCAGGCCCACGATGGGACTGCCATTGCGGTATCTGCGGGTACGCGAAAGCTTTTTGCCTATGTGCCCCAGGGCAATGTCCTGTTTTCCGGCACGGTGGCGGAAAATCTGCGTATGCGCCGTCCCGATGCCACCGAGGAGGAGCTTTATGCGGCGCTGGATACTGCCTGTGCAGGGGCATTTATCCGGGAACTGCCTCTGGGACTGGATACACCTGTGAAGGAGCAGGGGATCTTCTCCGAGGGTCAGCTGCAGCGGATCTGCATTGCCCGGGCACTGCTGTCTGATGCGCCGGTGCTTCTGCTGGATGAAGCCACCAGCGCCCTGGACCCGGACACAGAGCGAAAGGTCCTTGCCAATATTATGGCATCCCGCAGCCACAGAACCTGCATTTTGACCACCCACAGACCCGGTGTACTGAAATACACGGACCATATATATTATGTAAACCACGACGGCATTGTTGCCGCAGATACCCTGAAGGAAGGAGGGGCGTTATGAGCGAGGAGAGAAAAAGACAGCCGGAGGAAGAGGCTGCAGGCTTTGATATTGACCTTCTGGTATTTTTTAAAGATGCGTTCCGGGGACTTGCCAAGCTTTGGTGGGCGGTGCTGGCACTGACCGTGGCGGCGGCACTTGTGAGCTTCGGAATGAGCATCCGCAGCTACCGGCCAATGTACCGTGCATCTGCTTCCTTTACCGTGGAGACCTATACCAATGTGGAGGGGTATACATTTTATTACGATGCCCGTACTGCATCCCAGATGGCAATTACCTTCCCCTATCTTCTGGACAGCGACCTTTTGCTGGACCGGGTAAAGACGGAGCTTGGTGTGACCTACCTGAACGGTGTCCCCCGGGCAGAGGTCATTGCAAATTCCAATCTGTTTACTCTTTCGGTAACCAGCAGCGCCCCGCAGGATGCCTATGATATTCTTCAGGCGCTGATCCACAATTACCCGGCGGTATCTGAGTATGTGATCGGCAAAACAAAGCTGAATATGATCGAATCCCCCCAGCTGCCCACCCAGCCCTACAACCGGGCGGAGAAGCTGACGGATACTCTGAAGGGCGGTGCTGTGGGATTTTTGGCGGGTTTTGTACTGGTGGCGCTGTATGCCCTTACCAGAGGCACGGTACGGAAAGCCTCTGATATTGAGAACAAGCTGAATACCCAGTGTATTGGCACCATCCCCCAGATCCGGTCCAGGCGGCGCAGTCGGAATAAGAAGCCTAACCTGTCCATTTTAAATGAGAAGGTGAGCACCTCCTTTAAGGAAGGCTTCCGGGGTGTGGCGCTGCAGGTGTCCCGACTCACAGAGGGTAAGGTGATCCTTGTGACCTCCACCGTAGAAGGGGAGGGAGTCTCCGTGGTGGCAAAGAACCTTGCCTATGCTCTGGCAGGACAGGAAAAAAAGGTACTGCTGCTGGATGGAAATTTCCAGAAAAGCAGTGTCCGTGGCTCCCGGTTGGAGCAGTACCTCCAGGGAAAGGCGGAGCTTTCCGAGGTAATTGAAAAACTGGACGGCGCGCCGGTCTATACCGCCGGCTGCTCTCAGGGACTGACCGCCCATCAGCTTACCCGCTGCGGCGATGCTGTGACACAGCTTCTGAACACCGCAGGGGAAACCATGGACTATGTGGTGATCGATGCCCCCTCCTGTCAGCAGATGGGCATTCTGTCCCCGGTTGCGGAGGCGGCAGACAGCGTTGTTTATGTGATCCGGCAGGATACGGCGAAGCTTTACCGTGTGGTAAGCGGCATCACCGACCTGCATAAGTACGATGCAAAGCTCCTTGGATGCGTGCTCAACGGTGTCCGGGGCGGCATTACCGGCTACGGCTATGGTTATGGATACGGTTATGGCTACGGTTATGGCTATGGCTATGGCTACGGTTACGGCTACGGTCATTATGGAAGCTATGGCCGTTACGGAAACTATGGCTATGGCGAGGAACGCAAGAAAAAATGATGAGGATTTTTGACATTCATACCCATATCCTGCCCGGGGTGGATGACGGGGCAGGCTCTATGGAGGAAGCGTTGCAGATGCTGGAATGCTGCGTTGCCGGTGATATTGCGGCGGTGGCAGTGACGCCTCACTGCAATGTTGCCGGTCTCTGGGAAAATTACAAGGGGGCGGAACTGGAAACAGCCTTCTGCCGTCTTTGCCGCGCTGCGGAAGAGCTTCCTGTTCAGCTCTATTCCGGTGCGGAGGTGCGGGTGAACGACCGGCTTCTTCCGCTTTTGCAGGCAGGAAGGCTGCCCACCCTTGGAAAAGGGCGGTTTCTTTTGACAGAGTTTCCTGTGGACTACGGAAAAGAAGCCTTTGTTCCAATGCTGGAAGGGATCTTGAAGGCAGGTTATGTTCCCCTTGTTGCCCACCCGGAGCGGTACGAAGCCGTGTATTCCGATCCCCGGACCGTGGGACAGTGGCTGGACCTTGGCTGCCATATCCAGCTGACAGGAGGAAGTCTTTCCGGGGTGTTTGGACGCCGTGTCCGGGCAGCAGCAGAGTTTTTGCTTCAGCAGGATATGGTGTGCTGCATTGCCAGTGATGCCCATGACCCGGTCCGCCGCAGCAATTATCTTATGGATGCATACGATCACTTGTCGCTGCGCTACAGCCGGCGCTATGCGGATATCCTGATGTGGGAGAATCCTCTCGGCATTTGTGAGAACGGGCTTTAAAGGAGTTTTCTATGCGATTTTTACGACATTTTTCTGTTTTTGCGCTGGTGGTTGCACTTATCTTTTCTCTGTGGGCAAGCATCCGTTACGACCGGGGAATCAACAAGGATATGCCGGTGCTGGAAAACAGCATCCAGCTTCTGGAGCTCTCTGTCCGTGACGGGGAGGAGGCACTGCTCCGGGGCTTGACGGCGCACGATGCCACCGACGGAGACCTTACGGATCAGATCCTTGTGGGCGCGGTGTCTCATTTTGTAGAGCCGGGCACAGTGAATGTGAAGTATGTAGTCTTCGATAAGCACCATAATTCCGCTACCTTGACCCGGAAGGTGCATTATACGGACTACTGTGCCCCACGCTTTTCCCTTAAGAAGAACCCGGTGTATGTCCGGGGAGAGAAATTTGATCTTTTGGAGCATTTGCAGGTGACGGATCAGCTGGAGGGTGACATCTCCGGTCGGATGCGGGTGCTTTATAATGCCGTGAGCAATTATTCCAGCGGCGTATTTCCTCTGGTGGTGGAGGTGTCCAATGACTTTGGTGACACGGTACAGCTGACTTTGCAGGTCACCTACCTGAGCAGCGCCCCCACTGTGACGGTGCAGCTGCGGGAGAATCTTGTGTATCTGAAAACAGGGGAGCAGTTTGATCCCCTTGGAATGCTGACCTCTGTGACAGACAAAAACGGAGAAGCACTGGATCCCTCTGCCGTAACGGTACAGGGAAATCTTGATACCGGCACGCCGGGTACTTACTGTCTGACCTATGCCTATGCTGAGGGTAAGCTTACCGGTCAGGCGACACTGACCGTTGTGGTCACAGAGGAGGTGGCGGGATGAACGAGAGAATCCTGAGATTGGACGAGATCAACCTCCGTAACCTTTTTGTGACGGTCCTGCGGAATCTGTGGGTGGTGGGCTGCATCTGCCTCAGCGCAGTGATGATCTTTACAGCGTCCTGCAAGCTGAGCTGGACACCCAATTATACCTCCTCTGCCACATTGATGGTGGGGGCAAAGGACAGCACCAGTGCCTATAATTCCCTGACCACCACCCAGAGTATGGCGGCGGTGTTCAGCGAGGTATTCCGGAGCAATGTGCTTCGGAGCAAGATCCAGGAGCAGCTGGGAGATGAGACCTTTGACGGTACAGTGACCACAAATATCATTCCGGAGACCAACCTTTTGATCGTCAGTGTTACCTCCCCCTCTCCGGAAATGTCCTTCCGGGCACTGGGCCTGATCATCGAAAACCACGCATCCATCTCCGATTACCTTTTTGCCAATGCCCAATTGGAGGTGATCAAGGATCCTGTGGTGCCGGTGAGCCCTTCCAATCCCTTAAATTACAGAAAAAGCTACCCCTTGATCCTGATCCTCAGTGCCTGTGGGACACTTTTTGTGATGGTGCTGATCTGCATACTGCGGGACTCTGTCCAGACTCCTGCAGCGGCAAGAAGAAAGTTGGATGCCCAGCTTCTGCGTACAGTCCATCACGAAAAACAGCGAAGAAGCATCCTGCCGCTTCGCACCAAAAAGTCGGCACCTCTGATCACGGGACCGCTGATCAGCCGCAGCTTTTTGGAGGATAATATGAGCCTGTGCTCTGCAGTGGAGTACCATATGCGGAAGCGCCGCCAGAAGGTAATTCTGGTAACCAGTGCAGGAGAAAATGAGGGAAAATCCACCATTTCTGCCAATCTTGCCCTGGCGCTGGCAGCAAAGGGAAAACGGGTGGTGCTGCTGGATTGCGACTTCCGCAAGCCGTCACTGCACAAGATCTTTGAAACCCCGGTGACAGAGGAAGCTGCCTTCTCAACCGGACTTCTGGACCGGGAAAGCACAGAAGCTGCGAAAACGGTGGAGCTGAAAAAGCTGGGACTGTCTGTGGGCTTCAGTCAGGCAAACCATAAGCATATCCACGGACTTCTGAACAACGGGCGGCTGCAGCAGGTGATCGGTCAGCTTCGCAAGACCCAGGACTATATCGTCCTGGACACACCGCCGATGCTGGTGGCGGCAGATGCGGAGACCATTGCCCAGCTGGCAGATACGGCAATGGTGGTGGTGCGAAGCAACTTTATGCTCGCCGCCACCGTCAACGATTGCCTTGATAAGCTCCGCAAAACTGCCCCGGAGGTCTGCGGCATCGTGCTGAATAACTACCAATAATATCCGGCACTAAATTGAAAATTGAACCGCAACAAGGGACACACCTGCCTGCAGGATATTCTGCACAAAAACAGGTGTGTTCCTTTGGCTATAATGCCGATTTTTTCTTTTGCAATTGTTTTTTTGTAAAGCGAATGCTATACTTCAAATTGACAGGTTGTCCCCGCAGATCGCCGTTGCTGCGCGGCTGCAACCCAACCCGGGGTGTCCGGGGAAAAGGACACAAAAAACGAAATTCTGAGGAGGAAATCAAATGGCAACAAACCTGAAGAAGCTTCTGAGCTTTGTGCTGGCAGTGGTTATGGTCCTGTCCCTGATCCCTGCTGTCTACGCAACAGAGACCACAGAGACGGAAGACACCGAAACCAGCGTCCCTGAAACCGGCGAGCCCGAAACCAGCGAGCCTGCATCCGATGCCATTCAGCTGGGCACAGCTGACGAATGGCATAGCTGGTTCCTGGGAGTCAGCAACCAGCTCATCACCCAGTACGGCGGCACCGGCGAAACTGCAAAGTTCCTGGTCACTGCCGACATCACCACCACCCCCAACAATCTGTACTACCTTGGTACTAACGGGGGTGTAACTGTCAATGCCGAGATCGACCTGGGTGGTCACACCCTGACCGTCACCGGCAGCAACAAGAGCCGTGTGTTTGGTATCTACGATGGCAGTAACCTGACCGTCAAGAACGGTACTATCGTTCTCGACAAGCCCTTCGGCAGTGTCAACGGCGGTCTGTTCTTCGTGACCAAGGGCAACCTGACTCTGGAGGATGTGGTCATCAACGACATCGGTGAGTATGCCTACGGCTACAACGGTAAGATCATGAGTATCGCCTCCGGCTGTACCGTGACCTTGACCGATTGTGACATCACTGCCAATACCGTTGCAAGCACTTCTACTTACAATACCAGCGGCACTCTCTCCTACGGCATTGGTGCTGTCATCGTCACCAACGGCACTATTACTGCTACCAACACCAGCTTTACCGCCAGCACCACCACCAACGCAACCGCAAATACAGGTCTGGTTACCTACGGTGGTATGATCGGTTTCCAGTCCGGCTGTGTCAACACCTTTACCGACTGTACCTTCAACGGTGGCTACGGCCAGTACGGCGGCGCTCTGTGCATCCGTGCCGGTACCAACACCATCACCCGTTGTACCTTCACCGGCAACAAAGCCATCAACGGCGGCGCGATCTATGTCAATGCCGGCACCACCACCATTACCGACACCTCCTTTGTGGGCACCACCGCCGTTGCGTTCAGTGGCAACACCTTTGGCGGCGCCCTGTGTGTGGAGGGCGGTACTGTAAACGCTGACGGCCTTACCTTTGAAAACAACAGCGCCAAGTACGGCGGTGCCATCCATGTGGGCACCAAGGGTGTCCTGAAGCTGGAGAATTCCTCCATCACCGGTGCCACCGCTACCGACAGAGCCGGCGGCATCCATACTTATAACGCAGATTCCAACACCAGACAGCTCCTGGTGATGAACAACACCGACATCACCGGCTGCTCCGCACCCTACGGCGGTGCCATTGCCTGCTTCGGCCGCGGCGTAACCAAGATCACCGGCGGCACCATCTCCAACTGCCAGGCAACAAAGGGCGAAGGCGGCGGTCTGTATATTGTCAACAACGGCTACTCCGGTGGCAGCAACAATGTTACCGTTACAGGTACTGTCTTTGATGGCTGCTCCGGTACACAGGCAGGCAATGTCCATATTCAGAATAAGTCCGGAATGAGACCCAATATGGTGGATCTTATAAATGTCACCCTGCGTAACGGCGTTGCTACCTGCCCCACCGGCGTGGACGGCTATGCCGGTAACATCTTTGTGGCTGGCGTGGATCTGGAGCTGAACGGCACCACCTACCGCTGCACCGTGAATATGACCGGCTGCACCATCGAGGGCGGTAAGTCCAACTTCGGTGCTAATGTGGGCGTTTCCGGACACTCCACCGTGAACATCACCGACTGCGTTATTCGCAACGGTGAAGCTGCCAAGGGCGGCGGCAACCTGTATATAGGCAATGCCAAGGCTCAGGTAAATATCTACGGCAACACCCAGATCCTGAACGGCAAGAGCGCTCAGTACGGCGGCAACATCCGTATTGGCGGCGGTCAGCTGAATATCTATGGCGCTACCATTGAGGGTGGCGAAGCTACCAGCGGCGGCACTTCCATTTGGCTCAACAACACCGATGCTGTATTCCTGCGTGTCTACGGCGGCACTATCCGCACCGCAGCGGTTGAAAAGGCTGTTGCCAAGGCTGGTGCAAAAGCTACCCTGAACCTATACAACTGCAATACCGAGGGCTTCGACCCCTCTGAGTTCGTGGTTTACGGCGAAAGCTACGCTACCCAGACCGGCGAGACCACCGCTGTGGTTAAGCACCACGCTGTTGACGGCGGCACCACCAAGACCGGCACCTGCGAGGAAGCCGGCACCGTTACCATCGTTTGTGCTGACTGCGGTCAGACCTATGTTTACGAAGAGGCTGCTGCCGGTCACGCCATCGTCATCGACAAGGCAGTTGCTCCCACCTGCACTGAGGCAGGCCTGAGCGAGGGTCAGCACTGCGCCATCTGCGCCCAGGTGCTGGTTGCACAGGAAGAGGTCGCAGCTACCGGTCATACCCCCGCAGCACCTGTGAAGGAGAACGAGGTCGCACATACCTGTACCACCGACGGCTCCTACGATTCCGTTATCTACTGTGAAGTTTGTAAGATCGAGCTGAGCCGTGAGGTTGGCGTTGTTGACCCCGCTGCTCACACCGAAGCGATCGTTGAGGGCAAGACTCCCACCTGTACCGAGACCGGCCTGACCGAGGGCAAGGTTTGCTCCGTCTGTGGCGAAGTCCTGGTTGCTCAGGAGGAGATCCCCGCTGCCCACACCGAGAAGATCGTTGAGGGTAAGGCTCCCACCTGCACCGAGACCGGCCTGACTGAGGGCAAGGTCTGTGAGATCTGTGGCGAGGTCCTGGTAGCTCAGGAGGAGCTGCCCGTTGCCGAGCACGCCTGGAACGAGGGCGTTTACACCGAGCCCACCTATGAGGCTGACGGCTACACCACCTACACCTGTACTGCCTGTGGCGAGACCAAGGTAGAGACCGACGAAGGCTCTATGATGACCAAGGCTGAGATCACCAAGCATCCCGAGGCTGTTACCACCGATTCCGGCAACGAGGTTCAGTTCTCCGTTGTGGCTGAGGGCGACATCGTTTCCTACAAGTGGCAGTACAGAAAGCTGTACAAGTGGTTCGACACCTCTATGACCGGCTACAACACCGACACTCTGACAGTTGCAGCCACCGGCCAGCGTAACGAAGTCGGATCGTAGCCATGTCGTTCTGTGA